>CACKFQ010000025.1 GCA_902599555.1 uncultured Candidatus Actinomarina sp. | reverse complement strand
TGAAGACATGCAACTTGCAAAGGATATTTTTAAATTAAATAATAATATAAAATTCCTTTGCATAGACGTTGCTAATGGATATAGAGAAGATTTTATAAATGCTGTTAAAAGATATAGAGAAACTTTTGAAGATAAAATAATAATTGCAGGTAACGTTGCCACAAGAGAAATGACAGAAGCTTTAATTCTTGCTGGAGCAGATATTGTAAAGATTGGTATAGGTCCAGGTTCAGTTTGTACAACGAGAAGTGTTGCTGGAGTTGGATATCCACAACTTTCATCTATCTCTGAATGCTCAGATGCCGCACACGGTTTAGGTGGTCACGTTATGGCTGATGGTGGGTGTAAATTTCCAGGAGATGTTTCAAAAGCTTTTGGTGCTGGAGCAGACTTTGTTATGTTAGGCGGTATGTTTGCTGGACATGAAGAGTCTGGTGGTGAATTAGTTGAGGATGATGATGGTGTTAAATACAAAGATTTTTATGGAATGTCTTCTACAAAAGCTCAGCAAACTTATTATGGAGATTTAGCAGAACACAGAGCACCAGAAGGAAAGAAAGTTAGATTAAAATTTAAAGGACCTCTTGATAACACAGTGCAAGCTATTCTTGGGGGAGTTCGATCAGCATGCTCTTATGTAGGTGCAAAAACTCTTAAAGACCTTCCAAAATGCACAACATTTATTAGAGTTACTCAAACTACTAATGAAGTTTTTACTACATTTGAAAATAATTGAAAGTAGAAATTTACACTAAAGATCAATGTATTTGGTGCGATAGAGCTAAGGGTTTATTAAACGCTCACTCAATTGATTTTGTAGAATTCGATCTCTCTAATGATACTGAAAGAGTTAAATTTTATAAAAATATTGGCGAAAACGTAAAAACTGTACCACAAGTTTTTATTGATGATATAAGAATTGGTGGATACCAGGACTTGAGAGCTTGGTTAAATGGCTAAACAAGACTCATCAAAAACTGTTTTTCTAGCTCTTTCTGTGAACTTTTTTATAGGCCTAATTAAGTCTTTTGTAGCATTTATAACCAACTCAAGCGCCATGTTTTCAGAAGCTGTACATTCATTTGTCGATTCTTTCAATCAATTTTTACTATGGTTTGGTATTAAACAAACAAAAAAAAGTAATCCTAAACTTTATCCACTTGGAAGAGGACGAGAAGAGTATTTTTGGACATTAGTTGTAGCGGTATTGATATTTACAGTTGGTGGCTTGGTATCTTTAGAACACGGTATAGAAGCTCTTAGTCATCCGAAGGAGTTAGATAATCTTTATATATCAATATCAATTCTTTCAATCTCCATCATATTAGAAACTTACGTATTAATTAAAGCTGTCAAAAAACTAAGAGGAAACAAGGAAAAAAAACCAATTTTAAAATTACTTAAAGAATCAAACGATGGCCCATTAATCGCAATTGTTGTTGAAGATTTTGCTGCTACATTAGGATTGATTTTTGCTCTAATTGGTACTTTACTAACTTACTTTACTAATAATTCAATTTATGATGCTATAAGCTCAATATCGATTGGAATACTTTTAATGGTTTCAGGTATATTTTTAGGTTACGAAATGAAACATTTGATTACAGGTGAAACTGTAAATGTAGATGCTTATAAAATTGTTGAAAATGCCTTATCGAAAGAAGAAGGAGTCAAAGACGTAAATAGCATTAAGATAGTGTCTATAGGTACAGATAAATATCTTGGAATTGTAAAAGTAGATTATCTTGATTCATTTACAGATTTGGAAATTATAGATTTAAATAAAAAAATTGAAGAAAGTGTAAAAACGACTGATTCTAGATTTTCACACTTATACTTAATTCCTGCTTAAATTAAAACATGGTTATAGAAAAAAATCATCTTACAGATGAACAGATAGAAATAACTCAAAACTGCGGTACAGAACCACCTTTTTCAGGTGAGCTTTTAAATGAAAAGAGAAAAGGTACATATATATGTGTTGTTTGTAAAGATCTATTATTTGATTCAGAAACAAAATATGACTCAAATTCTGGTTGGCCAAGTTTTTTTGCCTCTATAGCTGATAAGATTACAAGAAAAAAAGACTTTTCTCACGGTATGATTCGTACAGAAATTAATTGTAAATCTTGCAACTCTCACCTTGGTCATGTATTTAATGATGGTCCACTACCTACCGGTGAGAGATATTGTGTTAATTCATTAAGTATGGAATTTAATTCTGATGAGTGAAATATTTATAGATAACGAATGCAAAGTTTGTTCAGCTTATGGAGATTGGATAAATAAAAAAAATAATAATTTGAAATTAAATGATC
>CACKFQ010000024.1 GCA_902599555.1 uncultured Candidatus Actinomarina sp. | reverse complement strand
CCAATAACTAATGACATGACAAAAAATAATATATATTTGCTATTCATTTTTGCCTTTAACCTTAATAAAAAAACCGATAATCAGAATTGAAAGCATATATCCTACAAGCATCAGCCCAAAAGTTAATGAAAATGAACCCATACTTAATAAATCTTGTTGAAGATTTGAAAATTCACTATCGGGAGAAACAATCAAAATTCTAATAAACAACCACAAGCCCAATAAAAATGAAAGTAATGGGAAGACTTTGTATGGACCGGTTGAATCGTTCAATGACTCTAGTAATTCATTTCCCCCACCCGGTAGTGCTTTTAATAACACTCCTTCTATGCACATTAAATAACTTATAGCAGCTATTGCTGTAAAGACTGTAGAGTCAAGAATCACTGGCAGTGAAGTTAGATAAAAGAATCCAAACCCAACAACACTCAAAACTATAGATGAGTAAAATTTTGGTGATAATTTCGCTATTGGTCTTTTGTTAAGAATGTAACTTGAAGCAATGAAGCCAAAAATGAAACCAATAGGCATCTTGAAGTAAATAAAAGCTAGTGTTGAAATTAACGCAAAAAATACTGCTTGAGGAGCCCATCTAAACCTAACTTTTTGCTTAAATATAAATTTTTCAATTAACCCCTCTACTCCTTCATAGAAAAATGTAACAGAGACCAGTCCCACAAAAGCTGCTAAAAATACTGCTAAATTTTCCAAATCAAGTACAAGTGAGGCTCCTTCTTCTACATAGCCTATTAAGAATGCTGTCATGGTTAGAGCAAAGAGAATTTTAAAATAGTTTAATAATCTAGACTTACTAGATATGTCACTGTCTTTTCTAAAAAATTTAACACGATATTCTGTGAGAATTTTATTAAACCACTCTTGAAGCAAAAGTACTAAATAAAATAAGACAATTATCACAGTCGTCATGATGAATGCAATACTATTTTTTTCTTGATCCGTTAAATCAATATCATCAAATAGTGGAATAGAAGTAATTAATTCATTTGTTATTTCTATATTGAGAAAGCTTGTACTTTCTGGGGGTGGAGGTGGAATGGTAGTAGTTGTTGTTGTAGTGGTGGTTGTTGTGCTGGTAGTTGTTGTTGGGATAGCTGCTATGGATGTTTCGTTTTGAAACTCTTCCCTTTCAAAACTTATACAACTATCCGCTGCACAATCCTCTTCAGATAGTTGAACTACTTTTGTAACATTAACATTTATTGTTACTCTTACCTCATTTTCATAACAACATAACTCGATAGATCCTTCACTTAAAGGAATATCGTAGGTCTCTATATTTTCGTTGTGTAATATATTTAGAGTAATTGTGTCGAATTCTTCATATAAAACATTCCAACTAATTACAATTGTGGATTCTTCTTTTCTCTCAATAGTTATATTTAGATTTTCTGAATCTGGTGTAGCACTGATAAATAAAGTGAAAAAAAGTATTAATAAAAATTTCTTCATTAACTACTTTTGGAGAAAAATTGCCTTGTCAACGATTTTACTCATTTGTTGAACAAGCCATTCGTCTGTAAATTTAGACCAAATTTCAAAATTAGGGTTATACCTCATCCATAAATAAATATATCCATTCCAGAGTACAAAAATGTCATCTGCGAGTGAGGTAGCGTCTATGTCGCTATCTTTTTTAGCGTACTCGTCGCATATACTCATCAAAAATAAATACGGTTCACCCTGTATCCATTTTCCGCTAATTAAAAGCTCTCTGAATTCATAAAATGCTTCACGTACTGCATTACCTAACTCAACTGCAATATTTGTTTGTATCGTGACATAGGCTTGTAACTGATCATAGGGATCTGGATTATTTTTATTAAATTCTGTTACAGAGTCCACAATTTTTTGAAATCCTATGTTGAAGATAGAACCAAAAACATCAATTAAATTATTTGGAAAATGGTTGTAAGCAGTGGCTACTGATGTTCCAGCATTTTTAGCTATCAAAGATATATTTATATTTTCATTTGGAACATCTTGATCATTAAACAGTTCAATTGCGCTATTTACTAGCTTTCTATGAGCTTCATCGTATATGTTTTTTGCTCTAACTGACCTTCCGTCTATTGACATAGCTTCCATATCCTTATTTTAACGAAACTAATTAGCTGCTTCTATTCTGGTTAAAATTCCTGTAACAACAAGTCTTTGTTTTGCTGAGTACCGTGGATGACAAGTTGTCAATGTTAATCTGTCATCACCACGATTATAGAGAACATACTCGCCACCAATTGCTTCAACGATCCTTACTTCATCAACTACATAGTGGAATTTTTTAGAATCGACTGTAAGTATTAACTCATCCCCTATTTGTACTTGATCCAACTTTGCAAATGGTGCCCCAAATGTTGTCCTGTGTCCTGCAATTCCAACATTTCCACCAGTACCGGGTAGTGCGGTTTGCATATAATGTCCAGGTCCAAATTCGAGACTTTGTTCATCAGTTCCTGAAACTATAAATTGACTTAAATTAATTGATGCTATCTCCAATTGTCCAAATACATCTGGAGAGTAATCTACAGCATTTGCATTAATGTTGTCTAACAATGTATCGCTTAGTGATTCAAATACTGGAACATCATTAAATATAGATAGGAGCCTTTCATTAATTTTTGGCTGTTGTGTTCTAGATATTTCGACATCATCATCAGCAGCTGTATAGACCTGCTCAAGGGCTTGTTGTGAAGCCTGATATTGTATGTCTGTAAAATATACTTGTTGCATTGCATATATGCCTATTCCTAATCCTGCAATGATTAAAATACTTGAAAAGCCAAGAGAGAGTCGAGTGTATTTTGCTGAGTATGTTTTTGGTTTTCTAACTCTTTTTTTAGATAACTTCTTAACTTTCACATAACTATCTTCAATCGGTGTTGTGATTTTTTGACCTGTAAAAATAATTTTGAACATACCTGAAGAGATAAGCTCAATACGCTCAAGTAAAATCTCTTTAGTTAATTTTTCCTCTAAGTCATTAAATTGCCTCACCAAATTAATAACAGCTACTTTTGTATAATCTAGTTCTGCAGCGATACTATTAATGTTATTAATTCTGTCAGAAACTTGATCTTGAACAACACCATATGGGTTAATTAAGTCTAAATTAATGTTTACTCTCACTTCTTCTTTAAATATCTTTTCTATTTGTTTTTTTAACTTATAAAGATTTTTGTAGACACTATCTAAATCTTTTGAATCTACAGTTCTTATTTCTGAAAGAAGTTTTCTTTTTCGAGTTTTTGTAAAAAAGAAAATACCTGAGAGAAGTACAAGAATACTAGAAATAACCATATTGCTTAAGTTGATGCCAGTAGCAGCAAGTTTCATGCTGTCTTCTGTGTAAAGGTATTGAACTTTATAACTTCCATCGGTTAAGTAAACATCTTCATCATATTCATCCCACTCAAAAAAGTCATTACCCTCATCATCTGTTAATGGGCCTTCACATATATCACCTTCTTCTAAAATTAAGTCTTCACAGAAA
>CACKFQ010000023.1 GCA_902599555.1 uncultured Candidatus Actinomarina sp. | reverse complement strand
GACATTCCGTATTTTGCTGTTGTATAAGCAAGAGTTATACCAAACCACTTACGATCTATATCTAGAGGCGGAGAGAGCGTCAAAATATGTGGATTATCTCCATTTTTAAGATGGGGTATGCATTTTTGACTTAACATAAAAGTTCCGCGTACATTAATATTGTGCATCAAGTCGTATCTTTTCATTGGGGTATTGACAGTGTCAGTCAGGTGTATAGCACTTGCATTATTGATACAA
This sequence comes from uncultured Candidatus Actinomarina sp., assembly GCA_902599555.1. Lineage (GTDB taxonomy): Bacteria > Actinomycetota > Acidimicrobiia > Actinomarinales > Actinomarinaceae > Actinomarina. The sequence continues at coordinate 6,014 of CACKFQ010000023.1, read as the reverse complement.
ATATCAATGCCACCAAACTTGCTTGCAGTTTCTTCTACAGCAGCCTCTACTTGCTCTTCGAACCTAATATCACAAACTATTGGCAGCGCATTACCTCCAACTTGTTCAATCTCTTCTGCTGCGGTGAAAATTGTTCCTGGAAGAGTCGGATGAGGTTCTGTTGTTTTTGCTAAAATTGCAATATTTGCCCCATCTTTTCCAAGTGCCTTTGCTATTTCAAGACCTACTCCACGTGAGCCTCCGCTCATAATTACTGTTTTGTTTTTAAAATATGTCATTTTTATATTCTATTAAAATTGTGTACTCTCTGTAGAGTCTTTTTTTGAAAGTAGTTCTGATTCATCTCCAAGTAAGGCTTCACCAATTCTTTCATAGTAATTCCCACCAACTTCTTGTTGATGCTTGATCCCTGTGTAACCATCTTTTGACAAATCTTTTTCAAACTGTTGAAGTTCTAAGATTGCACTCATATTTCCACCTTTGTATTTTGATGCTAAGTCATACATTGAACTTGCTAATGAATGAAAACCGGCAAGAGAGACAAATTGTAATTTATATCCATATGAACTAAGTTCACTTTGGAAGTTTTCAATTTCTTTTTTAGTAAATTTATCTAACCAATTAAATGATGGAGAGCAATTATATGCAAGAATTTTATTTGGATGAGAATTTCTTATTTCATCAGCGAATTCTTTTGCAAAGCCTAAATCTGGAGTGTTAGTTTCGCACCATACTACATCTGCGTAATCAGCGTAGTTAAGTGATTTTGTTATCGCCATCTCATGGTTGTTTTCAATTAAGAAGTACCCATCAGAAGTTCTATTTTTACTGAGATATTTACTGTCTCTATCATCAAAATCTGATGTCATTAGCTTTGCGTTCACTGCATCTGTTCTAGCAATAATGATTATTGGAACTCCTGAAACATCAGATGATAACCTTGCAGAATTAAGTTTTTTAATATATTCATGTGTAGGGATTACAACCTTCCCACCAACATGTCCACATTTTTTTTCAGAAGCAAGTTGGTCTTCAAAATGAATTCCAGATACTCCAGAATCTATAAATTGATTTGTAAGTTCGTATACATTATAAATTCCACCAAAACCAGACTCCCCATCAGCAATAATTGGAGGTAACTTTTTCTTATCCAGCTCTGCCATCCTTCTCAGAAGAGTGTTATTAATTTTTTTCACAAAATTTGGAGTACTGTTTGATGGATAAAGTGATAGGTCTGGGTAAGTATTAACTCCAATGTTGCTCTCTGCTGCTACTTGCCAACCACTTACGTAAATTATTTCATAATCAAGATGAAACATTTGAAGAGCTTGTTGTGCTGTTGCTGCTCCCAATCCAGAAACCCAGGAGTCTTTTCTAGAAAGAAGATCCAAAAGTAGTTCAGACCCAATTTCAGATAAAGAGTGCTCTACTTTAAAAGAAGGTCTCAAAGAACAAATATCATCCACAGAGTAATCTCTTTTTATATCAGACCATCTCTTAGATGATAAGTACTCTTCTACAGTTTCAATTTGGTTAAAAGTTTGATTCATAAATTTAGTGTTGGCTTGCAGCCACACTAGCAATTATAACAATAAGAGTCAACACACCAGCAGACGCAATAAGAACTTCACTTCTTGTAATTTTTATCTTAGGAGCTGCACTCATTACACTTGCAAAAAGTAAAATTGCAGCTGAAATAATTAATGCAAATAGTGGTGCATATTCATGAAAGTTTAAAAATACTTGAGCAATAGCAACCGCAATTAGACCACCAACAACTATTGATCCCAATGGAATCACGATTGAGCCAACAATTCTCTGGCGTATTTTTTGAGCTTCAGAATCCTCAAAATCTTCAAGCCCTTTAGGAACACCAAGTAGCATTGTCAAGGTAGAGATCGTAGCTTGAACAAAAGTTGATAAGATTACAACCCTCCAAAAAGCGCTACCAACTGTGATTAAATTTATTACCGGATCATCAGGAAGAACAGGTTCTATTGTTTGCCCAACGCTATTAATTATAAAAAATGCTGTTGAGGAACCTAAGACTAAACCTAGCCCCCCACCAGTAAATACAGATTCTCTATCAGAAGTAAGTATGCCAAAACCATCAAAATTTGAATCCAAAAACTTTTTAACATTCAATGAATTAAGTATTCCAAGAAAGCTAGTAGAAAGTGAGATGATTATAACAAATGACACAGCATCGTATTCTGCTATTAACTTCTGTGTTTCAGCTTCGAGTATTAGTCCATCGTAGAGATAAGAGCTTGAAAGAAGCCCCTGGACAAATCCAGCTATAACTCCAAAACCCAATCCAAATTTTAAAGACCTTAATAATTTCTGACTAATACTTACAGGAGGTGGCAAGTCTTCTTTTATTAAAACTGCTGTTTGAATTTGTTCAACAAGATTTTCAGGTTCTTCTACTTCAACGGGTTCATCTACTTGCTCTTCTACTGGAGTAGGAGTGTCTTCGACTACTACCTGTGATTCTGATACTGTTTCTTTAGCTGGTGCTGCTTGGATAGCCTCACCACCAGTCCAGCTGTTTAGAACATCATTTACAGAAACCCCAGATGCTTCAGCCCTTGCTTGTGCAGACCGTGATACCAACATTTGAGGAATACCACTGCTTGAGCTAATTTGATCTACTAATTTTTCATCCATAATAAAATCTATATAATTCTAGTCATTTGAGTTGTTTCTCACTACATCATCAAACGTTTTTTCATCTTGGTACCATCTCATCCAAATAACTAGGATTGAAATCCACAAAATAATTCCTCCACCAAGTTTTAATATCAAACCTGCCAATGTCTGGTCATTAATTACTGAAATGCTGAATATGTTATCACTCATGACGTATGCTGAATAAAGTGGTTCTGTACCAAAAGCTAGAAAACTTGCTGGTATTGTTGGCAATAATGATTGTAAAAACAAGTATCCTATTTTTGCAGCCGAGTTTATTGGCCTAATTTCATCATTAAACCCTATTACTGGTACCCACATGTTTAATGAGACCAAAAGCATAATCGAGTGTATAAAAAAATGTGCAATAGTGTTTGTTACCATTAGATTCACAACAGAGGACCAATGCATTCCCACCATTACAAAATTAAACATAAAAAAAGCAACTACAGGTTTAGACGTTATTTTTAAAGTTTTAATAAATGGTTTAACTGAAATAAGCTCTTTCATGTCCCTATGCATACCCATTAATAAAAGAGGAGGGGAAACTAAAGCCAAAACAAGGTGTTCTACAGAATGAACCCAAAACAAGTATTTTTCTCCAATATCATGTATTGGGTAATCAGTGAATATCCAGAGTGCTATTAGGCCCGAGTACCATGTTTTTCTTTTAGGTTTTTTTAGATGCTCTTTATTAGTAGTAAATTCAAAAAATACTACAAGAGTTACAATCAAAGCCCATACGTCATAGTGAGGATGCCAAGGTAAGTTCTGCATTTAAAACCTAAAAATAATTCGCTGAAGCTCTTTCGACCATGACGATAGTAAAAAGTATCAAAGCTAAGATCATACCGCCAACAAAGAACCTATTAATTGTCTTATTTTCGTAACGTAGATGCATAAACCAACCCACCACAATTATGAATTTTCCTACTGCTAAAAATATCAAAAGTGGATCAGTGAAAACACCAACAATGTCTTCTGTGTAATAAAGAGCTATCTCAATTGCAGTTAAAACACCAAGTACGATTGCTATTTGAACATATTTTTTTGGAGTCGGGTGTTCTATGTGATTATCGGACATATCAAATTAAGTAAACTACTGTAAACAATACTATCCAGACAATGTCAACAAAGTGCCAATAAAGCGCAACGAATTCAAGATTCATTCCACCTTCAAGAGTTAACCCTTTTTGTCTTTGACCAATTCCCCACAATGCTAAAAGTAAGACAACACCGATAAAAACATGCAATCCATGAAAGCCAGTTAATACGTAAAAGGATGAACTAAAGATATTTGTAGTAAGCTCAAAACCTTTATGATAAAACTCTGTAAATTCGTATATTTGTCCTGCTAAAAATACTGCACCTAACATTGCTGTTGCTAGAAGCCATACTCTTGTTTTTTCTTGATCATTTGCTTCTAATGCATTGTGAGCCAACACCATAGTTAATGAACTCATTAACAAAATAAAAGAGCTAATGGATGTAAATGGAATATCATACACATCTGTTAATTTCATTCCAGGAAAGTCGCTTCCTTTAAATATCATAAAGGTGGTAATTAATGTGCCAAAAAATAATATTTCTGTGGATAAAAATACCCACATACCAAGTTTTCTTGTTTCTACACCTGTAGGTTCATGGGGGTAGGAGTGAGAGCTACTCATCTGAGTCTATATGGATTTCTTCTTCAAGAGGTTCAGTTCCCCAACCAAATCCTCCTATGAGCAACAACACGGTACCAATTAAAGCTAATGGAATAGATTTATAAATAACTGCATACCCTAAAAATGGCAGACCAGATGCTAAGACAATCGGAAAATATGAAGGATTAGGTAAAGCGATATGTTCACTAGGGTTTAGGCCATCTTCTTCTAGTTCAAGAAGTATCTGATCAGCTTCTTCACGCCTAACTGCTCTGCCTTCTTCATCTTCAGAATATTTAGTGTGCCAGAAGTCATCAAGCGATTTAACAATAGGTGCTGTTGAAAAATTCCAAACAGGTGTAGGTGATGGAATGGCCCACTCTAATGTTCTTGCATCCCATGGGTCAAATGGAGCTTTTTCTCCGTTTCTCTTTGAGAAAATCCAATTGATCATGAAAACAATAATTGACAAAGCTATGATAAAAGCCCCGACTGTTACGACAATATTCCAGAATTGTAAGTTTGTTTCTTCTGCATATACCCAGGTACGCCTTACCTGACCTTGAAGCCCTAACCAATGCATTGGTCCAAAAGTAAGATTAAAACCAATCATCATTAGCCAAAAGTGTATCTTTCCAAGCGACTCGTTATACATTTTGCCCCAAACTTTTGGAAACCAATAATAAAGTCCTGAAAAAATTCCAAACAAAGCTCCACCAAATAAAACGTAGTGAAAGTGAGCTACAACATAGTAGGTATCTGTTTGCTGAGTATCAGCTGGAACTATTGAGTGAGTTACACCACTCAATCCACCAATTACAAACATACCTATAAAACCTAACGAAAATAGCATTGGGGTATTCAGCTTTAGCTTTCCTCCCCATATTGTTCCAAGCCAATTAAATATTTTTACACCTGTTGGGACAGCAATAACCATTGTTGATAAACCAAAGCCAGCTTGAGCAACTGGGCTAATCGCAGAAGCAAACATGTGGTGAGCCCATACTCCAAAGCCTATAAACGCAATTCCAAATCCCGCAAAAACTATTGCAGCATAACCAAAAAGTGGCTTTCTTGAAAAAGTTGGAAGAACTTCCGAGACAATTCCAAATGCAGGCAGGATTAGAATATAAACTTCTGGATGTCCAAATAGCCAGAAAAGATGCTGCCATAAAATTGGATCACCTCCACCTTCTGTTAAGAAAAACGTAGTTCCAAATTTTCTATCAAATGTTACATAGAAGAGTGCTATTGCAATTATTGGTAAAGAAAATGCAAGCAAAAAAGAGACAGCAAAAGTCATCCATGTAAATACTGGCATTCTCATGAACCGCATACCTTCAGTTCTCATGTTGATAATGGTTGTAATAAAATTGAATGCAGAAATTAAAGAAGCTATTCCAAGTATCTGTAGCCCTATAGCCCAGTAATCCATGGCAGTCCCTGGGGAGTATTTCATACCTGCATTTGGTTGATAGCCAAACCAACCCCCGTTAGGCGCTGAGCCTAGCCAACCAACTTCCTCAGCTAAGTATCCGCCCTCTGGTGCTCCTGCAGTACCAAATATAAATGTAGAATATAAAAATGCTCCTCCGAAAATAAATATCCAGAAGGAAAGAGCATTTAGCCTTGGAAAAGCAACATCACGCGCTCCAATTTGTAGCGGTAAAAGGT
>CACKFQ010000022.1 GCA_902599555.1 uncultured Candidatus Actinomarina sp. | reverse complement strand
ATTAAATTTAATTTTTAGCATATTACTTATACCTGTAGTGATTTTTGTCTCATTAAGCTTGCTAAACTTTGAGTATATTAATATAGCTAAAAGAAGATAATGCAAAAATTTCCATTAAAAAAAGGTCTCTCTAGTGCCCAAGATTTGCACGATGAAATAAAAGAGTACATTGATGTTCTTATGGGACACATCAATCCACCAATAGCTGATGGAGTAGATACTTTATTCGAGGTTAGTAGTACTTACCTTGCTAGAGCAAAAGAGATAGAAATAAAACTATTGGAAAGAGAAAGAAACACAAAAATTGAATCTGGTGATGAGTTAAAGAAATTTCGAACTGGTGAGTTAAGGAGCTTTATTGAATTATGTAAAAGTGCTCAAAATCAAGGCTCAAGAAGAATAACAGTTGCGTTAAGTGAATTAAATCTTAAAGAAAATTAATCAATACTCTCAACATCAAAAATTTCACTAATGTTACTTTGTACATCTTTACTTGTTTGATTATTATTTTGAAGCCCTTCATGCGGTTGAATGGCAACAGTTACTTCTACTCCCATTTTCTGGGTAACATTTGATTTAATTAATTCAATAATTTCATCTGACTTACGAAGTTCAGTTATCAAATATTCGTTTTCACTATCTATATATAGAGTTAAATTATTTGAATCTATAACCTCAGGCTTTACAAGTGTTAAGTAAGAGTATTTTCTTGGTGTAAGAATCGCCTTGGCCTCTTCTAGAATTTTTGGCCAATATACATCGAAGTTCTCAATATCATTTTTAACAATTGGTTTCTTAGTATTCTCTTTTGTTGGTTTATCTTTAGCTACTTTTTCATTACCTAGTTTTTTTTTATCTGAAGATGTTTGTTGTTTTTCAGAAATTTTTTCTGTTACACCATGCTCTTCTAGCATATCAACTCTTCTACTCACAGACTTAATATCCGTCGCCAATTGTGGTTTGATAAGTTTTACTAAAAATAGTTCTAATTTTAATTCTTGTGATGGTGAAGTTTTGATACTTTGATTAATCTCATCAAGCATATCTAAAATTCTTGATAAATCTTTTGCAGAAATAATATCATTACAATTTTTAATTAACTCTTTTTCAGATTCACTTAATGAGGTGAAGTTTTCATCTTCAGGCAGATACTTAAAGTAAAATAAATTTCTAAAAAGATCTGTTATTGAATTTAAGATATCAATTGCCTGTAATCCATTTTTATAATTTGCTCTTAGCACTTTGAGAACAGTTGCAGTGTCCTGAGTTCCCATAGCTTCTAATATTTGAAGTAAATCAGTTATCGTAACCTTTCCTAAAATACTATAAAGTTGTTCCATGGTAGCTTTATTGCCAAAGGTTGAAAAAGTCTGTTCAAAAAGATTAATGGCATCTCTTAATGAACCATCACTCTGATTGGCAATGTACTCTAAAACATCTTTAGATAACTTGATCTTTTCAGCCTTACTAATCATTTCAAGTGAAGTTATAATGTCAGTATTTTTTATTCTTTTAAATGCTATCTGTGTAGTTCTGCTTCTAATTGTCTCGATGACTCTTTCTGGTTCAGTTGTTGCAAGTATAAAAATTACATGCTCGGGTGGTTCTTCAAGAGTTTTTAAAAATGCATTCGAAGCAGCATTGGAGAGCATATGCACTTCATCTAGGATGAATACTCTTTTCTTTCCTGGACTACTTGCAATAAAATTAACACTATCGTTAAGCTCTCGAACATCATCTACTTTATTGTGAGACGCTGCATCTATTTCAGTAATATCAAATACTGGATCACATCCAATTGTTGTTGCAATAATGCGTGCTAAAGAAGTTTTGCCAACCCCTCGTGGTCCTGAAAACAAGTAGGCATGACTCAAGTTACTATTTTTTATTTGTTCACTAATAAGTTGCACAGCATCAGGTTGACCAACTAACTCCTCTAGAGAGCTGGGTCTATATTTTCTGTAAAGTGCTTCTTGCATATAAATAAATGTTACTATCTTTTACTTTCCATAATGCATCATACAATTAGACTAAGTCAAATGAGAATAGGTGTTGATTTAGATGGGGTTGTCGCAGACTTTACTCACGGATGGACATCTCAATACAAAAAAGACTTCGGTAAAGAAATTCTAGAAAAAGATATTACTGAATGGGGGTTATCAAAACCTCTCACTCACTTTGAGGAAGAAATTGATTTTTGGAATTGGGCAAAAGATTTTAATGGTTCTTCTATATTTAGAAATTTAAGAACATACGACAACGCAGTTGAGGTACTAATTGAGTTGTCCATGGCAGGTCATGAAATTGTAATCTTGTCCTCTAAACCATGGTGGTCAATTCACGATACACTTATTTGGTTAGGAGAAAATAAAATTCCTTCTAAAGAAATTCATTTTATTGAAGATAAATGGAACATAAACTGTGATGTATATATTGATGATGCGCCTCATCAGTTAGAAAACTTTGTTAAACATGTACCTGAAAAATTAATTCTTAGATTTGTTCGACCTTATAATAGACCAGTTTCTGGAACAAAAGATTTAAACGACTGGATGGAATTAAGCTCTTTACTAGAGAGCTACAACTTGTAAAGTAGTTGTATGAACGATTCATTTATCCTTAGAGATAGGATATGGAGAGAGCAGAATGAGCGAGTTACTCTATCCAGCAATGCTACTTTTGCCTCCAACTCTTTAGGGAGATACGTGGATGAAGAACCAGATGCGTTCAGAACATGTTTTGAGAGAGATCGAGATAGAATTATTCATTCAAAAACTTTTAGAAGATTAAAACATAAAACACAAGTTTTTATAAACCCTGATGGAGATCATTTTATAACAAGAATGACTCATACACTTAATGTGACCCAAATTGGTAGATCTATTGCTAAAACATTAGGTTTAAATCCAGATTTGACCGAAGCAATTTGTTTAGGACATGATGTAGGTCACTCACCATTTGGTCACACTGGTGAAGATGTATTAAATGATATGCTAGACGGTGGCTGGAGCCACTCTGAAAACTCTGTGAGAATGTTGTCTGTAATAGAACCTCTTAACCTTACAAAAGAAACTATAAATGGTATTGAAAAACATCCTTGGAGATATGAAGAACCCCCTTTTTCTCTTGAAGGTTTAATTTGTAGATTTGCTGATAGAATTGCTTATCTTTCTCATGATGTGGAAGATGCAATAAGAGCAAATGTTTTAAAAGAGTCTGATATACCTAAAAGCATTACATCTGTTTTAGGTTCCCCAGGTAAGACCTGGATCAATTCATTAATATCAGGTGTTTTCAAGGCTTCTTCAGGTGGTAGTTTACAAATGGACCAAGAAATTTTAAATGTGATGAATGAATTAAGAGAGTTTATGTTTGATAAAGTATATTTAAGAAAAGAAACTTTATCTCAAAGATCTGAAGCAAAGAATATCGTTGAAGCCTTAGTAATCTATTACGAAAAGAATCCAGATAAACTTCCAAAAAATTATGTTCAAAATCAAAGCGATATAGCTAACTCAGTAGACTACGTTGCAGGAATGACTGACAGATTTGCTATCTCTGCTTTTGAAAAAATTAATTAAATTTAGGTTTTCTTTTTTCCATAAAGGCAGTGACTCCCTCTCTTAAATCCTCCGTTAATAAAAAACTTGTATTCCACAATTGAACAAAATCTAATGCTTGATCAGTTGTCAAATCTTCACCTTTATCAAGAACTTGTTTAGTTCCCTGTACAATACTTGAAGCGTTGCTTGCAATCTCTTCGGCTAGCTCTACACCAGCTTTAAATAAGTCTTCAAAATTCTCGTAAGTTTTACTTACAAACCTTATTTTCTCTGCATGTTCTCCATCAAATATTCGACCTGTGAAAGCAAGTTCCCGAACGTCTCCCTTAGACACAATTTTTGGCATTCTTTGTAAAATACCGACATCTGCAACTAGTCCTAATTTTGTTTCCCCGATTGAAAATTTTGCATCTACAGTAGAAATTCTAATATCACATGCTGATATTAAAGCGGTTGCTCCCCCAATACAGTGACCATGGGCTAAAGCAATAACTGGTACGGAAGTTCTTGATAATGCAGTAAAAGAGTCTTGCATTTTTTTTATTTGAGCCTGTAGTTTCTTTCTATCACTAGGCGTGGATGACATGTCTTCATTGATTTGAAAATCTGACATAAACATAGTTATATCAATCCCAGCAGAAAATGAATCTCCTTTACCTGCAATTACTATACATCTGACCTCATCATCGCAATCTAGTTCATTTATAACTTCTGGTAACCCGAACCACACATCGGCATCTAGAGCATTTTTTTTATCTGGGCGATTTATCCAAACATACCCAACGTTGTTTTTTATTTCTTTTAATAATTTGTCTTCCATTTATATTATCTTAGTAAGATTGTTTAATGGATGTATTCGAAGCTTTATATACAACTAGGGCAATGCGCAGAGTCAGCGAAGATCCCATTCCAGAAGATATATTAAAACAAATGGTTGATGCTGGAATAAGAGCTCCCAGCGGCTCTAATCGTCAAGGCTGGAAATTTATTGTCGTCACTGATCAAAAAATTAAAAATCAACTTGGAGATTCCTACAGAGAAGCATGGGATTTTTATGTAAAAGAATTTTATGGAGGAAGTGCAGATATGGGTGCGTCCAACGTTCCAAATGATGAAAAAGCTGAACAAGTTGTTCGAATTAGTAAGTCAGCTGCATGGCTATCTGAAAATTTTCATAAAGTACCAGCTATGTTTGTTGTGCTCTCAAGAAATGATCCAACAGGATCCTCGATTTATCCAGCTATTTGGAGCATTATGCTTGCAGGTAGAGCACATGGAATTGGGACATGTTTAACTACTGTTCTCGGGATGTTTAAACCAGAAAAAGCTTTTGAAATTCTAAATATACCTAATGATAAGGGCTGGAAAATTGATGCCGTAATCACTGCTGGTTATCCATTAGGCAAATGGGGTGTGGCTGATAGAAATCCTGTGGATGAAGTTACATATTTAAATACTTGGGGTAATGAAACTAATTGGAACTTAGAAAACCCTCTTTGGAGCTATTAATATATTTGTGTGCTACAAAAAAGACTTTTAAATAAAAAAATTTCTAATCGTTACTTTGGAATACTTACTCAAGTTTCTCAATTGCACTCAGAACTTAATCAGCTTAATGGTGAAGAAGTTAAAGATAAAATTGAAAGGCTTTATAGTGAATTAAAAATTGTTGAAATAAAAGAAGTAGAAGGCAATGAAAAACTGTTTACTATAACAAAAGGGGCTAGAAATCAAGTTTTACGTTCTGCTTATTTAGACTCTTTAACAAATAAATTATTAATAAAAGGAATTGCCGAAAAAATCTCTGATGGCTGATTCTGTAATAGGTATTGATTTTGGAACATCTAATTGTAGTGTTTCTATTTATTCAAAAAAAAGAGGGTTAGAAGTCCTACCTATATCTAATCATGTAGACCCCAATTTGAAAAAGATTTGTGATGGAGCCTTGTTTCCTTCTAAATTTGGATTAAGTAATGACTCGACATATAAATTTGGCGGAGAAATAGTAGATTGTGACCGAGATTTAATTTGGGATAATTCCAAAAGATTGCTTCAATACAATATTCCGATATTTCGTGGAGGCTTTCATAAAAAACCTATTTGGGCGGCTTTAGGGATATTTGCAGGTATCTTTTTTGAACTCAAAAAACTAAAGATAAACACTTCAATTCCCTGCATTATAAGTGTTCCAGCTAATTCATACAGTCTCCAAAGAAGTCTTACAAAAATTGCTGCTCAGACGATAGGGTTTAATGTAGTTCAATTAATAAGCGAACCTTGTGCTGCTGCTTTAGGAATTGTTGAAAAGTTCGAAACGAAAAAAAATATTCTTATTGTTGATATAGGTGGAGGAACGACTGATATTGCATTATTAAAAAACAATGATGGAGTAGTTAAAGAAATTGGGGTTGCTGGATTAAAAAGATTTGGTGGGCTCAATATTGATAAGAAGATATATAAACATGTAAGAAAAAACTTTGAGTCTACAAGTGACGCGGAAGAGTTGCTAATTCGAGACTTATGCGAAAATGCAAAGATAGATCTTAGTTACAATAAACAAACAGTTGTTAATTTTAAAAATAAAAAAATATCAATAAGTAGGTCTCAGCTCGAAGACTGGATTTCAGAAGATGTAGATACTTTGGTTAGAACAATTAGATCTCTTATTGATCAAAATGGATTCGAATTAAAGGATATAGATGTAGTAGTGCCAATTGGAGGAACAAGCAACATACCTTTTATAAGAAAAACTTTAAAAAACCTTTTTAAAAACAAATACTTTAACACTAGCTTTGAAGATAGCTTGGTTGCTGTTTCTAAAGGGTCCGCTCAGGCTGCGGCTATAAAATTAAAAATTATTAAAGATTTTCACTTTAATCAATGTCTAGAGCACAGTGTGGGGTTAAAAGTTTTTAAAGGAAGTAGGGATAACTTAGTGTTCTCACCGATACTATCAAAAGGACAGCCTTTTCCGGCTAAAAATGTTAAGACATTTTTTAGCCAATCTAGAAAAGCTGTCCTTACTATATTAGAAAGTACTTCAGAAGATCTGCTTAATAATGACACTCAGGTAGTACTCAGCCACGAAATCGATACTGGAGATGTAGATGTAAATGTAGAAATAAGTTATGACGACGACGGAAAAATAACAATTAATACTCAAAGTATAGAAAAAGGATTTTTAAGAGAAAAAGATCTGCTATTCGATTTTGAAAGCGACCCAGATCAGTATATTAACAAAGTTAAAAAAACTGCGAATGAATTTAATGTGGCAATAAAAATTGATAATATTTCATATATAGATTCAAAGATTGGTGATAAAGATCTGCTAGTTAAGTGGGCTGAAGACTTTTTAAATAGAGAAAACAATGTTTATGATTTCAAATCAAATTTCAAAAACTTTATATCTAAATTTAGAAATGAAAGAATAAAAGTAGATCTATCTAAAAATGAGCAAAGTCATTTAAAAAAATACTCTGATATCGCAAACAATGATGAACTTTGGAATATTCTTGTCACTATTTTGAGAAAAATACTTCAAAACTTATTTAAAGAATACGAAATTGATAATAGAAAGATATTACAAAAAATTGTTAATGAAATTAATTTAACAAATACAAATTATAAAATTTTTATACCGAGAAAACCTCTTAACGACTCTCGATGGATGGTGGGGATATTACTTAATTTAGACAAAGTAGGAAAAATCTTGCCAAATGAAATTGAGGATTTTTTAGTAGACCTGCGTTCTATTTTAAATGCCGAATATCACGGAGAAAATGTTATTGGAGATATTTTTATTGATTCTAAAGGTGATGACGAGACTGTTGTTGAAGGAAAAATAATAGAAGGTCTATACAGCGAATCTGAGAAATCTCCTGAGTCAATTGCGGAACTTAGTAATAGTTTATTAAAACTATGTAGGGGATTAAATAATACAAATATTTTCTCAAAATTAGAAACTAAAAGATATTTTGACTCAATCTATGATCATCTTATTTATCTATATACAGTTCATGTTAAAAAGAGATTGTTACAAAACTAATTCTCGTTCTCTATAAAATCATAGAAACCTTGTTCTTGATATACATCCTTAACATCATCTAATTCTCCTAGATAATATACGTCATCAAACTCTTCATAGTTTTCTTTATAAAAATTTTCAAAAAGATCAGCAATAAAAGACCAAAATTCAAAATAAATT
>CACKFQ010000021.1 GCA_902599555.1 uncultured Candidatus Actinomarina sp. | reverse complement strand
AAAATATGATAACAAAAAACTAAAAAAAATAGCAAAAACAAGTAAATTCGCAATAACAGTTTCCTGCTCAGAGTCGCAGGGTTTTGGAATCCAGGAAATTATGGGGCAAAACATACCACTCTTAGTTTGGGATCAAACAGTTAATTATTTTGATAATTTTAAACTTTCAGGAACTAGCGTTACTGTCTGGGACAAGTTATGTGGTGTAAAAGTAAACACTTTTGATGAACTAAAAGATATCTACGATTACTTTTTAAACAACTTAGAACAGTTTAGGCCGGCTGAGGTGGTTTTGGATAAACTGACGTACGAAGTCTTTAACAAAAACTTAAAAGAAGTATTTTCTTAACATCTATTCATCAAAAAATATTGTTTCATTTAATCTTGAACGATTTAATAATAAAAAGTCTATGTAGTCCTTAATGCCATGACCATAGGTTCTTACACTTAAAAAAGGGAAGTCATATTGCTTATCAGGTCTGTGTTTAAATTCTGTTTCGTTTTCTATAATTACACCACCGTATTTTTTAGTCAAAAGACTAAAAATACTTTGATCATGTCTGTTTGAAACGAATCCCTCGATTTGACCGTTGTCGTTATATTTGTCAGTTATTAATTCGGAGTCAAATATTAAAACTTTTTCAAACTCATTAATAATGTCTTTTGTATGTTGATTTTTTTGAAAAATCATATGTCCTGCTTGTAGCTGCGTGGAGTTTCCAATTTCTGAATTAGGGCTTATTTGAAAATATCTAAAAATCTCTTTGGTTGAATACTGGTTTTCTTTGAATTGTTTTTCAGATTGCATTCGAAAATTACCATATTCAGAATCTTGAAGAATATCAATATATTCATTAAATCTTTTAAGTGCATTGTTATTCAAATTCAAACTGGCCCCTGCATCACAGTAAATTATTATGTCATTCTCTGCTATATCATTAAGAAGATTTTTAATTATCCTATGTTTCCATATCCAAAAACCACCACCTTTGCTTACTTTAAGAATTGAAGAATATGTATTTACAAATTCTTTGTCTAAGTCATTAAAGCCAAGAGCGATCGTCTGATGGAACAAATCACTTCTTTTTGCTAAATTAATTAAGTGTTTTTTTGAAAGGTAAAAATTTTTATCTCCATAAGTTAAAAAATATTTTTTCATTATAATTTTTTATTTTTTAAACAAGGTGATTGGATTTGTTTTATCTATATTTAAATCTTTATTAATTATCGTAAATTCGTACTTTTGACAGAGTTTAACAAATTGGTCTATACCAATCCAAAACCAACGAGGTTCAACTGGATTGCTGTCGGAATCTTTTATTGCGTCTCTTATGAGGGTTTTTTTAGAAAAATTATAAATAAACTTTTTTTTTGGTAAGTAACGTATAACGTGAGATCTGTTTTCAGGTTCATTGTTTAAATATTTTTCTGCATCAGCGTACATTAAAATTAATTTAGCACCAGGTTTGCAAACTCTTCTTAATGATTTTAAATAAGCATCTGTTCCTGAATAGGATATGTGACAAAATACATCGTAGCTAAAGACAACATCAATAGAATTCTCCTCTAAAAAACTTAATTCAAAGTCTGAGACTTTTGTATACATTATTTTATCTTTGGCATTATTACCAACAAATTCCCAAAATTTATTGTGTTGTTCTGAAAGCGCATCTATACAATGAATTTTTTTAAATATTTTAAGATCATATATTAATTTGCTCCACTGTCCACCACCACAGCCTATTTCTAATAGAGTATCTCCTGAGAGATTATTCTTAAGATATTCTTCTAACCCTTTTTGATTTCTTTTATCGGAATAACCTGTAAAGTAGCCTCCATGCCATATGTTTTGAAACTGATTTAATTCATTAGAAAGTTGGTTGTTTGTATCATTCATATCAAAAAAATAAAAACTATTTAATTTATCAACGCTTAAGTATAGTGTTAATAGATGAAAAATTTAATTTATTTATTTTTCAAGATTTTGGGAATAAGAGTTACAAAATTTAAAAGTGCTTTAAAAAATCAACAATTTATCGATAGTCAAAAATTGTTAATTTCGAAATTAAATTTTATTCTGACAAATACAAAAATAGAAAATACAAAAGATTTAGGTTTAATTGTTGAGCACAGTAAATCACAAATTAGCCAAGATATTTTTGTTTTAGATATCTTAAATCTAAAAAAAAATGGATATTTTGTAGAAATAGGAGCTGCGAGTGGAGTTCATTTCTCTAATACATATCTTTTAGAAAAACTATTTAATTGGGAAGGTATATTATCAGAACCAGCAAAAGTCTGGAAGAAAAGTCTCAAAGAAAATAGAACCTCAATTTTAGACTTTAGACCTGTGTATAAAAACTCAGGTGAAATTTTAGAGTTTATAGAAACTGATGAGCCAATGTATTCAACAATATCAAATTATAAAAATTCCGATAAGCACAGTTTGGTTAGAAAAAACATAACAAATATTTATAAACTTGAAACAGTTTCGTTAAATGATTTATTGAAAGAATATAATTCACCAAAAATTATTGATTACATCTCTATAGATACTGAAGGAAGTGAATTAGAGATTTTAGAAAATTTTGATTTTTCTTCATACACATTTAATTGTATAACAGTAGAGCATAACAATACTAAAAACAAAGATTCGATTGATAAACTACTTACTGATAATGGTTATACAAAAGCTTTTAGTGACTACTCTAAGTATGAAAGTTGGTTTATTAATAATAATTTAAAGAAATAATATTTTTAAATTTAAAATTATGTAGGTGAATACAAATGAGTGATTTTCAAAAAAGAAAAATAAATTATTCTATTAATAGTTTTCCTAAAGTTTCAGTAATAATACCTAGTTACAATAGATTCAAATATTTATTGAATGCTGTAGAGAGTGTTCAATCTCAAACTTATCAAAATTATGAAATAATTATCGTAAATGATGGATCTGAAGAGAAAGATTACTATAGTTATAAATTTGATAAAAAAACAAAAGTTGTAAATTTACGTGAAAATCAAAAACAATTGATCGGATTTGGACCAGGGTCTATTAGAAACTTTGGTACTGAAATAGCAGAGGGTGAATTTTTAGCATTTCTTGATGATGATGACATCTGGATGCCAGAAAAACTAGAAATCCAGTTAGAAGTTATGTTTCAGTATGGATTGGGATTTTCATCAACTGAAGGATATTACGGGGAAGGCAAATTTAACTCAGAAAAAAAATATTTACTATATAATTCTGAAAAATATATTGAAGATATTAAGTATTTATATAGAAATACAGATTTTATAAAAAATAATAAACTTCCAGAAATCTGGGACGATAAATTTTCTGAAATACACAATTGTTTTATAACCTCGAGTGTAATTGTAGAAAAAAAATTGTTTTCAGTCTTGGGAGGCTTTAGGGGTTTGCCAAGGTGGGCAGACTATGATTGTTGGAAAGGTTTACATCAGCTTTCAGACAGTATATATATTGAAAAACCTCTTATATATTATGACGGAACTCATGCTGATGGTAGAAATTACACAAAATAAATAAATGTTTAAAAAGAAAGCACTTGTAATTATTAAAGGTGGGTTAGGAAACCAATTATTTCAACTTAGTTTGTGCAACTTATTAAAAGTTCAAGGTTTTGATGTTTATATTGACATAAATTTTTATCAGAATAAAGAATTATTAAAGCACAACACAAAAAGACACCTTGAATTATCAGTCAAAGAATTAAATTTTAAAATTGCTAGTAAAAATACTGCAAAATGGTTTTATAAAATGCAAAAAATTAAAACTATTTCAAATTATCAAAAAGGTCATAACTATAATTTGGAACAAGTAAGATATTTCAATATTTTTGATGGTTATTGGCAAAATACTGAAAATTTAAATTTTTCAATTGAATATCTTAAAAATGTCCTTTCAAATCAAACTCAATTTAAAAAAGACTTGAATAGTAAACCTGTCAAGGGCTCTACCTTAATTCATGTTAGAAGAACTGATTATGTTGACCTCAATCAAGAACTTAATAATCAATACTATTCAGAAGCGCTATCTCTAGCTTCAAATGAAATTGAAAATTTTTACTTTGATGTATTTACTGATGATATAGATTGGGTAAATAAAAACCCCTTGTTCGGCAATGCTAATAAAATTTACGATAGTAATTCATTTGAAGGAAGTTCAATAAAAACTTTTTCAGAAATGTTAGGTTATGAAAATTATATAATTAGTAACAGTACATTTTCTTTTTTGGCTGCTTATATAGGCGGAAAGTCAAACTCAAAAATTGTAAAACCTTATCCATGGTTTCCAAACAGAAAGCATAACTTTGATAATTTCTCAAAGTGGACAAACATAAATTGGAAATTGGAGAATGAAAGATTTTAATATGAAAAAAGACACTAAAATTACTTATTTTTTTCAAGGTGGTCGAAAATCTCGTTTAAATAATAATGAAGAATATGCCAAAGAAATGTTTTACGGTTTTGATTACTTTAAAAGTAAGTATCCCGATACAGAAATTATAGAATTTTCCGAACACAAAACTAAATTAAGGAGATTATTCTTTATTCTTGTGGAAAAACCTCTAAGAAATTTATTAAAGCTACCACTTTACTGGACTTTTTTAACGTCTCAATTAAATTATAAAAGAATTAAGGAAAGCAATATTTTAGTTTTCTCAAATAACAGAATGGCCTGCTCTGTCCTTCCAATGCTTCTTGTAGCAAAAAAAACAAATAAAAATATTAACTCTTTGTGTTTTGTGATGGGGCTTTTTTCGAGAATGCCCAAATATAAATTTTTACATTTTTTTCAAAAGGGGTATATAAAACTTTTATTAAGCACGTTAGATAATTTTATATTTTTGAGTCAAAGTGAAATGAATGAGGCAATTGCAAGGTTTCCTAAATTTGAATATAAATTTTTAGCTCGACCATTTGCTGTTGACCAAAACATCTGGAACAAAGGAACTAACAAAAAAGATGATTATATTTTATTTGTTGGAAATGATGGTTTTAGAAATTATGAGCTTGCCGAAAATTTAACAAAAAAATTACCAGACATAAATTTTGTTTTTGTTAGTGAATTAATTGAGGAAGACAAATTACAAAAATCTAATTATAAATTAATTAAAGGTAGTTGGGGTATGCCTGGAATATCAGATTTAGAGCTAAGAGATCTTTATAGAAATGCAAAAGTTACAATTGTGCCATTGATAAATTCTCTTCAGCCATCTGGCCAAAGTGTAACTCTGCAGTCTATGTCATGTGGCACACCGGTTATTATTTCAAAAACTGAAGGTTTTTGGGATAAAGAAAGATTTATTGATAAAGAGAATATTATTTTCATTGAAGATAACTCATTAGATAATTGGGTAAAAACATTAAATGAATTTTTTGCTTTAGATAAAAATGAATACAATTCACTAATTAAAGAAGGCATTGAATTGATTAAAAAAAATTATCAACTTGATAAATATAATATTGAAATAGAAAATATTTTAATAAGAAGATGATATCTATTTTCACTACATTTACAAATCCAGAAAGTCGTAATGATCCATGGAAAGAAGCAATGAACTGCTATGAAGATTTTGCTGATGAAGTAATAGTTAGTGGCAAGGACTGGCCGTATGAGTTTACTTGGGATTACATAGGAAAAACATTTCAAAATGGCTTTAACCAAGCAAATGGGGACTGGGCCTTGCGTATGGATATTGATTATTTTTTTCATGAAAACGATTTTGACAAAATTAAAATGTCCTTACAAAAATTTGAAGATTATCCTGCAGTTTCATTTCCGCAGTATCAATTCTTTAATTCAACTAGATATCAATTGAAAACAAGGTTATGTATTGCTTTAAATAAAAAAAAGTTTCCAAATATTAAATTGAACGGTGGAGGTGACTTATGTTTAGCAACTCTAGATGGAAAACTTATAAAACCTCAAGATGTACCAAGTCTAAATTATCCAATTTATCAATATGATTCAATTTTTAGAACAAGAGAGATTATTGAAGAAGACAGGGCAAGATTCGCAAGGGCATGGTTTAGGCAGTTTAATACTTATGAACCTAGAGGTGGTCCTGAAAATAAAGAAGCTTATGAAGCATGGTATCAGGATGTGAAAAAGAAAATAAAATACCATACACATAAAATAAAAATATCTGATCATCCAAAGTATATTTCAGAAAAGTTGTCTTTATTAAGCATTGATCAATTTGGCTATAATTCATTTGGTTTAACAGATGAAGTTAAACCAAGCTTTTTAAATATTTTAAAAGGGAAGAAAGAAATGTATTTAGGTAGTTATTTGATTAACAAAAAGCTACATTAATTTATTTTTAAATAAACCTGCTTGCCTATGTTTTGACCCTTCAATAATCGTAAAATTATTTGCGTAGAGAAAATTTATTACTGATGCAATTGTTGTTTCATTATTTGGCCCTTTTTCCGGTCCATAATCAACTGAAATATATTCTATATTTTTTAAAGTACTTACAGATCCCTGTAATACCTCTAGTTCATGACCCTCTGCTTCAATTTTGAATAACTTAATTTTTTCTAAATCGAAACTATCTAAGGTTGCTGTTTCAATATTCATTGAATTATTTTTTCCAAAAAACTCCAATGAACTATCTGCTCCATCAGTATCCAAGAAAAATTGTTTTGTTGTTGATTCATTTGATAAAGCTGCCATGTATGAGTGAGAGCTTTTTGTATCGAGATTCAATTCAAGACATTTATAGGTAGCAGGATCTGGCTCAAAACCAATATAATCAAATTCATGATTGCAAAATCTCAATGCAAAATACAATTCACCAACATTTGCTCCACAATCTATTATTAAATCGTTTTTTTTAATTTCAAGTTTGGATAGGCAATATGTCTCCAGAAAGAATTTAAAATGAGCTTTGTGATCTAAAACAACTCTATCTATTCTCTTGTTGGGAAATCTGATTATTGAATTATCACTTAATTTTTTGAAGTAATATCCTTTTTCATAATTAATTTTTCCGTCTTTTTTAAAGATTAGATTAATAAAAAAACAAAATAAATTTTTACTTGTTAATTTATACAAAGAAGCGACCAATACACCCTTAAAAAATAAATATATTTTTTTAAATTTACCTTCGTTATTGGTAACATTTTTGAACATAAAATCTGGTAAGTCAATTATGTTTGCCATAAAGATATCATACTTATCTAAAACATTTTATAAATTCTTTTTTTAGGATTATCTAGTTACTAGGATTAATTTGTGAAGATTTTGGTACTTTTTACCTTCGACTATTCTTTAAAATCTTGGAATGACTCTGGTACTTTAAGTCGTGAATTATCAATCTATAAAGAGTTAAATAAAAAAAATGACGCAACTTTTGTTTTTTTAACTTATGGAGATTCAATTGATCATACTTTTAATCTCAGTAGCCAAGGATTCGAAGTAATACCCATTTATGAAGAATTCAAAAAAAGTAGCTATAAAGTAATTAACTATATTAAGTCATTTTATGTCCCTTTTTATTATAAAAAAAGGTTAATGCATGTTGATCTAATTAAACAAAACCAATTGCTTGGTTCATGGACAGCAGTATTGTTTAAATTTTTACTAAATAAACCACTGTTTATACGGACTGGATATGATATGTATAATTTCAGCATTTTAGATAAAAAATCAAAATTATTACAAACCATGTATAAACTTTTAACAAAATTCTCTCTTAATTTTGCAAATTTATATTCCGTTACAAGTGAGTCTGATTTAGTTTTTTTAAAAAAACATTTTAAAAAAACAGGCAAAGTTATTAAAAGAAGTAATTGGGTTATTGATTGTAAATATAAGCCTTTTGAATCGAGATATTCAAATAAAATTCTTGCAATTGGAAGGTTAGAATATCAAAAAAATTTTAAAGTATTAATTGAGGCATTTAGTAATAGTGACTTTGAAATTGACTTAATTGGAAGTGGAAGCTTAAAGCCCAAATTACAAAATGTTAGCGATAGATTAAACTGTAAAATTAATTTTTTAGATAATATGAACTTTGAAGACCTACACAAGCTCATGAGTAGCTATAAATACTTTATTACAACATCAATCTTTGAAGGTAATCCAAAATCATTACTTGATGCTATGTCAAGTGGTTGTGTTTGTTATGCATCAAATATATCTAATCACGCTGAATTAATTTCACACGATATAAACGGTTACTTGTTCGATAACAACCAATTACAACTAAAGGAAGTATTTTATAGTAATTTAAATAACCAAAAATATTTAAAAGAAATTTCAAAAAATACATATAATCAAATAAATATAACTAATTCTTTGACGACTTTGGCAAATAATGAATTTGAAGATTACAAAAGTTTAATATAAACTTTCCAAATATTTTTCAATAAAATATAGTTTCCAGATTCTAATGGCATTTATCCTTGTTTTAAAAATGAACAATAATTTAAGTTTTGTTTGACTTATACTAATATCTGATAAATTATTCAATATTGTCTTTTTAACTTCTTTTTCATTGCTATAAATCCAATCTTCAAGTTCAAAAACAAAACCCATTTTTTTTCTGTTTAAAAAATAGTCATCGAAATCTGATTTTAGATAGTCTTTTAGTATTTTCTTAGGCCTTGAAGGTTCAAGGTAACTTGGCTCTGTGCCTAATATATATTCAACTAATCTATGATCCACAAACGGTGATCTTACCTCTAAAGAATTGGCCATTGAAGTTCTATCTATTTTTAACATCATCATTTCAGATAAGAAGAATCTATACTCATATAGCATCAAATTTTTATACAAATCAAAATCTTTAGTAAAATACTTTTCTTCAAATAAATTTCTTGTTTTTAAATTTAGAATTTTTAAAAAGTTTTCATCTCCTAAGTAAGACTCATAAGCTTTTATTTTGTTTGAAGAATATTTCATAAACTTATTCCCAGTTCCAAAATAATTTGGGTATATTTTATTGATTAAGGTAAGCAATGTAAGCAGCTTATTTCTTTTTTTTAGAGTTTGATTAACCCTTTTGTAACCTCCAAGCAGTTCATCACCACCATCACCCGATATTGATGTTTTGTACTGTTTTGACATTTCCTTTGTAATCAAGAAGGATGGCACTGTTGAAGGATCACAATATGGTTCATCAAATGCTAAAATTGATTTTTCAACTAAAGTTTGAAGATTGTTTATATTCATAATTTTTTCTGAATGATTGGTCTTATACTTTTTAGAAACTTCTCTTGAATACCCAGACTCATCATATTTTTGGTTTTCAAAACCAATAGAAAATGTATTTATGTTTGCATTGTTGTCATAAAGAGACTTTACAATAGCTGTTGAATCAATTCCACCAGATAAAAAGTTTGCTAATGGCACATCAGCAATCTGTCTAAGCTTTATAGCATCTCCAAATAAATCAAAAAACTTATCTTCTTCAAACTTTTCGTTTCCAATAAACTTGTCTGGTTTCCAATATTTTTTAGTTTTGACTTTTGTGATTTTATCTTTTAAATCAAAAATAATATATTGACCTGGTTCTATCTTATATGTGTCTTCAAAAATTGTGTTTGGTGCAGTAACTACGTTATATTTTAAATATTCACTCATTGAATTTTTATTTACAACAAATTTTGAATCTAATTTAATTATAGACTTTAAATTAGAACTAAATTTAATTGAATTACTGTCATGTTTAAAAAATAATGGCTTTTGACCCAATCTGTCTCTAATTAAATAGAGTTGACTTTTTTTACTGTCATGAAAAACTATAGAAAATTGTCCTATCATTTTATCTAAAAAATCTAAACCATATGCAGACAGTCCATTTAATACAACTTCAGTATCCGAGTGATCAGAGTAAAATTTAATATCATCATTAACCATCTCCTTTCTTAGCTGTTGATGGTTATAAATTTCTCCATTAAACATTATTGAGGTTTTGAATTCTTTAGAGACCATAGGTTGTGAAGCATTCAATCCAAGATCAACTATTGACAATCTATTAAAGATAAATGAAAAATGTAAAGGGTCATCATTGCTATATAAATCATAAAAATGACCACAGAAATTACTAAACTCATCAGGACCCCTGCATTCAATTAGTTTATTAGCTTTTAACAACCTATCGTTGTCAAAAGGCTGATTCGATATTTGTCCAATGAAACCACACACAATTTATATTTTAAGTTACTTTTAGGTCTTAAAATATTTTTTTTAAAAAAAGCTTCTAAAAAAGGCTCTCATAAAACCAAAAAAATATTTTATTTTAAAAATATTTAGGTTTATAAAATTTTTAATGAAGTAATTTATTGATATTCTTTTACGTTTGTGAACAATATGATATTTATCATTACTTATTTTTCTAAAATTGTGATGATAAATCTCTGATAAATTACAAACTATTCCATCTACGGACCAAGGCTTATGACTTCCCGCATAATGTAAAAAAACATTTTTGTTTGTGATTTCATCTATAGAAATTTTTTTATATTTATATTTTCTTTTTAATGTGTACATATAGGTTGCTAAGTCAATTACGTAGTTGAATTCTTT
>CACKFQ010000020.1 GCA_902599555.1 uncultured Candidatus Actinomarina sp. | reverse complement strand
TCTCGATATCTATTCTTTTGAGGATTCTCATATCTAAACATAGATCCAAAATAAGAATATTTACTTGTATTATCTTTATTAAATTCTGCATGATACCTTACTACACTTGACGTACCTTCAGGTCTTAAAACTAAATCCCTACCACCTTTATCTTTTAGTTCATACATTTGTTTAGTGACGATTTCAGAAGATTCTCCAATAGATTTATCAAATAATTCCTTATATTCAAGCAAAGGTGTTTGGATATATTTGTATCCGTAATCAGAAAATTTATTAATAAAAATATTTTTAACATGTAAAAACTTCGCAGAATCATCATTTGCGATATTTCTTGTACCTTTTACTTGCTCAATCATCTATTAACATCTTAATAAATTCATTATTTTCTTTTATCGTTTTTACCTTATCTGAAGGACCATGGCCAGGTAAAATATCATATTCTTCATTAAAATTTAGAAATGTATTGTTGATGGAATATTTCATTTCGTCCATAGAGCCTGAAAATAGATCTGTTCTGCCGATACCATCTTTAAATACAAAATCCCCTGTAAATATCAAGCCTTCTTCAGGGAACTCATACGAGACACTGCCTTTGGTGTGGCCTGGATTTTTATGAACTTTAACAATTTCACTTGGTAGTTCTGAAATGGAATATAAATCGCCTGTGTACTCTCCTACTTCAAAAGAATTTCCTAATAATGATCTAATTTGATCTTGTGGATTTCTAGCTAGAAATTCATCATCTAAATTAATATATGCTTTTCCTTCAAAGGTTGGTAGACCTAGTGAGTGGTCATAATGACCGTGTGTTATCAATGCACCAGCAACGGTTAGATTATTATTCTTAATAAATTCAATAACATTATCTAAATCTGGTGGCAGGTCTACTATAAAACATTTCTCATCGTTAAATGCCTTTACTATATATGAATTTGATGTTGTGAAGCTTGTAAATGTATATATTACAGAACTCATTTTCTGCCCGGGTATATCCGAGAAGCATCAAATACATTCTCAATGTTTTTAGCATCATTTATAATTGCATCCAATTGATCATTGTCACTTATTTCAACTTGAAATATCAGGTTAACGATTCGCTTACTACTTGTTACAGATTTGGCTACCAATATATTTCCACCATTATCAGAAATAGCTATTGTTGCATCTCTAAGTAGATAAGGTCTATCAATAGCTTCAATCTCTAACCATACAACAATCCCTGTATTTCCTGTGTATCCCCAACTTACATCAATTATTCTTTCACCTTTTGTAGAATCTATTTGTACATTTAAACAATCAGATCTATGTATTGCTATACCATTAGAAATAGTTACAAAACCAAGGATGTCATCATCTGGTACGGGTACACAACACTTACCCATTCGAACTTTTATGTCATCATATCCTTCAACAATTACTAAATCTGATTTTGAGTCTTCTTTAATTTCAGGAGAATATAAATCTTCGTCAACGGATATTTCACCAGGAAATACAATTTTATTAATCCTATTACTTATTGAATTAATTCCTGTGTTACCATTTCCAAGATTCTGATATAGCGTTTCTAAATTGGGTAATTTCAAATCTTTTAATAATTCATCCATTAATTGATCTTTTGAAGTAGTTTCTAATATTTCAGGATTTTCATCTAACCAAGAGTTCAATGTAGTCTTACCTTTTTGAATATCTTCATTTTTCATTTGTTTTTGATACCATTGCTTGATTTTTGACCTAGCTCTTGAGGTTTTTACAATATTTAACCAATCTCTGCTGGGGCCCTTATCTTTATCTTTACTAGTTAGTATTTCAATTGTGTCTCCAGATTTTAAGAGATTGCTTAAATTTACTAATTTACCATTTACTTTTGCTCCTATTAATTTTTCACCCACTTGAGTATGAATTGCAAAAGCGAAATCTACTGGCGTTGATCCTTGAGGTAAAGCAATAACATCTCCTTCTGGTGTTAAGCAAAAAACCTCATTTTCATATAAATCAAGTTTCATGTGTTGTAAAAATTCATTTGGATCAGGATATTCATTTGAAATTTCTGATAACTCATTAGTCCAAGATGTGAGATCGTTTGATGGCTTTTCTTTATATTTCCAATGAGCCGCTACACCGTATTCTGCTCTGTAGTGCATGTCGTGTGTTCTTATTTGTATCTCCATCTTGGTACCATCACTAGTTAACACTGTTGTGTGTAAACTTTGATAGAGATTAAATTTTGGCATTGAAATAAAATCTTTAAATCTACCAAGTACAGGTTGAAAGTTAGCATGAATTAGACCAAGTATTGTATAACAATTTTTAACATCATCTGTAACAATTCTTATTCCTATAAGATCATTGATTTCATTAAAAGTTAGTCCTTGATTCACAATTTTCTTATATATTGAATAATTGTGTTTTGGTCTTCCGTATACTTCAGCAGACATGGAATTGTCGTTTAAAAGAGTTTTTATAATATCAATAGCACTCCCTATTTGTGAATCACGGTCTGGATTTGTCTCTGTAATCATATCTTTTATTTCTTTATCTTGATTTGCATGTAAAATTTTGAATGATTTATCTTCGAGAATATGTTTTATTGATTGAAAACCTAATCTGTGAGCCAGTGGAGCATAAACATACAATGTTTCATTAGCGATCTTTTCTTGCTTCCAATCTTGGTGAAATTCTATAGTTTGAATATTATGTAATCTGTCAGCTAATTTGAGTATTAATACACGTATATCTTTTGACATAGCGATAACCATTTTTCTTATAGCATCCGCTTTTGCTTCTTCGTTACTGCTGTATTTAATCTTATCTAATTTTGTGACACCATCTACAATATCAGCAACTTCTTCACCAAATTCCTTTTTTAAATCTTCATATGATATATCAGTATCTTCTATTAGATCATGTAGCAATGCTGCTGCAATCGTTTCTTTATCAAAATTTAATTCACACAAATATAATGCAACATGTAATGGATGTGTAATATAGGGCTCTCCAGATTTTCTATTTTGACCATTGTGACCGTCATAGGCATATTGAAATGCTCTATTTATATAAGCTTGATCCTTAGGATTAAAGTAACCTAATAATTTGTCGTATAGTTTATTTACTTCTTTTGATGGGCTTATAGTTGCCATAACTTAATGGTACTAAATTTATTTAGATTTAATAATTTTTGATAAAAATGGAACAGTAACAAATATGGAACTATAAGTACCAGAGACTATACCTATTAACAATGGTATTGCGAAGTCTGCAAGATTACCTTCAATTCCTAAATAATTACCAATGACAATAATTGAAATTATAGGAATAGCAGATGTTAATGATGTATTTATACTTCTCATCAGTACTTCATTGAATGTTTTATTAAGAACATCTTTATTTAAATTATTTAATTTAAATGCTTTTTGTGAGTCACTTAATTTATCAAATAATATAACTGTGTCATAAAGGGAGTAACCGAGAATAGTTAAAAGCGCTATTACTGTTGAAGGTGTGATTTCGAGACCTATGAGAACATAAATTGAGAATGTTAACAATAAATCATGTAATAATGCAACTAGTGCAATAAGAGAATACTTATATTCATATCTTAACGAAATGAGCAATGCGATTATTGTAAGGAATATAACTAATGCCCTAATTCCTTTTGCAGTAATATCTTGACCAAAAGTTGGCCCGACTCTTTGAAAATCTATTTCTCCAGTTGGTACATCAAATTTATTACCTAAATAATTTAAAAATTCTGTCTCATTTTCTTGTGAGGACTCTACAGCTCTAAAAATTAATGTATTAGAGTTTTCAAATGTTTGATAGCGAGAAACTTCTAAGATTGAGTTGCCTAAAACATCTGCAATATCATTATCAGAATATTCAGTATCTAGTTGATATGTTGTTCCACCAGTAAAATCAACAGATAAATTTAATGACAAAACACCAAAAAGAGAAGCTATAAGAATTGCTCCAAATATTAACATTTCAACAACGAATATTTTATTAAATCTTGGACCTATATCTTTGAAGTCAATTTGTGTTGTACCTAAAAATAATCTTTTAAACATTCTCAATATCCTTTCTATTTAAAGGAAAATAGAATCTTGGATTATCTGTTATATTACCAACAACAGGTACTGCAGTTGATATGAACATTCTTGTATAAAACAAATCAAATACTGTAGCTAATCCAAGAGTTAAAGCAAAACCTCTAATAGGCCCTACAGCTAGTAAGTAAAGTATGATAGCTGCAATGATTGAAACGAAGTCAGCAACTAATATTGTATTCCAAGCCTCTTTAACAGCTTTTTCAGTAGCAAAGTTAAAAGAACGACCAATTTTTAATTCATCTTTTAATTTTTCAAAAATAACAATATATGAGTCAGCTGTAAGACCTATTGAAACGATAACACCTGCAATACCAGCAAGTGTTAATGTATATCCTTGCCATTCACCAAGAAGTGAAATGACTGAGTAAAATAAAGCACCAAAAGATGCTAGACCAACAATTGCTATTAACCCAGATAGACGATAATAAAGTAATAAAAATATGCTTACAATAATAAGTCCAACTAATCCAGCTTGTAGACCTAAATTAAGTGTATTTTCACCTAAAGTAGCTGATACTTTTTGAATAGATGATCTTTCAAATGAAACTGGCAAAGCACCATATCGTAATATGACTGCAAGATTATTTGCAGATTCACCTTGATCAACATTTCCCATAGAAATAGATGCCGTTCCACCTGTAATACCAATATCTGGATTAACGTCGAATGCTACTTGAGGGGCAGAAATTACTTCTTCGTCAAGAACAATTGCTAATTTACGTTGGTCTCCAATATTAGATGCGAGAACCTTTGTTAACTCAGTAAACTTATCTGCTGATTCATCTTTAAAATTTAACTGTACAACCCATTCGTTTTGGGGATATACGGCTAAAGCATCATCAATATCATTACCTGTTAACTCAGCTGGCCCTAGTTCATATATGATTGGAAATCCATCTCTTAATGACAGTAAAAAAGAAGTTGTTGATGGGTCATCATTTATAGATAATCCTGTTAATTCATCTACACCGGGAAGTGCAGTAATAATAGGATTCTCTGGATCATCAGGATTTTCAGTAATAGTTAATGCAGGAGAATAACCAGATTGCATTGACGAACTAATTACAGGTCTAAATGTTAATAAACCTGTTGTACCTACAGCTTCCAAAGCTTTTTCTTGATCAGTTAGTCCAGGAAGTTGAACTAATACCGAGTTTTCTCCACTTATTGATATTTCAGGTTCTTGTACTTCACCAAATGCAGCTATTCTTGTTCTCATAATTTCTACAGCTTGTTCAATTAATTCAGGTTCAGTATCCTCTTCTGCTGTAAGAATAACTGAAATACCGCCCTGAAGATCAAGACCAAGTTTTGGTTGTATCGAGTTCATAAAAACATAAGACAATAAACCTGCAGAAAGTAATGGTAAGAATAAAAGTTTTATGATTCGTTTCATGATCTATTTATGAAGTATTTTGCTTTTTAATATTTCGATTTCACCTTTTTTAAGGACAAGTGTGATACTTTCTTCTTTTATATTTGTAACTCTACCGTATATTCCAGAATCAGTAACTACATCATCACCAATCTTTAATGCTTCAATGTATGATTTGTGCTTTTTTTGCCGTCTTCTTTGAGGTATATAAAGGATTAAATAGAACAGTAGGAAAACTGTTACTAACGGTAGAAGAGCAATTAAATCATCCATTTATAATACTTTCTTTATAGTTTTCAAATTCTGAGTTTAATATACTTTTTCTAACTTCGGAAAGTATATTTTCAGTCTGAAATATATTATGTAAAGTTAAATATGACCATGCTGAAGTTGATTCATTTATAAGTAGATGTCTTAGATACGCTTTTGAATATTTTATACAGACAAAACATTCGCATTCTAAAACCAAAGGTTCTGTGTCGTTTTTAAATTGGCTATTTTTAAGATTAAAAAATTTACCTTTATTAATTATTTTTCCATGTCGTGCAAGACGAGCAGGCCATACACAATCAAACATATCAATCCCTGAATCTATTAGATTTAACATTCCTTCGATATCACCTAAGCCCATTACATACCTTAATTTATCTTTTGGAAGAAAATCTACAGTAAAATCCACTATGCTTTTTCTCTCCTCTGGTGTTTCGCCTATTGCTAGCCCACCTATTGCGTAACCATCAAAATTTAATGAAACCATATCGATAGATGACTTTTCTCTCAATTTTAGATACTTGCCTCCCTGCACTATTCCAAACAATGATTGATTATTATTCGAATGATACTCACGAGCAATCTCAGCCCATTTTTTTGTTGTATTTATTGATTGAAGTTGATTGTTGTAATCTTTATCTATATCCACTAAAGAATCTAGAATCATTGCGATATCACTATTTAAAGAATTTTGTATATCCATTGACAAAATTGGATCCATAAAAAATTTAGATCCATCATAAATATTTTTAAACTCTATACCATCATCATAAAACTTATTTGGAATTGACCATCCCTGGAAACCACCAGAATCAGTCAGTATTAAATTATCCCAACCAATAAAATTATGTAGTCCTTCAAACTCTTTAATTACATCAAGCCCAGGCCTTAAATAAAGGTGGTAGGTATTAGCTAAAAGAACATCAGTTTTTTCTAAATAATTAAGAGGGAGAGATTTAATTGAACCTCTTGTTGCAACTGGCATGAATGTAGGAGTTTGAAGAGATTTACCATTAATTATTACATCATTAACTCTAGCTTTACCATCTGTAGCTATCGTATTTAAGTTAATTTTATTCATTTACATTGAATAGTACTGCATCACCAAAGCTTAAAAATTTTAATTCAGAATCAATAGCAAAATTATATAAATCTTTCCAATGAGATCCGTATATACAATCCACTATTGAAAGTAGTGAACTATTTGGTGCATGAAAATTAGTAATCAAATAGTTAGGAATATTAATTTTTGTATCTGGATATATAAAATAATCTGTAGAACTTGAAAGTTCCCCAGTTACATAGGCAGACTCTATAGCTCTTAATGATGTTGTTCCAATACAATAAATATCGATATTTGAATTTTTAGCATTTAAAATTTTTTCAAAATCATTTTTACTGATTTGATAATTTTCTTTATGTATTTTGTGATCTTCTAAATATTTTTCGGTTATAGGTTTAAAAGTATCTATATTCACATCTAAATTGATAAAAATAAATTTGTGTCCTTCTTTAGTGAGTTTTTTTATTTGTTGATTAGAAAAATGTAAACCTGCCGTTGGAGATGCAACAGAAAACCCGCCTTCAGCAAATTGGTTATTGTAATATTCATACTTAGAAGAATCATCTTTTATGTATGGAGGCAACGGAATTTGACCATGACTTTTAATTATTTCTGTTACTGGAACATTAAATTTAATCTCATATGTATCATTTAGGATTCTTATGATTTCGAAGTTAAAATTTTGAAGTTTATATTTTTTATTAATGATTTTTTTATCGGTGGATTTAATTAAACACTTAGCAATATAAGTAGATTGAATCTCTAAAACAAATACTTCTATTTTTCCTCCAGTGGTTTTTTTACTTACAACTCTTACACTTTGTACTTGAGATTTGTTCAGAATGAATAATGCTGGCTTCTTTATTATTGAGTTTATATCTTTAAATTCAATAATCTGTTTTGTGTCAGCTATTAATAATTTAGATAAATTTGGATCTTTATAGGGTGTTTGGTTTATAGACTCTTTAGGAAGATTGTAATTATAAACCTTTGACTCAAAAGGCATTATTTATTTAATAATTTAATAAATAAATCATATGACATTGATACCACTTCTGGCATACCGTCTGATGATCTTCTAGAATTACCATCTCTCTTTTTTAACTTTTTCCAAAATAAAACAGTATTATCACTTCCTGATTTTTCTATTGCTTTATCTAATGATTGATGAATGTTTAAATTTTGTCGGGATTTAGCTTCTATAAAATATTCTTCATCATCAACGAAAA
Organism: uncultured Candidatus Actinomarina sp.; assembly: GCA_902599555.1. Classification (GTDB taxonomy): domain Bacteria; phylum Actinomycetota; class Acidimicrobiia; order Actinomarinales; family Actinomarinaceae; genus Actinomarina. The sequence goes on along the minus strand of CACKFQ010000020.1, from coordinate 5,035 downwards.
GTTGGACATCTCCTAAATCTTTCGATCCACCTTCTGCAAATCGTTGTGATTTAAATTTATTATTTTTATTTAATCTATTTACTATATTTGTTTCGTACGTAGTTCCCTGTTTTTTTGCTTTATTAACCATATCTAAATATTACTTTTTATTATTCAGAAAGTAATGACTCTAGTTCTTTTTCTTCAATATCAAAATTTGCGTAAACATCTTGAACATCGTCAAGTTCTTCTAAAGACTCAATCAATTTTGTTATTTTTGTAAATTGCTCGGCATTTAAATTTATAGATGAAGAAGGTATATAGGCTACTTCAGCATTGGATGGTGTGTAAGGGCTTGAGTTGAAAAGTTCATAAATTAACTTAAAATCCTTTGGATCGTATTCAAACGTTAATGAATTTTTATCTTCTTGAATTTCTAAACAATTGTTATTTATACCCATTTCAATAAGTTCATCATCGAATGTGTCGAATTGAAATATAGCCTTTCTTTCAAATAAATAATTAACACTACCAGGATTACCCATTGATCCGTTGTTTTTAGTTAAAGCAGCTCTAACATCAGAGGAAGTTCTATTTTTATTATCAGTTAGACAGTTAATTAGGATAGCTACACCAAATGGTCCATAACCTTCATACGTAAGTTCGAATATTTCTCCAGTATCAACATTTCCGTCAATTCTTTTTAATGCTCGTTCAATATTGTCATTAGGAACGGAACTGGATTTCGCTTTTGAAATTGCTTGATATAGAGATGCATTTGCTGATGGATCAGTACCACCGTTTTTTGCAGCTACTTCTATTCCTTTGATTAACTTTGCAAATAATTTACCTCTTTTTGCATCATTTGCACCTTTTTTTCTTTTGATAGTAGACCATTTAGAATGACCGGACATTTTTACCTTCTTTAATAAAATCGTTTAACCAATTCAAATAATATTCGTCATTATTCAGTTCTGGATGAAATGTTAATGAAACAACATTTTTTTGAGCAACTCCAACTATCTCATCATCATGTTGAGCAATCACATTTACTGTATCAGACAATATTTTTGATATTTTTGGTGCTCTTATAAAACAATAAATATCTTCGTTTTCAAAAAACTTTACACTTCCTTCAAATGATTCTGTCTGCCTACCATATGCATTTCTTGTAACTTCAATATCAATATTTGGAATGGTTACTTCACCACCAATAACTTCTTTAGCTAAAAGTATTGTTCCTGCGCATGTGGTTAGAGTAGGTATGCCATCCTTAATAAATTGATCTATATCAGTTAATAAATTACTAAATTGATTAATCTTTTTCATTGCTGTAGATTCACCACCAGGGAGAATTAAAGCATCCACAGATGTTAAATCTTTAGATTGTTTGATCAATAATGATTCATAACCAAGTTCATGAATACTTTTTGAATGGTCAAGAAAACTACCTTGGAATGAAAGTATCCCAACTTTCAATTACCAACCTCTTTTAGCTAATTTCTCTTCCTCAGATAATGTATCAATATTTATGCCTACCATAGGTTCACCGAGATCTTTGGAAACTTCAGATAGAACTTTCGGATCATTGTAGTTAGTAGTTGCAATTACAATTGCTTCTGCTCTTTCAGCGGGATCACCACTCTTGAATATACCAGAACCAACAAAAACACCATCACATCCCAATTGCATCATTAAAGCAGCGTCAGCAGGTGTTGCAATACCGCCAGCAGCAAAATTGACTACTGGTAGTTTATTTTGTTCTTTGATTTCTTCTAACACATTAAGAGGAGCTCGAAACTTTTTACTAAGAGCTACAATTTCATTTTCATCACATGCGATAACTTCATTTAATTCATTAGTAATAGTTCTCATATGTCTTACTGCTTCCACAACATTACCAGTCCCAGCTTCACCTTTTGTTCTTATCATAGAAGCGCCTTCAGCAATTCTTCTTGTAGCTTCACCCAATCCAGTAGCACCGCATACAAATGGAGCTTTGAAACTCTGTTTATTAATATGATTTACCTCATCAGCGGGTGTTAATACTTCTGACTCGTCAATAAAGTCAATGCCCAATGAGTCCAAAATTTGAGCTTCAACGAAATGTCCAATCCTAGCTTTAGCCATTACAGGTATAGAGACTGAATCCATTACCTCTTGAATTACACCTACTGAAGACATTCTTGCTACTCCACCGTCTGCCCTAATGTCTGCAGGAATTCGTTCTAAAGCCATAACAGCAACTGCTCCAGCTTTTTCAGCAATTTTGGCTTGTTCAGCATTTACAACGTCCATGATGACGCCACCTTTAAGCATTTCTGCGAGGCCTTTTTTAACTTTTTTTGTAGATTCAATTTTCATATCTTTAATATTACATCATAAGTTTGAATATAATAAAATGAACTTCTTCATATTTTCTTCTAAATCATACTTACGTATATCTTTGTACTGTTTATTCCAAAGGAAATTTAAATCTTCAGAATCTAATTTAGTTAACACATTACATAGTGAATCAAAATTATTATTTTTATATACAATATGAGAATTTGGTAATACATTAATGAAAGAACTTAAATCACTAGTAATTACAAGATTCCCATTATTAACTGCTTCTAAAAGAGTTATACCGAAACTTTCACTTTTTGTGTTTAAAGCAAGATAAATATTGGTTTTACGAAAGATTTCATTTTTAAATTCATCAGTAGGATTTTTAAAAATTGTAATATTTTTATCTGATTTATCTTTATTTGTAACTGCATAAAATAATTTATTCTTAAATTGATTATGATTTGATAGTTTTACAAAAAAACTATAGTTCTTTCTAGTTTCTTGACGACCAATAAACAGATATCCTTGACTTTTATTAAAAGAAATATTTTGATTGATTTTTATCATATTTGGAATCAATACTGGTTCATTATTTAAAGATAGGGCGTTAGATTCGGCCGATTTACTCACATATGTACTTATGCTTCTATATCTAAAAAATTTATACACAATACTTAATATATTGGTAATAATCACTCTTAATGACGCATGGTGTGTGAAAATGTATTTCTTATTCTTAGGTAGTCTCCAAAAAAATATAGGCACAAAAGGTTCATGTACATGGACAACATCGGCCCAATCAATATATTCACGTAACAATTTCTTATTTGGAAAAAGTAATACAGATGATATAGATGAGTTAAATGGAATATTGTAAACTTTATTTGAATCTAGTGACTCTGTTTTACCATATCCAAATACCTTAACTTCAAATTCCTCATGCGAAGACAAATAATCTTCCATAAGATTTACCTGGTTCTGTACTCCCCCATATTTATGAAATGAATAAGGAGTTACTAAAAGTACTTTAATACTCACTAGTCCAGACAGGTTGAATTGAATGCCACTGATTCGGATCTAATAGTATAAGTTTTTCTAATTCTTTACTTAACACTTTCAATCCATGCTGAATGCTTTGAGCATCATTTTCAAAGTGAGGAACTATAAAAGGTTTTCCAAAAACAAGTTTATATTTATTATCTATTTTTAAAAAGGTAGCTGGAATTATTGGAACTTGTTTTTCTAGAGATAATGAAACTGACCCTTTAGGAAATGCTGCTAATTGATTAAAGAACTCTACACCTATTCCACTTTTACCAACATGTCTATCTGCAAGTAAACACACATGGTATCCATCATCAAGATGATTACTCAATTGCTGATATGTGTTTTGACCTTTTCCACCTAATATAATTTTACAACCTAGTGATTCTCTTAAGTCTGTAAACCATTTTAGAATATTTGTGTCTGATAAAGGCTCTGCTACGGCAAGTAGTTTAAGGTTTAAAAGTTTACCCATTGGAATTGCAAATTCCCAGTTACCTACATGTGGCAGAGCAATAATGAATGAATCAAAATTCTTATGTAATTTTTTTACTTCATCCTCGTTAATTATTTCGACATCTTGAAAAATTTGGGAGTCATAACCTTCTTTAGATAGCCATATAGTTTCAATCCAGTACTTAACGTAATTAATTTTTACAAGCAATGGTGAATAGTTTGTAATATTTTTCTTTCGTTTATTAAGCTTGATATTACTTCTTGGCGTTAGAACATAATATATGAATCCGATTGGATAGGATAAAACCAAAATTTTACGTAAACTAATTTTTCTAATAAGACGATGTAAAAATCTAATTATAAAATATTTCATTTTGATAAATGTTGATAAAGATATGCAAATCTTTGTAATGCTGTTATCCATGTAATAGCTGCGAATATGTATACAAAGAGAAAGTTAAAATCAAAAAACATATATAACACTGCGAATATAACTCTTTCTGGTCTTGCAGCTAACCCTTTTTTATTTTGTAATCCAAAATATTCAGATTTTGCTCGCATGTACGGAATTAAATTTGATGAAACAAGTATGGTAAATATTGTAAACAGTTCAATATCACTATCGGTGAAAGATATCCCAACAACGCTCCAAATTATTAATTCTCCTATTCTGTCTATGAGAGAATCAAGAATTCCACCTTTTTCACTAACTAAATTCATTTCTCGTGCATAAGGCCCATCAAGACCGTCAATTGCACTACCTAGAAAAATTAATACAATACCAAGATTTCTATTTTTAAGATAAAAACAATAAGAACCAACAATGATTACAGAGAGTCCTAAAATTGATACTGTATTAGGTTTTAAATTTAAATATTTTAATATCTTTATAAATGGCTTAGCAAAAACTTCAGAACTATTTTTAAAATATTTCTCAAGCATTTAAGTTTTCAGTATATGGTTCAGTAATAACTTTCCCACTAAAAGCGTTAATTTCAATTATTGTCTTGTTTAAAGGTGGATTTTCATGGGAATAAACTATTACAGTCCAGACAGGTGTCAATATATTCTTAAAAGTAAATTGAAATGTCAGTGCAATTGAATAATACCCAATTGAGTGATCGATATTGTTTGTAATTCTTTCAATAACTTCTTGCTGTTGAATTTTGAATTTATTATTAACAAGAAATAATAGCAAAGCAATAATACTCAGAATGATTATCAC
>CACKFQ010000019.1 GCA_902599555.1 uncultured Candidatus Actinomarina sp. | reverse complement strand
TTATATCAAGGTGTAGATAACGCTTTTGGTGGTTTAGATATCAATGAGAAAAAGTTAAAAACACTTGTCGATAATATACATAACGAGATAAAGTCGAGTGGAAAAAAAGTAAAATCTGAATTTATTGGTGAAACAGTATTAAAACACTTAAAAGAAATCAATAAAGTAGCTTATTTACGATTTGCGTCTGTTTATAAAGAGTTTTCTGATGCTTCTGACTTTGAAAAAGAAGTAGCAGAGTTATAAATTAAGGTAAATTATCAAAATTTGTGTAATTTGAAAGTGACTTTTCTTTAAACTCCAGTAAAGCATTTTTAAATGCACGAGTTTCAGTCTCTTTATTTAAAAGGATTGCCTGAGAAATTGACTGTGCTACATCATATTCATTATTTCTCAAAGCACCCAAATACCTACCATGTAAATTTTCTGCTGCTGTGACAGCATCCTTTACAAGAGATTTGTGATTTTCGAACTCATTAATATCTGGCAAACTGGCTATATTTACTTTACTTTGTGCAATAACATTGGATAAATTATTTGTTATTTCCTCAATATCTATACTGTCTTCTTCGGTTGGTAAATCGCCATAAATTAGAACTTCAGAAATTGAAATTCTATATGAAAGAACTAGGTCAAGCTCGTTAACAAGTGTAAATATATTATCTAAGTTTGCTTTGACTGTACTGATATCAGATATATCACTTCTGCTTTGTAAATTATTTTGATACTGTAGTAAAGATGATTCAATCTGTTGCAGATTTGCACTTGCATTTGAAACATCATATTTTGAATAAAAAGTATTTGTAGATACTTCAATTAAATTAGGTAAAAGACCAACCAATTCATTGGAGTTATTTGTAACAACAGCAGCCTCTTCTACAACAGCTTCTTGATTACTCATGTAGTTTAAATAAGTATTTGTTGCAATTGTTAGTACAAAGACCATTGATATTGAAATAAATGCTGGTAAAACCCATTTTCTTCTACTCTCAAGATCAGACCATACTCTTTGTATCTGTTCAGTTATATTTAATGGATTAAAAGTATCAGTTGGAGTTAGGTCAGCCACGTTAGTAGGCTCAGTAGTGTTTGCAATGATTGATTCAATACTGCTTTTTTGCACATATATTTCTTCCGTATTGTTTAATAATGTTTCAAATGTTTCTTGATTTAGCTCTTCAACAACTTCAGTTGCTTCCTCTGAGTAGGACGAAGCTTCAATAAGAGTATCGCTTTCAAAACCTAGAAGGTCTAAGATTTTAATTTTATTAACTTTTTTAGTTTTATTTATTAAGAAATAATCTCTAATATTCATCATTGAAAGGGTACCACTGCAAAACAATTTTAATATAAAAATAAAGATTCTTAATGAATTTGCCAAAATACCGAGCAAAAGTCATGAAGACGATATCGGATATGACCTCTATTCAGACGGAGAGTATATTATCGAACCTCAAAAAGTTGTACTTGTTAATTTAGGTATAGCAATACAATTACCAAAAAATGTTGGAGGGTTTGTATTACCTAGATCTGGATTAGCCAGTAAGAACCTTGTTGCCCCAATTAATGCCCCAGGCCTCATTGATCCAGGATACACAGGTGAGCTAATGGTTCCGTTAATGAATTATTCAAATGATGTGTATACCGTTTCACAAAATGAAAGAGTTGCTCAGTTAGTAACTATTACTACAGGCAGTATTTCATTTGAAAAAGTTGAAGATCTTGATATCTCTGATAGATCAACAGGTGGATTTGGTTCAACAGGAAAAAATTAATTTTATTATTTAAATCTATTATTAATATAAAAGTTACGCGGAAGTAGCTCAGCTGGCAGAGCGCCACCTTGCCAAGGTGGAGGCCGCGGGTTCAAATCCCGTCTTCCGCTCTACATGGCGACGTGGCGGAGTGGCTACGCAGAGGTCTGCAAAACCTTGTACACCGGTTCGATTCCGGTCGTCGCCTCCAATAACTATGATTGCTATTACAGGTTCCGGAGAGTTTTTACCATCTATTCTTGATGTCGATAAAAAACTTTTAAATTACTTAGATGATATTCCACATGTACTTACATTTGCTACTGCTGCTGGTAAGGAATCTGATGAAAGACTTTCTTACTGGGAAAATCTTGCAATAGAACATTTCAAAAATCTAAATGTTAGCCATACGCATATAGACGCACGGAATAGAGAAGATATAAATCAAGATTCAGTCATTGAAGAGATGAAAAAATCAAATTTTGTATTTTTTTCTGGAGGTTCACCAAATCACTTATATGAATCTATACATGATTCAGAGTTCTCTACTGCGTTACATGATGTAGAAAAGAGAGGAATTATTGCAGGATGTAGCGCTGGTGCGATGATTATGGGAGAGAAAATGATTAAAGGGGTTGGTTTAAATTATTTACCAAACACAATTGTTATCCCACACTATGGTGAGAGTTTTTATTCTTGGATTTCAAATACAGTAAAGGTTTTAAACAGAGGCAAGTACAAATTACTTTGTTTAGAAAAAGACACGTACTTTATAAAAGATGGTGATCAGCTAAGTGTTCTAGGTAAACAAGATGTTCACATCATATACAAGAAAGAACATCACACATTCTCTGATGGTGACACAATAGACGTATCATTATTACAATAAACACATGTGTGGAAGATACTATATTGACATTGCAAAAGATGAACTGTCGTTTGTAAATAATTTTTCTGAAATTGAATACGAACAAAATTTCAACGTTGCACCACAGAATCAAGCTCCGTGCATAATTGATAACAATTTAGTAATTGCTAAGTGGGGTTATTTTCCAGACTGGTTGAAGAGCCAATCAAATCCAAGACCTTTATTTAATACAAGGTATGAGTCGTTACTTGAGAAAAAAACATTTACTTCGGCATTTAAAAACTCAAGATGTTTAATTCCTATCTTTGGATGGTATGAGTGGAAAGAAGAAGATGGCATCAAACAACCATATTATTTTTTTGATACTTCTGAAAGTATGTTATTTGCCGCGGGTCTTTATTGGAATAGAAGTAGTGGTGATATTGAAACCTCTATTATCACAAGAGAAGCTGTAGATTCCTTACAAGTGATACATAATAGATCTCCATTATTACTTACTAGTGAGCAAAGAGACATATGGGTGTCTGATTTACCTAGTGAAGAGATTTATTCTGAGATTTTAGGTTACACATATGATGATATAGACTTTCATAAAGTGGACAGAGCAGTGAATAATCCCAAAAATAATAATGATTCGCTTATACGAAAATATGAAGAGGTTCCTTTTTAGTGAATAGTCAGTCACCCATATATTCCTTAAAATTTACAATTACATGGATTTTTGTATACGGGATTATTGTGTTTGTTTTGTGGCAGTTTATACAAATATTTTTAGCTATATATTTAGGACTTTGGGTGTTAAATCTACTAATTGAAATTGTTGAGAGGTTATTTCTAAGGTTCGGCAAAAGAATTATTACTGTAGAGAAATAATCAATTTATAAAAATCTAAATGATGCTATATTTCTAAATACGGGAGATTAGCTCAGTCCGGCAGAGCACTTGCTCGACACGCAAGGGGTCACAAGTTCAAATCTTGTATCTCCCACAAAGTATTATTTTTTGTGTTTTTACAATACAACCTTCATCAATAATCACTATTATTTTTTTAAGAGAAAATATGTATACTCAAAATAAAAATTTTAGTTCTAAACCTGATTACGGTATTAGCTCTTCTTCACAAGTAGATACTGCCGACGAGCTCTTATCTTTTGACAAAAAAATGGGAGGATTGTCAATAAATCAGAAAACTTACAAAGTATTTAGAATTTTAAGTAAATTTCTTGGAAATATTCTCATGCCAAAACCTGATACAACAGGTGTTGTTATTACTGATAATAAAAATGTTTCTAGAGGCTTGCTAATTGTTAATCCTGAATATCAAAAGGGTGATGGTGCATTATTTTTAATTCATGGTGGAGGATATGTAGTAGGAAACTACAAAGATAATCTTGCTTATGCTTGTGATATCACAAGAGAGCTGGGTATTAGTGTATTAAGTCCAGCATATGGCCTAGGTCCTGAGAATCCATTTCCATGTGGAATTAATGATTTATATGAATCATGGCAGTGGCTTCTCGATAACGCTTCAGCTTTGAATATAAATAAAGAAAAAATTGTTATTGGAGGAATAAGTGCTGGTGGAGGAATAGCTGCTGGTTTAATACAAAAAATACATGATGAAGGTGGTACTCAGCCTGTTGCTCAGTTATTGATTTATCCTATGTTAGATGATCGTGTAGCTACTAAACCAGAATTAACCGAAAGAGCTCATCGCGTTTGGAATAACGTTAGTAATTATTTTGGTTGGAAAAGTTACTTAGGAAGAGAACCGGGAAGTGAATTTATAGAATATTCTGTACCAGGAAGAAGAGAAAATTTAAGTGGACTTCCACCGGCTTGGATTGGTGTTGGAACCGCCGATTTGTTTCTAGATGAAGATAGAGATTACGCTAAAAGACTAAAAGATGACGGTGTAGATGTTAGCTATGTTGAAGTTGCTGGAGGTATCCACGCATTTGATACCGCAAATACTCAACTAGGTATAGATTTTAAAAACGAACAGAGAGAATTCTTAAAGAAATTTATATATTAATAATTCCATCTAAAGTTATTCTTTATTAATTACAAAATTTACGTATGGTGTATTTAAACCAAGAATTTTTTGATTTTCATAATCAAACTTTTCAGCAAATCCTGCAATGTAATAATGTTCATTTAAATTCTCGTCACCTTCTATAAAAGAGTTCAGAGCATTATCTCTTCTCATCCAATATGATTTTTTAAAATCAGGATTACCATCATAGAAAAGTGGATTGTATGTAATATTTGAATTTTCTTTTGGAATTAATTCATCGCAAACGCCTTTATATTCGTCACCTATTTGCACTTCATATCCACCCAGTTCATATTTATATGCTTTTATGACGCAGAATTTATGGTATTTGTATTCTATCGAATTCCAAATTGACTCAACGTGAGAAGCATCTATAAATTCAAACTTTTTGTTCTCTTTAAATACAATGTTTAATAAATACAAAGCATCAAAGTAATTAATATACAATTTTTGATTATTTTCAGATGAGTAGTAATTTTCTTCCATATCGTATACATTAATAATTTTAAGTCGTAATTAGTTTAAGAAGTAAGTCTAAATATACGTATATAATTTGGATATGAGTAGACAGATTAAGAACATTATTGCAATTACATTTTTCCTTATTTGCATTGGCTTAATAAATGTTGCAGGTCAAAATATTGACTTTGAGATAAGAGGGATGAATGCGTTTACATTTATTTTGATTATTGCTGTATTGATACAGATTATATTTTTTATACCTTCTTTTATTTTAAAAACAGAAAAATATTATGACCTAGTTGGAAGTTTGACATATGTTACAACGGTATCTCTTGCATATTTTGCTGTAGAAAATAAAACAATGATAGATTCAATAATCTATTTCTACGTTATGGCCTGGGCTTTAAGACTTGGAATCTATTTATTTAGACGTGTCAGAAATGATGGTAAAGATGTACGGTTTGAAAAAGCAAAAAGACATTTTTTCTGGTTTCTACAGTATTGGATGGGACAAGCACTTTGGGTGTCACTAACTGCATGCGCAGCAATTATTGCAATCTTATCTCCTGAAGAAGACACACTACCAGTGTTAGCAATGGTTGGTATGGCACTGTGGCTCTCTGGATTTGCTATTGAATCTATATCTGACTATCAAAAACGAGTATTTAGAAAAGAAAACAATCCTAGTGAAGCCTTTATTCATACAGGCCTATGGGCAAGATCAAGGCATCCTAATTATTTTGGTGAGATAACACTTTGGACTGGCATTGCTGTTATTGCTTTGAATACATTAAATGGTATTGAATACATAACACTTATATCACCAGTATTTGTATACATTTTATTAACCCGAATGAGTGGTGTAAATTTACTCGAACGAATTGGTGATGAGAGGTATGGACATTTAGAAGAGTATCAACGATATAAAAGGAATACTCCTGTACTAGTTCCTAAACTTTCTAAAGATAAAATATAAACCTACTCCAATAGCAATTAATTGATAATAGGGTAGCGAGTCATATCTGATTGTAAAGTTGTACCCTATACCAATGATTCCTAAACCTACTGCAAGTTTCTGCCAATTTTTCATTTATAAACTATCTAATTTTTCAAGTAGAACATCTTTTTCTCCAGGAAGCATGTCGACTGTATGATTGCTATTTGGAAAATTTCCTGAATCCACATCATCTTTAAAACCTTTTATGGCTTTTGATCTTTCTTCATTTAATTTATCTTTTATTTTTTGAGCATCTCCCCATGATTTTGCATGCCGTGGCATTTTAATGCCAGCAGTTTCGCCACAAATATCCTCAAAAAATAAAAACATTACATCTCCACCTGAACCAGAGCCAAGTGAGTTTATAACTAGGGATGTGTGTTTTTTAATTTCATTTAATGCATCTTCAGCTACACACTCTACTTCTGCACCAAATGCCCCTGCATCTTCCAGCCTTTTCATATTTTTAAGAATCTCTATAGCTTCGTCTGCAGTTTTACCTACAGTTCTAATACCACCATATTTTGTTGCCATTGAAGGAACCATTCCGACATGACCTTGTACCTGCATGCCTTCTTTTGCTAACATCTCTACAACATCAAAACTTCTTGGTGTGAGTACTGAATCAGCTCCCGCCATCATTACATCAAAAGCACCTCGAAGTATTTCTTCATTTGTAATAAACCTTCCAGCAAAAAGAGCTGCTGTAATAAATGTGTTTGGCGCTCCTTTTCTAACATCCTGATACCAATCACTTCCTGTAATAATCATGTCTATATCTTCGTTGGATATTATTTCAGCTTCTTCTTGATTGGCAGCTGTAACTTGTGTCATTTTTATATTATTTTTTTTATTTTCTAATATGTCACCAACAGTTATATTTCTCTCAACCTGTTCATGACCAAAGGTGTAGATACGTTTCATTTAAATAAGTATAAATGTATTTTTAGCAATTAAAATCAATAAAGAAGCAGCTGTATTTCCAAAAAGCAATAAAAAATATTAAAAAAATCGTTCCAAAAATAATTTTGTAATTGTTTAAGATGAAATTTTCATAACTGTTTATATACTCTTTGTTTTGTATTTTTGAAATACCATTCGTAAAGTAAACAATTATCAATGCTGTAATTATAAGTACGTAAATCATTGTAAAAATTTGAAATTCATAATCTAACTTTATTGTTTTTTCTTATTTATTTAAAATCAATAAATTTAGAGATTTGTGATTTAGAATAAATAAAAGATATTAGTTTTAATATTATTAAGGAATGCTTTATGGGACATTTATTTGCTTCTATAGCAAAGTATATTCAAGGTTTGTTAAGTAGATCTGGAGATTCAAAACAAAATGAGTCTTCTTCAATAATTATTCAAATATTGATAATAAGTGTTTTTGCCATTCCTTATGCATTTGTACAACTACCACCTGATGTAACTGTAGTGCAATTAATTTCTGCATTCGTAGTCTTTCTACTGATCGTAATTTTTGCTCTTAGAGTATTAAAATACTTTAAAATTTTATAAATCTATTTAATAGCTAAAGGATCTCCGTACTCCCAAGTGACACTACCACCTCTATCTAAATTTTCTATTAGCTCCATGTCAACTTCATCAATAGTAAAAGTTAAATCAAAATTATCTTTCATTCGATCAATTTGTATACTTTTAGGCAAAATTGCATAACCAAGTTGCAGTGCCCATTTAAGTAATATTTGAGCTTCACTGACGTTATATTTGACAGCTAATTTTTTAAATGGTGAGTTTGCATCTTCACTATCTTTATACATCTGGTCAGTTTTTAAACTATTCTCACCATCCTTATGACGCCATGTAGATAGTGGCACAAGACTACTGTATGCAATAATATCAATGTCATTGTCTTGAAGATATGAAACAAGTTCTGGCTTTTGGGACCAAGGGTGTAGCTCTATCTGATTTGCAGCAGGTAGTGGATAGCCTTTATCATTTAATTCCTCAAGATGATTAATACCCCAGTTAGATACACCAATATTTTTGATTTTTCCCATCTCTTGTTGAGATAATAATGTTTCCCACTGCTCTATCCTTTTTTCTCTAGCATGTGGCGAGTGAATTAAATATAAATCTACATATTCTAGGTCAAGATTCCTTAGACTTTTTTCTAGTGACTTGATAGTACCTTCATTATTTTTCACCCTATCAACTTTTAACAAGCCACCAGGCCAAAGTTTTGTAGTTATAGTTATATCACTTCGGTTAAGATCTGTATCATTAAATATTCTGTTTAATGCTCTGCCTACGCCATCTTCATTTCTGTAAACTGCAGCTGTATCTATATGTCTGTAGCCATAATCTATAGCAGCGTACGTCATTTGTTCTGCTTCTTCAGAACTCATATTGTAGGTACCTAGACCAATTCGAGGTACTATGTTATTTGAGCTTTTCTCCATAATTAATACAACAAATATAACAGACCAAAAAATAATGGTATGAGAAGAGCAAAACTTAAAAGTAGTATTTTCTTTGGTTCCATTATTTAATATTACATTTGGTTTAGAACAAAATTTCTTAATGCTAAATAAATTAATGATAACCAAAACACTTTTTCTAATCTTTTTGTGACCCAGAGTCGGTCATACTTGTAGTAAAAACCAAAGAATAGTAAAAATTTGTTTAACATTAATAAGCCTAAATTACTGTATATGCAAAAAAGAGTCCAGTTTCCCGAACTCTTTTTTTGAGGTAACAGGCTTATTACCTAATACCACCATACACGTCTAAAAATATAAATAAATATTAAATATGCTTATTTACGTAAATCGAAATATGGTATAAACACTTGAAGAACTTTTCCTATTGACAAAACAATTATTATTGATGCAATACCAATTTTTCCACCTAAAAGAAATCCAATAGAAAATGCTACAAACTCTAGAAGGGTTCTCGCAGTTCCAATTTTTAATCCAAGTTTTTCAAGACCAACCATAATACCGTCTCTTGGACCTGCACCTAAATCACCACCGACATATATTGCAGTCCCAAGACCAATTAAAGTAATTCCAGTAATTAAATATATTATTTGAATTACTAAAGACGGAGCATCTGGAATTATATTAATAACAAAGTCTGCTGTTAAACCAATCCAGAAAGCATCAAAGATAGTCGCAATACCGGGTTTTTGTTTCAGAGGTATCCACAATAGTAGTGAAATCAATGAGGTCATTATTCCAGCTTGACCATAGGTAATATTTATTGTTTTAGAAATACCGTCATGTAGTACACCCCACGGACCCAAACCCAGATTTGCCATGTAATTAAAAGCAACGCCAACACCAATCATTGTTATACCTGTCACTGCTTGGATGTATCTACGAACTAATAAGGGCATATATCAATGTAACATTTTGTACCAATTAGATTATTATTCAAATATAAATTATGGCAGATAAAGAAGTAACTGAGGCTAGACGACAGGCACGTAAGAAAAAGCACATGCTAAAACGTAGAGGTCGACTTGATTGGAGAACTAATAGAACAGGTAAAAGAAAGTAATTATCTCTGTTCTTGTTCAAGCAATTTCTTTTTAGTTTTTATTCCACCCTTGCCACTGTATCCACCAAGTTTTCCATCTGTTCGAACAACTCTATGACAGGGTATTGTTGGAGGGTAAGGATTCTTTCCACAGGCGTTAGCTACTGCTCTTGAGCTTTTTGGTTTTCCTATTGCTATCGCCAAGTCTTTATATGTTCTTGTTTCCCCGTATGGTATTTTTGCAATTTCTTTCCATACTTTAACTTGAAATTCTGTTCCAATTGATGATAAGTCTTCCATTACTTAACTCTATAATATTTTAATAATGAAAACAATTGGATTAATAGGTGGGATGTCTTACTCATCTACGTTAATTTACTATAAACAACTAAATAAGTTATCAAATGACCATTTTGGTGATTTAACAACACCAAAAATCATCTTAAGCTCTGTCAACTTTTCTTTCATTGAAAGTTTACAGCATGATGGTAAGTGGTCAGAACTAGGCTCTTTGCTCAACAACGAAGCTAAAACATTAGAAAACGCAGGGGCCGAAGTTCTCGCATTATGTACTAATACAATGCACAAAGTATTTGATGAAATGATGCAAGATATATCGATACCATCAATTCATATTGCAGAGTCTACAGCTCATCACATAACTAAGGATGATTATAGAAAACCCGCCCTTCTTGCAACCAAATTCACTATGGAAGAAGAGTTCTATGTCCAAAAATTAACTGATTATGGATTAGACCCTGTAATACCTACTGACGAATCTAGAGCTATTCTTCATTCTGTAATCTATGATGAACTTTGTTTTAATATAACATCTGAAAAAAGTAGAAACATGTTTTTAGATATTGTTAAGGAAGTTGAACAAGAAGGTGCAGACTCAGTTATTCTTGGGTGCACGGAAGTGGGTATGTTGTTAAATAAAGACAATGTATCATTACCTGTTTATGACAGTGTGGAAGAGCATTGTAAAAGTATATTTAATGCAATTTTGTAGAATATATTTATGAGTGATGCATTACGATTTTCAAAAAATTTAATTATTTTTACAATAGCTTATAACTTAGTTGAAGGAATCTTTGCGTTATATTTTGGCATTGGAGAAAATTCTACTACCTTATTAAGTTTCGGTTTAGATAGTTTTATAGAAATATACGCTTCAATTATTGCACTTTTAGGTTTATCAAATACGAGTAAAATATCTCAGCAATTTGCTGAAAAATTAATTGCATACTCCTTTTTAGTATTGGTGTTTTTTATTATCTTTAAATCATCATATGACTTGTTAAATAGTTATAAACCAGAACCATCTTTTTATGGAATATTGATTGCTTTAGTTTCAATATTTGTTGAAGGACCACTTTCTTATAAGAAATTACAAATTGGTAAGGCATCAAACAATTCAGTAATTATTGCTGAGGCTAAAGAAACATTGTTTTGTTTAAATCTATCTGTCCTGGTAATTGTTGGAGTTGGAGTAAATTATTATACTGATTTATGGTACTTTGATCCAATAGCAGCATTACTAATGATTCCCTGGCTTCTGTATGAGTTTTCTCAACACAAGTGAGATATAATTTTATTTATGAATAGCCACACACTGCTAGCTAAAACTATACATTGGACATTCTCCGTTCTTTATGCGTATGGAATATTTAAACAAGTAGAGGATTTAGATGAATTAGAAGATGCAACACTTTTAAATTTTGAGATTATTTTTGCTGTTATTTTTCTAGTTATAGTCATGCTTCGATTTTTCTATATGAAAGATGCAAAAACACTACTTGGTGCACATGAAGAGATGCATAAAGGTCATTTATTCATAGCTAAAGCTACACACAGGCTTGTGTATTTTAGTTTAGTTATGTTACCAACAACTGGTTTATTAATAGCTGGTATTTTTAAAGCAGACATTCCTGGAATGGGTATTGCAATAGCGCTACATGAATTTTCAGCTTTTCTTAGTTATATCACTATTGGCGTACATGTAGCTGCATCTCTGTATTCACGTTATAAAGGAGAAGGAATTTGGAACGCAATGGTTCCTGTATGGCAAGAGAGTAAAAAAAATGAATCTAAATTTGTCTCTACATTAGAAACTATTGAAAACAAAGTCTATGATCAGATTGAAGACAGGTTAATAAAATAGTTAGTATCTATCTGTTTTTCCTTGGAATATTCTAGATAAAATACTTTGTTTGTCTCTCACTGGATTTCTTTTATTTACTTTCTCAGATTTGTAGTTTGTTTGGATTTCTTCAGTTTCCATCTCTTCAAGTGATTCTTCAAACTCTTCTAACAATTCATCCATTGGAACTGCATCATCAAGCTCATTGTTGTTACTTTCAACACCAACATCTGAACTTTGAGTAGCATACCTAGGGGAGCGAGCAAGATAATATGCTATCAACAAACTTACAAATGCGCTTCCGAATGTCTCATTAGTCAATGTTCCTGTTTCTATCTGAGCAACGATTCCTGAAGCTGTTGAAAAAAGAATAAAGATTGCGAAAAATCTTCTTATTATGAGACCTATTGACCTACTTTGTTTAGGTTCCATGTATAACCTTTTTAATTTAATCCAGCTTTGTAGGTTCTAAACTTTGGACCCATAGCAGCTAAATTTTCCTTCATTTCATCAGATACATCACCTAATATTGTCATATTTTCAAATGTTGTAATTTCACGAAATTTTAAATTAACTGGTGTGCCTATTGCTTTAGTTGCGATTTCTTTAAAACTCTCAGCATTGTCAAACTCTTCAATCAAGGTTGCTGTATTTGTTTGCTCATTAACGTACCATTCAAACTTTTTTAAACCATCTACGCCAAGGCTTTCAATAAATTGACATTGTTCATTTTCGATAAAATCTATAAATTCATCGGCTGATGTATAGCTTACATCAATAATTACTCTTAATGACTCACTGTCTTTATGTAACTCCATTTAAACTCCTTTTAATTCCTATATTTATATTA
This sequence comes from uncultured Candidatus Actinomarina sp., assembly GCA_902599555.1. Lineage (GTDB taxonomy): Bacteria > Actinomycetota > Acidimicrobiia > Actinomarinales > Actinomarinaceae > Actinomarina. Next base: position 649 of record CACKFQ010000019.1, on the reverse strand, counting down.
ATGACAATGTAATATGAACGCTTCCCTTACAAAGAAGAAGTCACAGGTTCAAATCCTGTAGCGCCCACAAGGGTTTTTCAGAAATCTTTACATATTTGTGTGCCTCAACTCCACACCAACCTCACACTTTGCTTAAATTTTTGTAAACTTTAAATTATGAAATACAAAAAAAATTTAGGTGCTTTATTTGTTCTTTTAACTTTTACCTGGCACACATTTAGCTCTTTTAACTCTAGCTACACTCCAACTCAAGCAATTCTTGTTGTTCTGTTTGTGTATCTTGGACTTCAATTAACTTACTTCGTTTATTTTAAAAATAAATAGTCTGGTTAGTTATTCTAATAACTAAGCTCAACCCCACAAAAACCTCACAAATTTTCTAAAACTGTAGATACTCTCTGATAACCTCTGATATCTTTTTGAAAGAGCTTAAGTTCATTGACTCTATAAATTGGTACTCTGTGATAATACCTAGTATTAATTGGTTCTTTCCTTACAAGGAAGAAGTCACAGGTTCAAATCCTGTAGCGCCCACGAGGGTTTTTTAAGAAATGGAAATAAGATATACAATTTGTGGAATAATAATTTAATGAAAATCAAATTAATCTTATTATTAATATTTCTAATTTCTTGCGGTTCAGATACATCT
>CACKFQ010000018.1 GCA_902599555.1 uncultured Candidatus Actinomarina sp. | reverse complement strand
CTCCATCTCTGAGAGTTGTATCAAATATGACTAATTTATCATCACTCATTTATCTTTTTTTACATCCTTAGCATTTAGAAATGGCATCATCTCTCTTAAGCCTTTACCAACTTCTTCAAGTTGATGTTTGGAAGCTTCTTCTCTTTTCTCATTAAGGAAAGGAGAACCCTCCCTTGCCTGAGACATCCATTCTTTAGCAAATGCTCCTGATTGAATCTCTTCGAGTACTTTTTTCATCTCTTCTTTTGTTTCAGAAGTTATTATTCTCGAACCTCTCGAAAAGTCTCCATACTCTGCAGTATCAGAAATAGAATGCCTCATCCATTCAAATCCACCTTCGTACATTAAATCTACAATCAATTTAACTTCATGAAGTGTTTCAAAGTAAGCACTTTCTGGTTGGTAACCAGCTTCTACTAAAGTTTCAAATCCATTTCTAATAAGCTCTGTTAACCCTCCACACAAAACAACTTGCTCACCAAATAAATCAGTTTCAGTTTCTTCTTTAAAAGTAGTTCTTAAAATTCCAGCCCTTCCACCACCAATTGATGATGCATAAGACATAGCTAAATTTTCAGTAGTTCCTGAAGCATCTTTATGCACAGCAACAAGACAGGGCATACCGCTTCCTTCAGAGTAAGTTCTTCTTAATAGATGTCCAGGTCCCTTTGGAGCAACCATTGCAACAGATAAATCTTCTCTTGGTACAATTTCATTGAAATGGATATTAAAGCCATGAGCAAATAAAAGAGTTGCACCTTCTTTCATATGAGATGCGATTTGATCATTATAGACATCTGCCATAATTTGGTCCGGCAACAACAACATGACTACATCAGCATTCTTGGTGGCATCTTCAAGATTTGCTACCTGGAGACCCATATCTTGAGCTCTTTTAAATGATTCTGAATCTTCTCTAAGGCCAACAGTAATGTCAACACCAGATTCATGTAGATTAAGAGAATGAGCGTGTCCTTGGCTACCAAAACCAATCACTGCTACTTTCATAGACTTTATCAATCCTTGATCTATTGATGAGTCATAAATTATTTTATTTTCCATATCTTGTCTCCTTATAGATTAGACTGTAATGCTATTCTTCCACCTCTGACCATTTCAATTATTCCAAATGGTTTCATTAAAGCTTCAAATTTATCCAATTCTTTTGATGAACCTGTTAATTCAAAGATAGCGAAATCTTGCCCTACATCTACTGAAGTTGCATTTGATAGCGACGCCTTCTCAATCACAGATGTTTGAGAGTCTTTATTTATCGAAACCTTTAATAACAGAACTTCAGTTTCTATTGTCATGTTTGGATCAAGTTCAACTATTTTTATAACATTTACTAATTTATTTAATTGCTTTTTTACTTGTTCAACAGCATCTAATTCAGTAACTATTGTCATTTTTGATCTACCTTCAATATTTGTTGGTCCGACGGATAGAGAATTTATATTGAAGCCTCTTCTTGATATGGTGGATGATACTCTAGCTAAAACACCGGGTTTATCTTCTACTAATACTGACAGAATTCTCTCACTCATAGATTTTTAAGATCCTCTTCATTCATAATGATTTGATCATTGCTTCCACCAGCAGGGACCATAGGAAATACCATATCATCTGGATCTACAATACAATCAACTAAAACCGGTCTATCATTGATTTCTAACATTTTGTTAAACACTTTTTCTATATCAGACTTTTCCATCATTCTTAAGCCAACTGCACCCATAGATTCGGCTAGTTTAAGATAATCTGGTGTGTCATGAGTTAGTTCAGAAGCAGAAAACTTACTATTGTAGAAAATCTTTTGCCACTGACGAACCATACCGTGGTTCCCATTGTTAAACACTACAATTTTAATAGGTATATTTTCTGTTGAGGCAGTGATTAATTCTTGGCATGTCATCTGAAAACATCCATCTCCGTCTAATGCTAAAACTAGTTTGTCAGGATAAGCTGTTTTTGCTCCGATTGCAGCTGGTAATGCGTAACCCATAGTGCCTAGTCCTCCTGAATTTAACCAGGTATTTGGTTCAGTAAAGTTCCAATGCTGGGATACCCACATTTGATGTTGACCTACACCAGCAACAACAATTGCTTCTTCTTTTGTTAACTTTTGAAGTTCTTCTAAAACATAAGGAACCTTAAGAGGACCCTTGTCTTCTTGCTTATAAGACAAAGGAAATTCAGTTTTCATTTCTTTCAGTTCTGAAACCCAATTTTCAGTATCTAGTTTTTCATCTCCCAAAGCTTCAATAAGTCCTTTAATTACACTTTTTGCATCACCTACAATAGGAACTTCTGCATCACGTACTTTTCCAATTTCCGCTGGATCAATATCAGCATGAATAACTTTTGCATTCTGAGCAAAAAATGACGGATTTGCAGTAACTCTATCATCAAACCTTACGCCTATTGCAATTAACAGGTCAGCATTTTGAATTGAAGTGGTCGCTGTATAATTGCCGTGCATTCCTGGCATTTCAAGACACAATTCATGACCATCAGGGAAAGCACCTCTTCCCATAAGTGTTGTAACAACTGGAATATTAAATTTAGTAGCTAGTTCAAAGAGTTCATTATTAGCTTTCGAATGAATAATTCCTCCACCGACATAAAGAATTGGCTTCTTTGACTTTTTAATTAAAGAAGAAGCTTGCTGAACCATTTTTGGATTTGGTTCTGTTGTAGGCTTGTATCCTGGTAAGTCAAGATCGCCTGGCTCAACCCAAGCAGCCACTTGGTTTAGTATATCCTTTGGTATATCAACCAAAACTGGACCTGGTCTACCGGTAGTAGCAATAAATTTTGCTTCCTTTAAAACTTGAGAAATTTCTGAAGCATCTGTGATTAAGTAATTGTGTTTAGTAGCTGCCATCGAAAGTCCTACTGTATAAGCTTCCTGAAACGCATCATTACCTATTGCAGTAGAGGCAACTTGACCAGTAATAGCTAGAAGAGGAGTAGAGTCCATCAACGCATTAGCTAAAGGGGTTATCAAGTTTGTTGCTCCCGGTCCAGAAGTAGCTATTACAACACCAAGTTCTCCAGTAGCTTGAGCATAACCCTCTGCCATGTGCCCAGCACCTTGTTCATGTCTAGCTAATATATGCCTGATAGGACTATCGTATAAAGGATCATAGGCTGGTAAAATTGCACCGCCTGGAACACCAAAAACAGTTGAAACATTGAGGTATTCAAGGCCTCTTATTACAAGTTCCGCACCAGTTAATTGTTCTTTTGTCATTTTTCTTTTTTTATATCTCCAAAAAAAAGCCCCCCTTTTTGGGAGGCGCTCATCAAAGCAAAATGAGCGCTATTTAAGTAAAAGCACTAATTCTGAAATGACTACAATTAAATTTTTCATTTAGAATAACTATAGTAAAACCTAAAAAAAATGAAAGATATAAATGTTATAAATTTTTTTGAAGAAAATAATGTAAATTTTTCTTCAAAATTTAATTTAGGAGTCACTAATTTACCCTCAAAATTAGATTTTGGAAAAGAAATTAACAATATAAAAAATAATCAACTTCATGCAAATATGAAGTTTACTTTTTCAAATCCGGAATATTCAGGATTAGGTGACAAATTTAGCTGGGCAAAATCTGCAATTCTGATTACTTACAATTACAAAAACAAAACACAACCATCCATGCTTACCTCTCCCGGCCATGGTCAAATAGCTAGGTTTGCAGAAAAAGATTATTATTTACCTTTAAAAAACAAAATTATCGAAATTGAACAAGTTTTTGAAAAATTAAATTTTAAATCTAAAACATTTATTGATAACCCTAATCATTATGACAGAACTTTTTTTGTATCATCTGGTTTGGGATGGCAAGGCAAAAGTACAATGATGTTAACACCAGGCTCAGGACCTTGGCAATTATTAGCAACTATTTATGTAGACCATAGATTTGAAGAAAGTGGGAATACAAATTATTCCTGTGGTGAGTGCAATCTATGTCAGATATCTTGTCCAACTGGCGCATTAAATAGTGAATACAAACTTGATTCAAACAAGTGTATATCTTATTGGCTTCAGTCACCTGAATTTATTCCATATGAAATGCGCAATGCAATAGGAAATAAATTTTATGGTTGTGACGACTGCCTTACTTCTTGTCCGCCTGGGCAAGAAAATAATAATGTAGTTATATTTAACAAAAACCAACAAGTTAATCTTGAAGAAATAATAAAAGAAGATAACGAGAAATTGAATGAAATGTTCTATTGGTTTTATATTCCAAAAAGAAATGCTGAATATCTGAAAAGAAATGCCATTATTGCACTTGGTAACAATCCAGATCAAAATACTTCAAGTTTTTTAGAACATATTTATCCAGAAAGTTCATCACATTTAAAAATATATATTTTGTGGGCACTTTTTAAAATTGGTAATAATGATGTATGTCAAAACTTGATTAATTCATTTGACTCAGAGGAAAACAGTATTTTAGAAGAATATGAAAAATTAAAAAAAATGATTTCATCAGCTAAATAATCTATTCTTATTCTATGGCAAAAATATCTGATGACGTAACACAAGGTGTAAGTAAATCTGCTGCTCGTGCCATGCTACGTGCAGTAGGTTTAAAGGATGATGATTTTAATAAATTTCAAGTAGGAATAGTCTCGGCAGGTAATGAAGTAACACCCTGTAATTTAACTGGGCCTGAGTTATCCGAACATGCAAAAGTTGGTGTTAATGGTCCAGATTCTGCTGGATTAATTTTTTCAACTATTGCAGTTTCGGATGGAATATCAATGGGGCATGAGGGAATGAGAGCATCTCTTGTCTCGAGAGAAGTTATTGCGGACTCAGTAGAACTTGTAATGCATGCAGAACGATTTGATGGAATGGTAACAATAGCTGGTTGTGATAAGTCTTTACCTGGAATGTTGATGGCAGCTGGAAGAATAAATAGACCTGCAATATTTCTATATGGAGGAAGTAGCCTACCAGGCGTCTATAAAGGAAAAGATATATCAATTGTTGATGTTTTCGAAGGTATTGGGGCATATGAAAAAGGAATGATTACAAAAGAAGATTTATATGAAATAGAGTGCGCTGCATGCCCCGGTGTTGGATCATGTGCTGGAATGTTCACCGCTAACACAATGGCATCCGTTGGTGAGGCGATTGGAATGAGTTTACCTGGTACTGCTTCAATACCAGCCGAGGACAGCAGGCTTCGAGTTGCAGCTGAAGAATCGGGAAAACAATTAAATTATTTATTAAAAAATGACATCAAACCAAGAGACATTATGACAAAAGAGGCTTTCATCAATGCAATTACTACTGTATTAACTTTAGGAGGAAGTACAAATGCTGTTCTTCATCTACTTGCTATTGCACATGAATCAAAAATGTCTCTAAGTTTGGAGACATTTGACGAACTCAGTAGAAATGTACCTCATCTTGCAGATATGAAGCCGTTTGGGAAATTTCATATGGTTGACTTAGATAAAATCGGTGGAGTACCTGTTGTTTCAAAAATATTATTAGAAAACGAACTTATAAATCCAGAATGTATGACTGTTACCGGTAAAACTGTTGGTGAAAATTTAGAAAATGTTGAAATTCCAAAAAATCAAGATGTAATAAGTTTTCCGGATAATCCTATTTCTAATGAAGGAGGAATAGCAGTTTTAAAAGGAAGTCTTTCCACAAAAGGCTCAGTTGTAAAGACTGCTGGAATAGAAATAAATAATTTCACGGGTCCTGCAAATGTATTTGACAGTGAACAAGACGCTCTGGATGCACTTTTTAATGGTGATATAGAAAAAGGACAAGTTGTTGTTATACGAAATGAGGGTCCTAAAGGAGGTCCTGGCATGAGGGAGATGCTACAAATAACTGCTGCTATAAAAGGTGCTGGTCTAGGCAAGGACGTATTGTTAATTACAGATGGAAGGTTTTCAGGGGGAACAACAGGTTTATGTATTGGACATGTTGCTCCAGAGAGTTTTGATAGAGGCCCAATATCCATTTGTAAAGATGGAGATATTATTAGCCTTGATATTTCCAACAGAACACTAAATCTTGACATAACTGAAGAAGAAATGAATAAACGCTTTGGTTTATTAACCCTTCCTGAACCTCGTTATAAATCTGGAGTATTACATAAATACTCTAAGCTAGTCAGTGGTTCAGATGCTGGAGCAGTTACAAATTAGATGAAATGATATTCATATCGGATGTCCACTATCAAATAGAGTATCTTAATTCTTTACCAAAGAATAAGGGACCTATTGTCATATTAGGGGATTTAATCAACTGGATTGATTACAGAGATGGTCAAGGAATTGCTATGGATGTTTTTGGAAAAGATAATGTTAAAAAATTGATCAATTTAAGAAAAGAACACAAATTTGATGAAAGAAAATCACTATGGAGAGAATTGTATAAAACTGATCCAGATAAAGTAGCAAAAAAAATGCAGAGTGCAATATATAAACAATACGAGGATGTATTTGATGTACTTAAAAAATATGAAGTTTGGTTTATTCCTGGAAATGTAGACGATGTCGACATTATGAATACATACTTAAGTAGTTCGGTGAAGAATGTAGATGGTTTAATAGTTGAATATGATAATAAAAAAATAGGATTTGCTGGTGGTGGAGTCCCAACACCTATAAATGCAAGAGGAGAAATTGACGAAGACACGTTTTCAAAAAAACTGTCAAAGTTAAAAGATTCAAATATAATCTGCACACATGCACCTCCGCTTGTTCGCGAGTTAGTTACTGATGTTGTCACAAATAAAATCGAACAAGGATGGGTTAGCTTAAAAGATTTTATTGAGATATATCAACCAGAATATTCATTATTTGGAGATGTACATCAACCCCAAGCTTCATATTGGAGTATAAATTCTACTCGTTGCATCAATGTAGGATATTTTCGAGCAACTAATCAGTATTTAGAATTATCATCAATTTATATATGAATTGTTTATCTTTTGATGTGGGTGGTACAACTGTAAAATACGGTGTCATAGATGAATCATATAAAATTTTAAAGAAAGATAAGATACCAACCCCAGAGAATGAAAACGATTTTATATATTCTTTATCTAATATTATTCAAGAAAATCTTTCCATTATTTCCAAAGTTTCAGTAGCAATGCCAGGATATGTAAATTCAGTTAACAATAAATACTTATATGGTCCACATTTAAAATATGATATTGATTTTTCAAAGTTATCAAATTTTACAGACTACAAATTTCATCTAGACAATGATGGAAATGTGGCTGCTTATTGTGAGTATTTTTTAAATTACAAGACCAAATATTCTAATTTAATAATGCTTACCTTTGGCACTGGAGTAGGTGGTGGAATAATTTCTGAAGGTAGGTTATTAAGAGGAAGGGGGAACGCTGGCGAGATTGGACACATGCTTACATCAAATGACAGAGAAATTGAGGGAGATAGTGGAAAAAAAGGTAGTTTTGAATCATCAGTTGCTGCGTCTGTATGGACAAAAAAGTGTGAGGAGCTAACTCAGGAAAATCAAGATTCAGAACTTGCAAAAATATTTGCTACCAAAAATGTTGGTTCAGTAATATTTGACAATACACTAAACTTAACAAAATCTGAACAAGCTGCTCGAAATGAAATAATTCAAAATATATCAAATGGATTGTTAAGTTTATTTGAAATATTTGATAATGAAGCCTTTATTCTTGGCGGAACTATGTCGTCTGAACCTTTTGATTTAATTGAGCTTTTAGAGGGTGATATAAATAGCAGATATAAATTTCCATCTAGAAATTTTCCTGAAATATTTATTGCTTCGCAAGGAGAAGATTCTGGAATAATTGGTGCTGCAGCACTTGCATTTAATGAAGAAAATTAACTCTGTTTTACTTCCTGGAGAATTTTTCAAAACTGGTTTTTTAGAAAAAATAGAAAAGTTAAAATCTATAGAAGTCGATACGTTATATTTATTTGATCATGGAAAAAATCCTGCTGGAAAAGATTTAGATGTTTACAAATTAATTGATGGAATTTACAAATTATTTGATGTTATTAATGATCAAATAAACTTGGGTGTATGTGTTTTAAACACTAATGCGAGACCATATCAAGAATTATTCGACAAGTATATATACAAATTACTTGAAATTAAAAATCTTAAATTGGGTATTGGTACAGGCGATGATAAATTTGAAAAAAGACCTAATTTCTCAAATGACATTGAAAAAATCATAGATGAAATACTAGATTCAAATAAGTTTAGACAAAATAATATCAGTCTATTTATGGGGGGAGACTCAGAAAAAAAACTTAAATTAATTAAAAAATATTCAATTGGAATTAACCAATGGATGGGCACTAAAAAATCATTTGAAAAAAAAGAATCAATATTTACTCAAATTGAGAATCCGAGAGGAAATTTGAGCTTATGTCAAAGAGCTGATATACCAAGTTTTTTTGATAGTGAATTAAGCTATGAACATATACATATATTAAAAGATTCAAATAGAGAGATATTTTTTGAAACTATAGATAATATTTTTAGATGAATAAATACAGCAATGAATTGATAAACAATTTTCCTGAATATTTATTTAATGAAATTAATCAAAAAAAGATTTCAGCGCGTCACTCGGGAAAAGATATCATAGATTTGGGATATGGAAATCCTGATTTACCAACGCACGATAAAGTCGTAGAAAAATTAATTGAAACCGCTAAGCTCAAAAAAAATCATAAATATTCTGTATCAAAAGGAATATTTGGTTTAAGAGAAGCTATTGCTATTAAATATGAAAAAAATTATCAAGTTAATCTTGATGCAAATTCGAACGTTGTAAATACTATTGGCAGTAAAGAAGGTTTAACGCACCTCTTAATGTCAGTCTTAAACCCCGGAGACAAGGTTGTAGTTCAAGATCCAAGCTACCCAATTCATCACTTCGCTCCGTTAATAGCAAGAGCTGAAACAATAAAAGTAAATTGTCTTGATAAGTCAGCCTTTTTGACACAATTAAATGACATCTTAAAGAAAACAAAAATTAAATTGTTATTAATATCTTTTCCGCATAATCCAACAACTCTTACAGTTGAACAAGTTTTTTACGACAGTCTTGTTGAATTAGCAGAAAAATATAACTTTTTAATAGTTAATGATTTTGCATACTCAGATATATATTTTGAGGGAAATAAACCTCCCTCACTTTTATCTTCAGACAAGAATTTGGAACATAGCGTTGAGTTATATTCTCTTACTAAGGGATATTCAATGGCTGGATGGAGAGTAGGATTTGCAGTGGGCAATGCAGATGCAGTTGCAGCAGTTACAAAGTTAAAGTCTTACATAGATTATGGAACTTTTCAACCAATACAAATTGCATCTACTGTTGCTTTAAATGAATTAGACGAGTATCCATTTGAATTATCAGCTGTTTATAAAGAAAGAAGAGAATTAGTTGTTGAGCACTTAGAAGATTTAGATTTCATTGTTCAAGAATCTGACGCGACTATGTTTGTCTGGGCAAAACTACCAGAAAAATATGATAAAGATTCATTAAAATTTTCATTAGAAACTTTAGAAAAATCAAATGTAGCAGTCTCACCAGGAGTTGGTTTTGGAAAATTTGGTGAGGGCTATATTAGGATTGCTTTAGTAGAAAATAAACAAAGAATTAGACAAGCAATGAAAAATATTAAGGCAGCTCTCTAATGTATGACTTAAGATCAGATACCGTAACCAAACCATCAAAGAAGGTTTTAGAGAGTGCTTTAAATGCAGAGCTTGGTGATGATGAGTATATTGAAGATCCTACTGTAAATAATTTAGAGGATGAGTGTGCTAATCTTTTAGGTTTCGAAAAAGGATTATTTGTTTCTTCAGGTCTAATGGGAAATCAGATTTCACTATTGATTCACAATGACCCCGGTACAGAAGTAATTACACCACACGACTCACACATTAAAAATTACGAACATGGAGCCGCAGCTTTCTTATCCCGTGTACAATTTCGTGATGCTGAACATACTGATGGAGAGTTGAATTTAGAATATGTAGAAAAACTTATATTAAAGTCTAAAGTCCACAAACCCATAATCAAAACTGTTTCGATTGAAAACACTCATCTGGCATCTGGGGGTTCGATTGTACCTTTTGATTCAATAGAATCTTTAAGCAAGATTGTGAGGGACCATAGTCTGAAGCTCCATGTAGATGGTGCGAGAATATGGCATGCAATACAAGAGGATAAAAATAATATGAATTACGGGGATTACTGTGATAGTTTAACATTCTGCTTCTCAAAGGCTCTAGGAGCACCTATCGGATCTATGCTGCTTGGCTCTATTGAATTTATAAAGGAGGCAAGGGAATATAGAAAAAAACTTGGAGGAGGAATGAGGCAGGTTGGTGTAATTGCTTCAATGGCAAAAACCGCTTTGCAAGGTAGAGAAAGTATTCTTGAAGATCATGCAAAAGCCAAAAAAGTTTACGACTTCCTTAATGTAAATCTAAACAATGAAAAAATACAAAGCATTGTTTACAAAGGAACAAATATGATATTTTTGAATATTAAAAACGAAGAAGATCCGAATAAATTATTAGATATTTTTTATAACGAATCGATTAATGCAGGACTAATTGGAGAGAAATCAATTAGATTAGTGTTTCATAAAGACATAGTACAAAATGACATTGATAAAATTTGCGAGAAATTGGTTCACTCTTCTTCTAAATTTTGATTCCATTCTGTTATTGATTTTTCAGATAAATTAACCAATATAAAAACACCAATTAAATTAAATACATTAATTACACCAACATAAGTTAAAACACTTGTTAAACAACTCCCTTCATCAGAGATAATGCAAAAAGTATTTCCAAGTAGGTAGCCAATATAAGTAGATAATAAAATTACGGAAGTGTATATAAAAATCCGAGTCTTGTTGCTAAATCTCATAATTATATTAACTTTAGCTTATTATGAATTTTCCTAACCCTTGGATTACGATTTTAAGTTTTGTATATATTTTTTTTAATGGATTTATTTCTTTTCAACTTAGCAGAAAGATAGTTGATATATACTTAGAAAACTTTAATTCAAAATTTTTTAAATCATTAGAACCCATAGTTGGTAGCTTGGGGTTCATTGGGTCTTTTGGTGGAGGACTGCTCATTTTATATTATTTTATTATAAGCATTACTTAATATACTTACTCTGGCATACCTAGTATATATTTATTAATTTATTTTCTATAGATTGTAACTCACAATGAACAGGTCTATTTTTTGTAAAATCTTTTTCTTCTAAGTAATAAAAAGTAAAGGCTCTTATGGTGTCTTGATGGGAAACAAAAAGAGTATTTTCATATTTTTCATAATCTAATTTAAATCTATCATGAACATTTTTTAAGCTTTCTAATGTATTTTTTAAATTTAAAGGATTGTTGTTGTAATTTTTAAAACTATCTGTAAGTTTTATCTCTTCTATTGTTTTACCAATCCATTCATATGGTCCGGACCATTCAATAATATTGTAAGACACTTCTACATCCGTCTTAAGTTCTTCATTTACAATATTGGCTGTTTGTCTTGCTCTTAAAAGAGGGGATGTGACAATTTTTTCAATATTGAATAACTTTTTTATTTTTTTTGCTGCATCTCTGGCTTGCATCTCACCCTTACTGCTTAAATAAAATCCTGGAAGATTTGCGTAAAACACATCTTTTTCATTTTGAACCTCACCATGTCTAAGAAATAAATTACCCATTAATTTAGACTAACTCATTTTTATATTAAGATTTATATATGGGTTTGAATAAAAAAGAAGAAGAAATTTTAAAACAAATTGAACAAGAGTTAATGAAGGACGATCCTGGTTTAGCAAAAACAGTTGAAGACTCTACTCTTTCTAAATTTACAAGAAACAGGGCAGTTATTTCTTTTTTTATTTTTGTTTTAGGACTATTGACAATGTTTAGTACTTATATAATTCAACCCGCAATAGCTATATTTGGTTTTTCTGTAATGGCAGTTGCTGGATATGTATTTGTGGCAAATACAAGATCACTTTTAAAAGCTGAAAACGTAAAAGAGTGGAACATAAAAGAAGTAATTAAAATTTTAAGAAACCAAGATAGCTCTAGACAAAAATAAAAAATTTAATTAAATTAAATATACATCATTTTTTTAGGAGTAAGGTTTGAAGAAAAATGCTTTTACATCAAAGCAAGCATGCTATCTTTCTGGATGCACATCTCATCAATTAAGATACTGGGACAAAGTAAATTTAGTATCTCCATCAATACAATCTTCTGATGGAAAACCCGGAGTTCCTAAATTTTATTCATTTAGAGACATTGTTGCCTTGAGGGTTATAAAGACATTACTTGATAATGGTATGAGTATTCAAAGAGTTAGAAGAGCTTGGAAATATTTAACTAAAAATGGTGACCTTACAAAACATTTATCAGAAGTAAAACTTAAGTCTGATGGTCAGACAATATACTCTGTTGAAGACAATGAAGTTTTCGACGCTTTGAAAAATGGACAACTTACATTTTTTGAAACAATTGATACTGTTGCTCAAGAAGTTAAAGAAGATGTTTCCAAATTTGAGTTAGATAAAGAAAGATTTTTAAATTTATTGACTAAAGTGGAAGATGATGTACTTAGTCAAGAACTTCAAGCATAAAAATCAAAACAGCTTAGATTTACCATGAACCTATCAAGTCATAGGACGTTAATTTTAAATTCTACATTCCAACCTCTTTCTGTTGTTTCATTTAAAAGAGCAATTTCGTTAATGCATAATAAGAAAATAAACGCTATAAAAAATTCTGAAATAATTTTACATTCTGAAAAAGAAGAATTTTTTGTTCCAAAAGTTGGAATTTTAACTTATTTTGTAAAAGCTCCTTTTGCTAGGAGAGTAGCTCTAAATCGTGAAAATATATTTATTAGAGATTTTTTTACATGTCAATATTGTGGTAAATCTGCAGAGTCGGTTGATCATATTATTCCTCGTTCCAAAGGTGGTCTACATGAGTGGTCAAATGTTGTTGCTTGTTGCAAAAAGTGTAATTTAATAAAAGCTGATAAACTTTTACATCAAACACATTTAAATCTCAAAAATCCTCCATCTAATCCAAAAGACAATTTTTGGATTAAGACTATTGTTGGTAGCAACCCAGATCCTTCTTGGGAAGAATACCTTATTTCAGCATAAAAATTTTTTCTCAAAAAGTGTTGCAGAGTGTCATAAAGTGTCATATAATGTGTAAAAGTGGTTCAAGGCACGAAAGGCGGATAAAGTGTTCCTTGGTGAGTTTCAACATACTATGGACTCTAAAGGTAGAGTAGTTATACCTTCAAAGTTCAGAGAAGAGCTTCAACAGGGCTGTGTAATCACCAAGGGACAAGATAATTGTCTTCAAATACTAACAAAAGACAATTGGGAAAATGAAGCCTCAAAAATGGCATCACTCCCTTCTACGGATCGAACATCTAGACAATTAAGAAGAGCTTTGTTTAGTGGCGCTGTAGATGTAAAAATCGATTCTGCTGGAAGAGTGCAGGTACCTGAAAATCTACGTGAATATAGCGGTATAGATATCAACGAAGAAGTAACCGTTACTGGATCAGGTCCAGTAGTTGAAGTTTGGTCAACAAGAAGTTGGAAGAAAATCCAAAATGAAGCAGACCAAGCATTTGCAAATATTAATGAAGTGAAAGGATAGGTTCATAGCCAGCTCTCTAGACAACTAAATTGGAACACCCTTACTCCGCCCAACTTTCCAATTGGTGCCAGTTCTAGAGAGCTGGGTATGAATACAAACAGGGCAGAGTATTTGACACACGATGGGGTAATGATATCAGAGATATCTGATTTGCTCACTGATATACCAGATGGAATATTTATAGATGCAACATATGGATATGGATCCCATTTTAAATACTTCAAAAAAAATCATAATAATATAGATTTTTTAGCACTGGATCGAGATTTAGAAGCGGTTAATAACTCTCCTGATACACATGATGTTCAACATTACAGTTTTTCAAAAATTAAAGAATATTTAGAAAATAATAGTATTGATTTGATAAGCGGTGTTTTTTATGACTTTGGTCTTTCATCACATCAAATTGACTCTCCGCATCGTGGGTTTTCATTTCAACATGATTCAATTCTTGATATGAGAATGGATGTTTCTCAAGAGCTATCTGCTAAAGAAGTTATAAATAATTATGGTTATGAAGAATTATTAAACATATTTTATGAATATGGAGAAGAAAGCAACTCAAAAAAAATAGCTGAGACAATTATTAACAATAGACCTATTCAAACAACAAATGAGTTTGTAAGTGTTATTGAATCATCCCTTCCACGGCAAAATCCAAAATTTACTAAAAGCACTGTAAGAAAAATATTTCAAGCTGTAAGGATCGAAGTAAATAATGAAATTAGTGAAATTATTGAATCTTTAGAAACTGTAAAAAAATTTATTAAACCAAATGGCATTATGATTTTTCTTTCGTATCACTCAATAGAAGATCGCATAGTAAAGCAATTTATAGAAAAAGAGACAAAAGGGTGCAGATGCGATCCTAAACTCGCAATATGTATCTGTGAAAATGTTCCACTATTCAAACTTGGTAAATATAAAAAAAGAAAGCCTTCAAGTAATGAAATTAATAAAAACTCTAGATCAAAATCTGCAGTTCTTAGATTCATGGTGAAAATATGAAGTTTAAAAATTTTATAATAATAATTGTAATTTCAATTTTCTCTTCACTTATATGGAATTTGTATACAAACATGAAAATAAATGAATTGTCAACCAACTTGTCAATAGTAAATCAAGACATTATTGAATTGGAAATTCTTAAAGACCA
>CACKFQ010000017.1 GCA_902599555.1 uncultured Candidatus Actinomarina sp. | reverse complement strand
GTTGTTACAAATCCGCTAGATCAAATGACAACTCTAGTTTCTCAAGTTTCTGGGTTACCTAAAAACAAAGTAATTGGACAAGCAGGAGTTTTAGACTCTTCTCGATTTGCATACTTTATTTCTGAAAAATTAAATGTAAATATGAATGAAATACAGGCATTAACACTTGGAAGTCATGGAGAAACAATGGTTCCAGTCCCTTCACAGTGCAAAGTTGCTGGAAAACCACTTAATGAACTACTTAGTAATGATGAGATTTCAGAATTAGTTCAAAAGACTTCTGATGGCGGTGCTGAAATTGTTGGATTACTTAAAACTGGAAGTGCATATTTTGCACCTTCGTCTGCTGCAGCAACAATGGTTAAGTCAATTGTTTCAGATTCCAATGAAGTAATGCCTGCATGCTCTTGGGTAGGCGGAGAATTTGGTATAAATGATGTATTTTTAGGAGTTCCAACAAAGCTCGGAATAAATGGTGTTACCGAGGTCGTTGAAATTGATCTTGAAGAAAGTGAACTAAACGCGTTAAAAGGCGCTTCAGAAGCTGTTAAAGCAAAAGTACAAGAGCTTAATAGCATATTAAGTCAATAAAATCAGTCTTTTTTATAAAAAAGCCAATAAATTTGGGATTTTAAGACAAATCATTAAAAAAAACTATACTTGTTATTAGGGAGTTTTAAAAAAACTCAATAAAGAAAGGCTAAACAGCTATGAATAAAGATCAATTAGCAAGCGTTGTTGCAGCAGAAGTAGGGTTGTCACAAACAGATGCTAAATCAGCTGTAGAAGCCGTGTTCGATGGCATAACAAATGGTATGAAAAATGGCGATAAAGTAAGTATTGCTGGTTTTGGTAACTTTGAGTCAAGATACAGGGCTGCAAGACAAGGCAGGAACCCAGCAACTGGTGAAACAATCCAAATTGCTGCGAAGAATGCACCAGCTTTTAAAGCTGCAAAAGGATTAAAAGACGCTTTAAACTAAAGCACTTTAATCAAATTTGAAAAGACGACGAAAGTCGTCTTTTCTTTTTACGGAGCAAGAATACTTATATCCCCAGAAATCTTTACTTTTTCATTAAAAAGAAGATCTTCTGGATGTTTTTTTCCTTCAACGATTAATAATAAGTTTTCAGTAGAGATTTTAAATTTTAAAAATCTTTCATCTTCAATTGATGAATTTATTTGAACACAACTGTCGAGGTTAAATGTTTTATCAATATCTGTAATTTCAAAATAAATAGAACTTAGATTAATATTTTTATCTGTTAAATTACTTTTGAATTGTTTAAGAATATCTTCAATCAATTGATGGTAAGGGTTTCTCTTTTAACATCTTCGATGGCTTTAGTAACCTGAATACCACGAGGACATGCAGAAGTACAATTAAATGCGGTTCTGCATCTAAATGCTCCATCTACATCTTTTAAAATTTCAAGTCTTTGTTTTGAAGCATTGTCTCGTGAATCAAATACAAATCTGTGTGCATTTACAATCGCCGCTGGTCCCACATATGTATCAGCAGTCCAAAAAACAGGACAGCTTGTTGTACATGCTGCACACAAAATACATTTTGTAGTATCTTCAAACCTGTCTCGATCTTCAGGAGATTGCAGCCTTTCTCTCTCACCAGGCTCATCATCATTTACAAGATAGGGCATTACTTTTTTATAAGAATCAAAAAAAGAATCCATATTTACTACCAAATCTTTAATGACAGGTAGGCCTCTGATAGGTTCAATTTTAATTGGTGTACTAACTTCCTTAACAAGAACCTGACAAGCAAGCATGTTTTCCCCATTAACAACCATTGCATCAGATCCACAAACTCCGTGAGCACATGATCTTCTAAAAGCTAAACTTCCATCATCAAACCATTTAACTTTGTGAAGTAAATCTAATATTCTCTCATCAGGATCAGCTTCGAGGATGTATTCTTCCCAGTGACCTTTTCTATCTGTGTCAGGGTTATATCTTAAAATGTTAACTTTGATATCCATTAGTATTTTCTTTCCTTAGGTTCATAGTTTCCAAGTTCAACATCTTTATATTCTAGCTTAACTGAATCTCCATTCTTAAATGCAAATGAGTGCTTAAGCCAATTTTTGTCATCCCTCTCTACATGATCGACCCTTGAATGTGCACCTCTACTTTCTTTTCTATGAAGTGCGCTAGCAACAGTTGTATCTGACATGTCTAGTAAGTACTCAAGCTCAATCGCTTCTAAGAGTTCTGTATTAAAAACTTTACCTTTATCTGAAATAGTTACATTTTGATATCTATCACGAAGATCGGATAGTATTTTTGTTTGTTTTTCTAAACTATCTTCTGATCTAAATATTTTGGCATTTTCTTCCATAGTATCTTGTAACTCTTCTCGAATTCTTGGAACTGAAAACTCAAGGCTATGATCTTTTTCCATTAAGTTTTCAATTTTACTAGTTAGATCTTCTGCAGCATTATCAGAGAGTGCCATTGGTTTAGTTGATGAAACATAGTCAACCATACTTTGTCCTGCCCTCTTTCCAAAAACTACTATATCTAGGAGTGAATTAGTACCTAGTCTATTTGCTCCATGCACACTTACACACGCAGATTCTCCAGCAGAATAGACTCCTGGAAGGACTGTGCCAGTGGCATCGCTTAAAACCCTAGCATTAACATCTGTTGGAATACCTCCCATAGCGTAATGTGCAGTTGGTTGTACTGGGATAGGTTCATTAATAGGCTCAATTTTTACATAAGTTCTTACAAAATCAGTAATATCTGGCAGTTTTTGCTTGATTGTTTCAGCACCAAGGTGAGTTAAATCTAAATATACAAAATCATTATTTGGTCCAGCACCATTTCCTTCACTAATTTCTGTAGCGATTGCACGAGAAACCATATCCCTAGGTGCTAGGTCTTTGATTGATGGTGCATATCTCTCCATAAACCTTTCGCCATCTTTATTCCTTAAAATACCACCTTCTCCACGGGCAGCCTCAGACAACAATATTCCGAGTCTATATATTCCAGTAGGATGGAATTGATAAAATTCCATATCTTCAAGAGGTATTCCTTTTTGATATAAAATTCCAGGACCGTCACCAGTGAGTGAATGAGCATTCGAGCTAACTTTATAAATCTTTCCGAAACCTCCTGTTGCAAAAGTTACTGCTCTAGCTTCAAAAATATGTATATCACCTGTTGCAATTTCATAAGCAATGACACCTTTACAAACGCCGTCATCGATTTTTATATCCAGAACTTGAAATTCATCAAAAAAAGTAACACCCATTGACACACATTTTTGATACAAAGTTTGCAGAATCATATGACCGGTTCTGTCGGCAGCATAACATGCTCTAAAAGCTGGTGCCTCACCTTCTTTTACAGTATGTCCACCAAATCTTCTTTGTGCAATTTTTCCATTTTCTAATCTACTAAAAGGCAATCCCCAATGCTCTAGCTCAACAACAGAATCTATCGCTTCTTTACAGAGGATATCTACTGCAGGTTGATCTGCTAAGTAATCAGAACCCTTTACAGTGTCAAAAGAATGCCAATTCCAATTGTCTTCTTCTACATTTGCTAAAGCAGCACTCATACCACCTTGAGCAGCACCAGTATGAGATCTTGTAGGGTAGAGTTTTGTAATTACTGCGAGTTTCATGTGAGGAGCCGCTTCAATCGCTGCTCTTAAACCTGCTCCACCAGCTCCAACAATTACACCATCAAACGAATGCTTTATAACTTTCATACTTCCCTCACAAATGCTACCAATACATAAGTTCCTAATACAAAAAATGCAGTTGATGTGAAGTACAAACCGTAAAGAGCAAGTTGCCTGAATGTTTTGTTTGCAATATTGTCGTGCATCACAATTCTAAGCCCATTCGTTCCGTGAAGAATACTAAGTGTTAATAAAAGCCAATCAAAGGTTCTCCAGTAGGGTGTATCCCATCTAGCTGCAACAAATTCGTAATCTAGGTTCAATGTGTCATTAAAGACATGCATTATAAACATATGCCCAGCAGCTAAAAGAACTAGAAATAAACCACTTATTCTCATAAAAAACCAAGCATATAGTTCAAAATTACTTCCACCAATAGGTGGAGTTCTTCTTCCCCAGTCAGTCCTCTTTACCGATTTCACTTTGTTTTCCAATCTGGTAATGGCCTTACCATGCAGTCAACCACAGTTGTTCCAGCAGAACTTTTTTCTAAGCAGAGTTCAAAATAAGAATCTATCATTTTGTATGTTGTAGGAACAAATATTGCAATAAATACAACCATCGCAGTTATGTTTAGTGCTTTTTGGTAATCAGATCCTTTGCTCCAAAGATCAACAGCAATAATTCTTAAGCCGTTGATTGCATGAGCTAAGACAGCAGCCATTAAGCCGACTTCTCCAATTCTAAAATAAAAGTTTTTGTATATTGCCTCAGCTCCTTCGTATATTTCGGGTCCAGCCAAGATAAGTGCTGTAGATATAATGTGAAGCAAAAGATAACCAAATAATGCAACTCCTGTAATCCTGTGGAAGAGGTATAACCACATACCGGTCCTTCCTTTATAAACAGAACCAGTAGACACAATGTTTTGATTTTGCATTATTTAATTATCCTATATTCCCAAAATAACTAATAATTATTTAGACAAATCACCTCTTGACAATCAGATATTGATGTAATAAATTACACTTATGTAATTTACTGTAAGGAGCAGGGGTGGAGTTAAAAATAATAGATGAACTAATTGGCGGAATGCCTTCTTGGACTGAAGAAGCAAATTGTAAAGGGGCAGACGCAGATCTATTTTTCCCCGAAAGAGGTGCATCCACAAGAAAAGCAAAAGCAATATGCAGAGCTTGTACAGTACAAGATGAATGCCTTGAATATGCAGTTGAACAGTCAGAAAAGTTCGGTATTTGGGGAGGCCTTTCAGAAAGAGAAAGAAGACGTATTAAAAGGCAGCGTGCAGCTGAATTTGACGTCAGAGATGTAGGTTAAATACCAAAACTTTCTGAATATTCGCTGAAATCTCTTTCAACACCTATTTCATCGCTTTTAATTATTTCAGTGATTACGTTTTCTTCGTTTGTAATAAATGTATATCTTAAAGATATTCCTGCACCATCATGAAAACATCCAAATTTTTTAGCTGCTTCACCATGCGGCCAGAAATCAGATAAGATAGGAAACTCAATATTGTAATGTTCAGCCCAAGCTCTATTTGTAGGGCTCGCACCTACTGTTACTAGCACTGTATTTGTATCTTCTTTCATAAAAGATTCTTGATAATCTCTTAATTCACAAATTTCTTTATCGCAAACACTGCTAAATGGGAATGGCATAAAGACAAACATTGTTTTTTGACCTAAGAAGTCTTTGTCGCTGTATTTGGTTTTATCGTGGTTGTATAACTCAAATTCAGGTATCTGATCTCCGATATTTAATGACATATGTAATATCCTTTCTTAATAAATCAATATTAGCGAATTTAAATTTAAATAGGAGGTAATGAAGTTCTAGCTGCCCAAGAAATTGGGTCTTCAATTTCTGATGAAGAAGGAATAAGATCGATGTTTGACAATATGTCTAAAGTTGAATATTGACTTTCACTTTCGACTAAATAATTTATGAAATCTTCTGATTTCTCATCATAATTTGAGATCTTGTTCTCGAAATCGCTTACAGTATCATTTGTTCCTACGAGATCTAAATCTGTTACTAGATCTAAAACGCTTGGATCGATATAATTTAAAAAATCTTTAGTAGTACTTTTGATTACTTGTCTATAAAAACTTAATGGCGCAAAAATTGAATCGAATATTGAATCAAAATTGATGTTGTTTAGTTCTGGCATATTTGAAAACATTTCTTCTGGATTTGAAAAATTTGCTGAATCTAAATCAGGTTTCATTTCACCTAAGCTTTCAATTAAGCTCTCGTTACTTTTTTGCATTTGTTCAAGAATGAATAAAAAAGGTGCATTAAATTTTCCTAAAGAAAGCGCAATAAATTCCAGAGCTATTAAAGCCATAGTGGCTTCTTTTTCATCAACTTCAAATTTAGTAATTCTAGATTCAAAATTTAATTTGTTAATTGCAAGACTCTTGCTTCTTGGCAGAACAACTCCAAAATGACTAAGTCCCCAGGTATTCTTACTAAGGAAACCAGAAATATTTCCAAGCTGCATACCAATTAAAGATGATTGTGCTCCAGCTAAATTAAATGGACTTGAGTTTGCTATATTTAAATTACTAAAATCAAAATGTTTTATAGAATCTAAAAACCAATTTCCATATTCTTTAGAATTTAGTATTTGCAAATTTTCAATATCTTCATAGGGAATATCTAAAGACTGGTTATTTAGTTGGATTGCTCGAAAAATCTCTTCATAATTCATCTCACTATTAGAAAACAGAAAACTATCTTCAGCTTCTTTATTGATATGATTATTAATTTGAGATGCTAGGTTCCAATTAACATCACCATCATCATTATTAAACAGATTAAATAATTGGGAAAAAATATCGTCAGACATCTGAAGGGCGTAGATCCAACTCAAAAACAAGCGATATTGTTTGTGAGTTTCTTAATATTTCGATTTCTACTGTATCACCAGCTCTTTTTTGCCTTAACACTGTAATTAGACCGTCTAATGTTTTTACATTTACTCCATTAATTTTTTTAATAATATCGCCAGCTAATGCACCAGCTTTTCCAATCGCAAATACTTCATTTCCTGGACCATAAAGTTCTTGAATTATGACTCCAGAGAACACTCTTGCTCCATCTTCCGCTGTCTCAAAATGCTGCGCGCCTAAAATTCCAAGAAAAGCATGTAAGATTCGTCCCTCTTTGAGTAAATCATCAGCTATCCCAAGTGCTAAATTGACTGGAACTGCGAATCCCAATCCTTCTGCACCCACATCAGCAGTAGCAATAGCAGTAGTTATACCAATTAATTCTCCGTTACTATTTATTAAGGCCCCTCCACTAGACCCTCTTGTGATAGGTGCATCAGTCTGAATCAAGCCAAATAAGGTAACTCCTGAATTCATAGCCTCGCCACCAACATCAAGTCTTCTTTCTAATGCTGAAACAACCCCTGTTGTTACTGTAGGAGCAGCACCCAAGGTTAGTGGGTGGCCAATAGCAACTGCCAGATCACCAACCTTAAGGACATCACTATTACCAATTGAAATTGGAACTAAATTTGATGCAGAGATTTTCAATAATCCAATATCTGTAAGCTTATCAGATCCAATAATCTCACTTTCATACATCCTTCCATCTTCAAATACAACTCTAACTTGGGTTGAGTTATCAATAACGTGGTGATTAGTCATTATTAAACCGTCATCAGAAATAACAACTCCTGAACCCCCACCATTTGGTAGAAATTCTCCACTTTCTGACATATTTCCAACTTGAACTTGAACAATTGTTTTTGTAGCTAGTTCTGCTATCGATACTATTTCTGTAGAGTCAACTCTTGGCATTACTAATTCTTTTTCAGTAACAGTTTCTGTTATAGTTACAGGTTCAGGAATTACAATCTCTTCTTCATCGAATAACCCAAATAGAAATAAAAATGATAAAACTATTCCACTTGAAATTAATGATGCACCAAAAACAATATTTATAGAGCTTTTCTTTTTGTCAGATTTTTTTTCAATCAAATCAGAGATGTATTGTTCCTGTTCGAATAGTTCTTGTTGAGAAAAATTATCTTCATTCATATATCTCATAATAAATAAGCAATAATTGTAACTAATATTTGTAAGCAATATTTTTACAAGGTTTCATGTTAAATTTTTTAAATTTCGTATAGGTTGAAAAAATTTACTCGATTACTTAAAGTTATTAAGTAAATGTTATCTGTTCAAAACCTTGAGGTTGTTTATCAGGATGTAATTCTTGTACTAAGAGGAATATCTTTTGAAATTCCAAAAGGTAAAATTGTAGCCTTGCTTGGAAGTAATGGTTCTGGGAAAACAACTGTCATAAGATCTATTACAGGACTCTTAGATGTTCAAAATGGAGATATAACAAAAGGAAACGTAACTGTTGATGGTGATGATATTACCAATTTAAATCCATCAAAAATTGTTGAAAAAGGCATTGCTCAAGTCATGGAGGGTAGAAGAATCTTTTCTGAACTTTCTGTAGTTGAAAACCTTCGTTTAGGCGGTCACACTAATAGTGCTAATATTCAGAATAATATTGATAGAGTTCTTGATATGTTTCCGGTTCTAAAAGACAGGCAAAAAGGTGAAGCGGGTTATCTTTCTGGAGGTGAGCAACAAATGCTAGCAATAGGTAGAGCACTCATGTCCGAACCAGAATATCTCCTACTAGACGAGCCAAGTTTAGGGCTAGCACCTAAGCTAGTGGATCAAATTGCTGAGTTGATCCAGGAGATCAACAAACAAGGAGTTACTGTTTTACTTGTAGAACAGAATGCAAATATGGCATTAAATATTTCAGATCATGGATACATAATGGAAACAGGAAATATAGTCATGGATAATGACAGTAAAAAACTACTTAATGATGAAGACGTTCGAGAATTTTATTTAGGTTTAAATGCTGAAGGAACAAAAAGAAAATCTTTTAAAGACGTTAAACATTATAAAAGAAAGAAGAGATGGTTGTCATGAGCCAAGTATTAAGCTTTAAAGACGTAACTTTAAAATTTGGTGGAATTACCGCTCTTAACTCGGTAAGTTTTGATGTTAACCCTGGCGAACTTTATGCAATAATCGGTCCAAATGGTGCAGGTAAGACATCAATATTCAATTGTATTAGTGGGATTTATAGACCAACAGAAGGTGATGTTACTTATGGTACAAGTTCTATTCCCGAACTGAGGCCTGATCAAGTAGCTAACCTTGGGATTGCGAGAACTTTTCAGAATATTGAACTGTTTGAGAACATGACTGTGATTGATAATATTTTATTTGGTGCGCATAGCAAATTAAATTATGGAGCAATCTCAAGCCTTTTTTATACAAGAAAAGTAAGAAATAGTGAAAGAGAAGCAAGAGAAATTGCTGAGGACATTATTGATTTTCTTGAGATTGAACAATACAGATATTCATATATACTTTCCCTACCATATGGTGTTCAAAAAAGAGTTGAGTTAGGAAGAGCTCTAGCAATGAATCCAGAGATAGTTTTACTTGATGAACCAGCTGCTGGTATGAATAGTGAAGAAACAGAGGATATCGCTCGATTTATAATTGATTTACATGAAGAAAGAAAAAAAACAGTAATACTCGTAGATCACGATATGAATATGGTGATGGATATTGCTGAAAGAGTAATGGTTTTAAATTTTGGAGAAAAACTGGCTGAGGGCACTCCAAAAGAAATAGTTGTAGATGAAAATGTTATCGAGGCATATTTAGGAGGTAAGTGATTATGGCCATAACAATGAACGATATTTATGAAATTTTAAAAAATGAAGGTGGAAGAACCCCCTCTGAAAAAGTTATGGAGGTTTCCAAAGATTATCCAGAAAAAATAGCAATGAGATATAAAGTATTTGGAATTTGGCAAGAAACTACTTATAAAGATTTCTGGTTGAAATCAAACTATGTATCAATGGGTTTACGTTTTTTTGGTGTGGAAAAAGGCGATTCAGTAGCTATTCAATCTGAAAATCGACCAGAATGGTTTTTTGCAGATGTTGGAACACAATCTATCGGTGCTGTGAGTGTTGGTCTTTACCCAACAAACCCTGCTGCTGAAGTGAAGTATCTGCTTTCACACTCTGAAAGTAAAATTTTATTCGCTGAGGACCAGGAACAAGTCGATAAAGCACTTGAAGTGATTGATTCACTTCCACAGTTAGAAAAAATAGTTTATTTTGAAAAAAAAGGTATGTATAGCTACGACCACCCCAAGTTAATGACATTTTCAGAATTTTTGGATATTGGTAAGAGTGAATATGAATCTTTTCCTGAGTTTGTAGAAAATGAAATAATAGATTTAGATGACAATGACGTAGCCATTATGGTTTATACTTCTGGAACCACAGGACCTCCTAAAGGCTCTATGATAACTCATGGAAACTTACGATGGGTAGCAACTCAACTTCCATATTTTCCAATATCTAATAATTTAAGTGAAGGTGATTCCCAATTTTTATCATATTTACCACTTTGCCATGTTTTTGGACGCTTAATTGATTTATTGATAGGAATTCATTTGATGGCAACTATAAATTTTGCAGAATCTATAGATACAGTACAGACAGATTTAGCAGAAATACAGCCAACAATCTTCCCGGCTGTTCCAAGAATATTAGAAAAAATGCATTCGGGGGCAATTGTCAGGATGAAAGATGCTTCATTTATAAAAAGAATATTGTTCAAATTTTCTATGTATTTGGGTGATATTGCAGTAGAGAGAAAACTCAACAAAAATTTTGATGATTTATTAGCAAAGATACTTTTATCAATTGGTTATATCCTTTCTTTTAGGTCCTTAAGGAAAAAACTTGGTTTGCAAAGAGCAGAATTTGCTGCATCAGGTGCAGCTCCGATTGCACCCGAAGTTCTTAAATTTTTTATGAGTATTGGCGTACCTTTGTTCGAAGCTTATGGCATGACTGAAAATTGTGCTTACGCAACTAGTAACAGTCCTGAAAATATAAAAATAGGTACGGTTGGCGTTCCAGCACATGGTGTTGAATTAAAGCTTGCAGATGATGGAGAAATCTTAATCAGGAGTGGTGGAGTATTTAAAGGGTATTTTAAAGATGAACAAGCTACAAATGAAACTATTGATAAAGATGGATGGCTCTACACAGGTGATGTAGGGATTTATGAAGGTGATTTTGTAAAAATTGTGGATAGAAAAAGAGACATCATTATTACTAGCGGTGGAAAAAATGTCTCTCCATCTGAAATAGAAAATAAAATTAAAGTTTCTCCATTTATTAAAGAAGCAATTGTTATTGGCGATAGAAGAAAGTTTCTTTCTGTTTTAATTGGAATAGAATTTGATACTGTATCAAATTGGGCATTAAGAAAAAATATTCCACATACAACTTATAGGGACTTGTCTGAAAAGCAAGAGGTGAAAGATTTAGTATGGAAAGAAATTTCAAAGGCTAATGAAAAAACTTCATCTTTGGAGGTAAGAGAATTTCGAATGATTCCAAAAGAATTAGATCATGAAGAGGGCGAGCTTACAGCAACTCAGAAAGTAAAGAGAAATGTTCTAATTGAGCAATTTAGTGATTTGATTGAGGAGATGTATTCTTGACAGTATTTTTACAAGCTACTGTTGAAGGGCTGTCACTAGCAGCTATTTATTCTTTAGTTGCTATTGGTTTTGTTTTAATCTACAAATCAATGGATGTTTTAAGTTTTGCTCAACCAGCCTTAGCAGTTGTTGGAGCAGGATTAATAAGTTCGCTAGCTGTTGATAGGGGTGTCCCTTTTTGGATAGCATTGTTTATAGGTATTTCATTAACAGGTGTTCTGGGACTTATTGTTGAAAGAACTTTCTTGAGACCAATGGTAGGTGAACCAGTATTTTCTGTAGCCATATTAACAATAGGTATCGATATATTATTGAGAACTACCTTAGATAATTGGATAGGACTTAATCCAAGATATATGGGAGATCCATTTCCATCATTTGGAAACTTTGGTTCAGCACAAATTGCTGGGGTGACTATTAAATATCTAGAAATTGCTGCATTAGCCACTGCAATTTTCATTATCATTGCGTTGAATATATTTTTTAGAAAGTCAAAATATGGTGTAGCAATGAGGGCTACATCATTTGATCAAGAGGCAGCCTTAGCACAAGGAATTAATGTTGGGAGAATATTTGGACTTGTTTGGTTTATAGCTGGAATTTTGGCTGCTTTCGCAGGATTTTTTATTACTGGTGGCTTCAATACCTTATCACAAACCAGTTTTGTTGTTGCTTTAAGAGCTTTACCAGCAGTAGTTATTGGCGGTTTAGACTCAATTCCCGGAGCAGTCGTTGGTTCAATAATTATCGGATTAACACAGGGATACGTTGCTTATTATCAATATGATTTCGAAATTTTAACTGGTTTAACATTAGGAAATGGTTTCTCATTACTTGCACCTTATTTAATCATGTTTGTTATTTTAATCTTAAAACCTGATGGCTTGTTCGGCACAAAGGAAGTTGAAAGAGTATGAAAAGTAGGCCAAATCTTTATACTAATTACGACAAAGAATCTGCAATATTTTCAAACAATACTCAAAAATTTTGGTTTGCTGTTTTATTCGTACTATCAGTATCCCTTTGCTTTGTAGCAACAGATTATTGGATTTTACTTATATCGAGGTCACTAACTTTCTCAATAGGTGCCTGGGGGATAAATATAGTTTCTGGGTTAGCAGGACAAATTACATTAGCCCATGGATCATTTATTGGTATTGGAGTGTACACAGCAGCAGTACTAGGAGGAGTCGCTTCAAACAGTGTCTGGGGTTATGAGCTTGATATGTTAATCTGGCTACCAGCTGCTGGAATTGTAGCAGCACTTTTTAGTCTTATTTTGGCGCCCCTAGCAGTTCGACTAAAAGGATTAAACTTAGCCTTAGTAACTCTTGCATTCCTTTTTATTTGTTCACATATTTTTTCAAATTTTATATCAGTGACCGGTGGAGCAGGTATCGGTAGAAAGGTCGCAAAGCTTGTACTTTTTGGTATAAATCTTGAGGAAGGTTTAGCATTTGGTAATTTCTTACTTGAGAAAAATCAAATTCAGTATCTATTTTGTTTGTTTTTATGTATGATTATGGGTTTTGGTTTTAAAAATATTGTGCGTTCAAGAGCAGGCAGGGCGTACGCTGGAATTCGCGACGGAGATATTGCAGCTGAAGCACTCGGAGTAAATTTATTTAGATATAAGGCTAGTGCATTTGCTCTTGCTAGTTTTTATGCTGGAGTTGGTGGTGCTATGGCATCTACAATCTCAGGTGGTGTAGAACCAGGCCTTTTTAACCTATTATTTTCTATTTTGGCTGTAGCAATAATTGTGATTGGTGGTGCTGGAACAGTATTAGGACCTCTTTTTGGAGCATTTTTTTATATAATGGCACCAGGTTTTATTCAATATATTTTGAAGATTACACACTTAACAGAATCAGCATTACCACTAAATTTAGGTCAAATAGAAGCAATACTTTTTGGACTTTGTATAATCTTATTTTTGATATTCGAACCAAGAGGCTTATGGGGTATATGGTTTAGGTTACGTAATTATTTTAAAGCTTGGCCTTTTTCCTACTAGATTGTAAAAAACCTAGTAATCTTTAATTATTAGTACTAATAAATTTAAGGGGGAGAAATGAAATCATTGCGTAAGCAAGGAATCATTCTATTTACTATTCTTGCCCTTGTTTTAGTAGCCTGTGGTGGTGATGCTGCCGAGGAAGAAGTCGTAGAAGAAACAACCCCTGAAGTTGTTGAAACTCTAGATTCTCCTGCAGTGACAACCGCACAATCTGTTAAAACAGGAGTGGGGGTAACTTCAGACCCATGTCCAGAAGCTGTTGGATCATTTCCAACAGGTGCAGACCCATCTAAGGGCTGTATTTATCTTGGGCTCATAAACGACTACACAGGTCCTTATGGAGCACTAGGTCCAGCACTTGAGCTTGGACAAAGAGCATTCTGGCTTTGGGCAAATACAGCTGGCGGAGTTGGAGATTACAGCGTAACCATTGTTGAAGGTGGAGACGCACAATACAATCCTGCAAAACATCTAGAGGTTTATAATTCTCAAAGAGATAATGTTGCAGCACTAGCTATGTCTCTAGGAACACCGCAAACTTTATTTATTCTTGATGAATTGGATAAAGACGATATGATTGCAGCACCAATGAGCTGGTATTCAGGCTATGCATACAAAGATTTAGACAAAGGCTTAATTGTTGAGTTTGGATCTGCGTATTGCGCACAAGGTATGAATGCAGTTGACTGGGCACTTGCAAATCTTCCAGTTGATATCAAAACTGTTGGAATTATAGGTAATGCTGGTGATTACGGTGGCGACTGGGCTAAAGGTGTTGCAGCTGCAGCAGAAGCAAATGGTATTACAGTCGCTTGGAGTTATTTACCTCCAGCTACTGAATTCGACGTAGCGCAAGCTGTTGGATTAATGGTTACCCAACCTGTCGATGCATATTTTCCTGCTTTAGGACCTACAGCAATGGCACAAGTTGCTGGTGGTGCTTTTCAGCAGGGTATTACACCTATTGCCATGATGGCAGCACCTTCTTTTAACGATGCTTTTGTTAGAGAAGGCTTTGCTTTAGCACCATTGTTTACATCTGGTTCAATGTATGTAACGGCATTCGTTGATCCATACGAAGCAGACACACCAGGTCATGCAGCTATGAGAGCTACATTTGATGCTGTTGGGCAAGTAACCGGTAACTTATTCGTTACTGCTGGTTGGTCTTCACAGTATCACCTTAAAGGTGTTCTTGAAGCAGCAATTAAAGGTGGAGATTTGACTAGAGCAGGTATCAGAAGGGCAGCGGCTAATGTAGACGTTGACTCTGATGGTATGATGCCTATAAAGAATCTTGGTAAGGATGGCGCTCAAACAGAAACATTTGTTGGAGTTCCAACTTCAGATAATTTAAGCGGAATTAAATCACTCGCTTCAAAATATACTGGTCCAAGTGCGGCAGCCTATGATTGGAGTGCTGGCGCCTGTAGTTAATATTTAACTATTTGATATAAAGAGCCGGTATATTACCGGCTCTTTATTTTTTTTTAAATCTAAAATCTTCGTATGTACAATTTGTCAAAAACAAACAAAAAAATACTTATTTCCTTCTTAATTATTTTTATAACAATTTCATCCTTATCCCTTGTTAAGACAGATTATTACTTTATGTCTCCAGGACCTCCTTATCAGTGGGATATAGAATATGTTGAAATTAATAGTTTTGATTTTGAAGGTAGTCTTTATCAACTAACTGTGAGGAGAGATGAAGCAAATGCGTTAATATATGCTTGGTCTTTAATCAATGATTCATATGATTTATACCCAAGAGAAGTAATTTTACCTGATGGTGTTACTCCTAAAGAACTTAGTGAAATTAGCATCCAAAATATGAGAACATCTGAAAATGTTGCCATTGCTGTAGCTTTAAAGAATGTTGGTTATGAAATAAGTTCAAAGGGTGATGGAGTTTCAGTAGTGGGTCTACTTGATGACTCACCAGTGAAAGAAAAGTTAAAAAAAGGAGATTTACTGAATTCAATTAATAATAAAGAAATTAACTCTACAACTGAATTTATAGCTACCTTAAGAACCTACAGTATTGGAGAAACTGTTTC
>CACKFQ010000016.1 GCA_902599555.1 uncultured Candidatus Actinomarina sp. | reverse complement strand
GGTTTTGTAAATAATTAGATAATTTTGTTAAATCAGATTTGTATGAATCAACAGTGTTTTGAGATAGTCCCTTTTGATATAAAAGATATTCTGAAAATGAACTTATTGATTTATTAATCTTTGACTTTATGTTCATCTTTTACATTTTCATCAAAAAATTTTATTTCTTTTGATGCAGCTATAAATGAATTGAACATAGGTGCTGGGTCCCATGGCCTTGATTTAAATTCAGGATGAAATTGTGAAGCTACAAAGTATGGATGATCTTTTAGTTCAATCATTTCAACTAAATCTTCATCAGGAGATAATCCACTAAATACTAATCCTTTAGATTCCAATTCATTTCTGAACTTATTATTTACTTCGTATCTATGCCTGTGACGTTCATAGATTATTTCATTGTTATATATATCTTTAGCCATAGTGTCTGGTTGAATTTTACAAGGATAAGTCCCAAGTCTCATAGATGCACCGATATCATCTAATTCTAAATCTTGATTAGGTAATAAATCTATGACAGGATTTTTTGTAGTTTGAGAAAACTCTGTAGAATTTGCGTCTGATATACCACATACGTTGCGCGCAAACTCTATTACAGCACACTGTAAACCTAAGCAAATTCCAAGAAAAGGTATTTTATTTTTTCTTAGATACTCAATTGCACCTATTTTTCCTTCAATTCCTCTGTAGCCAAAACCTCCAGGAACTACTACGCCATTTAAATTTTTAAGATCTTCAATTTCATAGTTATCTGCATCTATCCAAACTAAATCTAAATTTACTTTATTTTGAAGGCAAGAGTGTTTTAAAGCTTCTACGACTGACATGTAGCTATCGGGTAAGCCAAAATATTTTCCGAGAATTGCTATTTTAACATTTTTGTTAACACCGTTTTTTAATGAAAGCATTTCATTCCACCTTGTTAAATCAGGGGAATCAGAATTTAATGCTAAACGTTTATCAACAGCTGCATCTAAACCCTCTTCATACATTTTGATAGGAACATCGTAGATATCATCTAGATCCGGTGCGTTAATAACATTTTCAAAGCTCACGTCACAAAATAGTGAAACTTTACTTTTTATTTCATCAGTTAACTCTTGCTCAGATCTCAAAACTATTAAATCTGGACTTATACCATAGCTTCTTAACATTGATACTGAGTGTTGTGTTGGTTTTGTTTTAAGTTCAGTACTTGGACCAATTAAAGGTACGAGGGTAACATGAACGAACATTACATTTTCTTGACCAAACTCTTTTCTAATTTGTCTTGCTGCTTCTAGAAAAGGTAATATCTCAATATCTCCCACTGTGCCTCCAATTTCAGTGATTTGTAAATCCACTTCATTGGAAATGCCTTTAATTCTTCTTTTAATTTCATCTGTAATATGAGGGATAACTTGGACAGTTGCACCAAGATAGTCACCTTTTCGCTCTCTTTCAATTACCTTTCTATAAATGCTTCCCGTTGTAACATTTGCATCTTTTCTTAAATTAACTCCGGTAAACCTTTCGTAATGTCCTAAATCTAAATCTGTTGTAGCACCATCTTCAGTAACAAATACTTCTCCATGCTGAAATGGATTCATTGTGTCTGGATCAACGTTAATATAAGGATCTAATTTTTGATTGACAATTGATAAACCTCTAGCTTTGAGCAGGTTTCCTAGAGACGCAGAAGTAATCCCTTTGCCAAGACCAGAGACTACACCGCCAGTGACAAATATGTATTTGGTCACGTCAAAATAATAACAGGTTTATTTTTATTGTGAAGAACTATCTAAGTATTTGGTTTAAAAAGTGATCTAGTTTAGGCTTATCGGTTTCTTCTAAAACTTTCAGTGCATTAGCTGATAATTTATAAGTAAAGGATAAATCGTTAGGTTCATTACATTGTTGTAATTCATTACCATCAAACTGGACGGAGAAATCTTGATTCTTCGAAACAACAATTTTTACGACAGAATGTTTATCTAAAACAATTGATCTTGGAAATTTTGTAAATGGAGATATAGGAGTAATTATTAATGAATCAATGCTGGTTTGCACTATAGGACCGCCTGCAGAATAATTGTATGCAGTAGAACCCATAGAAGTAGAAATTATAATTCCATCAGCTCTCAACTTTACATCTTGTTCATATGTTTCTATTTGAATATCTAACATACGTGTTGGAGAGTTCTTTATTAAAACTATTTCATTAAATGCTGGTTCTTGTTCATCATTATTTTGAATAATAGGAACTCTTTTCTTGAAGTTGTTAAAATTACTTTTTACTAATTCGGGTAAATTAATGTTTTCGAAAGAATTAACTAAGTAACCAACTCTGCCAGAACCGAGATTTAAAACAGGTACAGAATTAGTCCATCCTAGTTTCATGGCTTTAAGAGCTGTTCCATCACCTCCTATACTTATTACTAAGTGAAAAATATCTTTTGATGCATTTTCATAACTCTTATCTTCAAGTTTTAATTTCACATAACTTATTTTTTGATCATCTAAATACTGTAGAAAATCAACAGCTGGTTTCGATTTAAGATATTTTTTTGATGAAACTATTGCTAACTTAACCATAAATACATTATAGGTGACTTATAATGTTCATAAAGTGATACCTATATCAGACATAAATCCTGCAAGAAATACACCTGTTGTTTCTAGACTATTTATGATTTCAACGATTTTAATTTTTATATTGATACAACCAAAAAACCAAATTGAATTAATAAATTTCTTTTATCAATACTCAGCAATTCCATGTGAACTTATAAATTTTGCTCCATTATCAGAATCACAGTTTTATAATAACAGTTGCTTTTACGATCAATTCAAAGTGATCTTTCCAAACAAGAATCTATTTTTAAGTGTTATTTTGGCAAACTTGTTTCATGCAAACTTTTTACATATTTTAGGCAATTTATGGAGTTTTTGGATTTTTGGGAATAATGTTGAAGATAAGCTTGGAAAAGTAAAATTTCTATTATTTCTTGTGTTCATAGGTGTAATAAGTATTGTTTCTCATACTTTTCTCAACCAAGGTAGTTTAGTTCCTATAGTAGGAGCATCTGGAATAGTTTCTGGATTAATGGGTGCTTACGTTTACATGTTTCCTAATGCAAGGTTATTAGTTCTAGTTCCTTTTGGATTCTTGTTTCCAACTACAATAAAAGCTAAATTTTTTATGATTTTTTGGTTTATTTCTCAAATATTTATTGCACTAGGTGATCAAAATATATCCTGGGAAGCGCATGTAGGTGGATTTATATTTGGTTATCTTTTATTAAGATTGTTCAGTAAGAAAAGGTACAACATCTGAAAATTTATTCAGTTGTATATCTGCCATGTTGACATCTAAATAATTTTTGATGCCAGAAGACACTAAAAATGTTTTTGCATTCAAATTATTTCCAAAAATAATATCTGTGTCCACCCTATCTCCTATTACAAATTTTACAGTTATTTTGTTTTGAATAAAATATGAACTGTAGTGATTTCCAGATTTGCCTAAAGTAGGAATGCTAATTGATAATTCGTCTTCTATGATTTTTACAACTGCACCATTCCCAGCTTTTTCACCAAACTCAGTCGGAAATGTTAGATCCTTATTAAGGCACAATATATTTTTACCTAAACTTACATTTTTAATAATCTCATTTATTTCTGAATTATTATTCTCTTCTTTACGTCCTATCAAAATTAAATCTGCCTGTTCTAAGCTTGTTACATTCATATTCATATTTTTTATATATTTTTTTAAGTTATCTGATCCGTAAATAAAAATATTTAATTTATTATCTGAGTACAGATTTTGAAAAATTACTAATGGTGTAATAATTTTTGATACATCTATATTTAATTGGAGTAAATCTTCAAGCTTATTTTTTATCTCACTTGGAGTTTGAGAACTATTATTTGTTGTATAGTATATTTCAATACCTTCATTAATAATTTCAATCAAACCTTCTCTGACACCATCAATTAAAGTTTGACCTTTGAATAAAGTTCCATCAAGGTCTGTAGCGATTATGCTCACGTTTTTCTTCCATCAATAAAACTCTGGCTGTTATTCCGCTTGCTTCATAAAAATTCTTTGCAACTCTATCACTTGGAAGAGTAATCGTTCTTAATGAGGATTGAATTGTTTCAACATAGGCTCTTACACAATTTAATAGAAAAGTACCCAACGAAAGTTCTCTGAATTCATCTTTTACAAATATTTCCGTGAGGAGTGAATATTCTTTGTCTTGATACAATTTTGCATAACCAATAGGCTCTTTTTCGCATAAAAGTAAGAAATTTTTAGATTCATTTAATTCTATATTTGAATAATAATTCAATAAATTTTCGTCAATATTAGACATTCTTTGAAAAAATGATTCAGACAATTGATTAGGAATTTCTATATCAGTCTCAACAGTAAAAGTGAAACCTAAATCATTATGCTTATGCACAATCAGCGCATACTTTTGATCTTGGTTTTACTAATTGAGTGTTTCTTAAAACTAAAAAACAAATAGTACATATAAATTCATCATCTTTTTTATCATCAGCAATATCATCTAGTTTTAAATCTGAGCTTTTTACGTTTCTTTTTTCTGCAGCATCAACAGACATGAATGATCCTTCAGCTTCATCTGCATCATCTACTGATTTTTTTTCGGTTTCTACCCTTGCTTCTAGAGATTCTGTCTCTACTTCCTCTTTTTCTTCTTCTTCTGGTGGAGTTTCAATTTCTTCAATATCTTCTTCTTCTAGGTCTTCTAGCGTAGGTTCTTCTAATTCTTCAGTTTCCTTTTTAGCCATATAACTCCTAACTTGCCTTAAATATTACTAAATTTTAAAACGTATGGCAGATTTTTCAATAAATATTGTGGCTGGACCCCTTGCAAAGTAATCACCATCTATCTCTATTGGTTCATCGCTTTTTAATTCTATTTTTGAAGCTTTTCTAGCAATTACATCAGATTCCCTAAGGTGTAAACCTTTTTGAGCTAAGAAAAATATCTTCATTGCTTTAAGTTTTGATACTGCAAAAATTTGAACATTGAACTTACCATCTTGTAAGCTAGATTTTGGTGAAATATTCCACCCTCCACCAAAATATTGTGCATTGCATACACATATGTTGAAAGCATTATTGTTAAATTCGAGATTTCCTAAATTTATAGATATTTTTTTTGCTTTTGCAAAAAATATTTTAATCCAAAAGCTAATTGGGTATCTGAACCTTCGTATTATTTTAGGCATTTTTTCGCTTACTTCTACTGAGGAAGCTAAAAATCCAATATTTAAAACATTTATAAAATATTTAGATTTATTTTCCGATTCGACTCTTCCGACATCGACCTCATAATAAGTATCTGTAGTTAAGTGATTTATAGTTTCTTCAATATTTTGTGGAAGTGCAAATGTTCTAATAAAATCAGATCCGCTGCCAGCTGGTAGGCAAGCAACTTCTGGATTTTTAATACCATTATTCATCAAAGCATTAATCAATGAATTTAAACTTCCATCTCCCCCGATAGCACAATATTGGAACTTGTTACTATCTGAATACTCAACTATAACGTTATTGAGTTCATTGATTGTTGAAGTAGAAAAGTATATAAAAGGAATGTTCTTACTTTTAAATAAATCTTCAATGTATTCTTGTGAAAGATTTTTTCCTCTTGAATTAAGGTTATGAATTACAATGTATGTTTTCATGACATAGTTTTTTGTATCAAATTATTATCAAAAATTTTATTTATATCTTCAAATCTATTGTCTTCATATATAATTGACAATTTTTTTGATATTTCAGATGCTTCTTTTGCTACCTTTATAAAATCACCAATATTCAAATTAAATTTATTTATTACGTATTCAATATTTCCAGATTTCATATATTCATAAAATACACTAAACCAAGATAAATTAATTTGTGTAGGTTTTTTAATTCCATGCGAGTATTCAATTTTGTTAACTTTTTCTATAGATGAATAAAATTTATTAAATAAATGATTAAATTCATCCTTAAGAGTAAATTCTAGTTTTTCATTACTTATTCCAGATGAAACATACATTAATTTCATTTCAATATCCTGATTATTAATTGTATGGTACAAATGAATTGCTGGAATTAGATTATCTCTATAAGTTTCCTTTAAAACTTTACCTTTTATTGAGTCAAGAAATCCAAGGTCTTTCAAAACATTGTGCTTTCCTTTAAACAATTCTTCTAACTTCTCAGTTTTAAACATATTTTGATATGCAAAAAAACTTTTTTCCAACAGTTCGATTGATTCCTCCATACTATAAATATTTAACAAGCTCAATATAGATGAATAACTAACAGAAAATGCTGAATTTAAATTGCTGGATTTGAGTGTAAACAGACTACTATACCAGTCCTTATTTATACTTCTATCATATGATAAGAAGGCATATCCCTTATCATCTATACCCCTTCTCCCCGCTCGTCCACTCAGTTGCAAAAATTCAGACTGAGTAATTGGTCTGGTTTTTATTCCATCATATTTATGCAACCTATCAATAAAGATAGCTTTAGCAGGCATATTAATTCCTAAAGCTAATGTTTCAGTGGCAAAAAGAAATTTTATATATTTATTTAAAAATAAATATTCTATAAATTCTTTAACTATTGGTGCTAAACCAGCATGATGATATCCTACACCTCTTGACCACATCCACATATGTTCATCAAGGTTAAGGAGTGTTAACTCTTCAGTTGTTAGATCACCAAATACTTCATCATATTTATCCTTAATTTCATCTCTATTTTCAATTAATTTAAAGTTATTCGATAATTGTCTTGCGCTTGATTCAACTCTTTCTCTTGAAAAGTAAAAAAATATGACTGGTAATAAATTTCTAGAATTTAAATATAATGCTTGTTCTCTTAAATTAGGCTTGCTAAATTGCGAATTTTTTTTCTCAATTTTGAATATATTTTTGTTTTTTTTGTCTTTTGTTGATTTAATTATTTTTAAGTCTCTACTCGACTTGGAACTAGCAACTAAAGATATTTCTAAAGGAATAGGTCTTGTACTAGAGTGAACTAATGAGGTTGTTCCCCTTAATGAAACTAACCATTCTAAAAATTCATTTTTATTATTAATGGTTGCTGAAAGAGAAAGAAATTTTATATCTTTATTTGCGTGTATCAATATTTCCTCCCACGTAGTTCCCCTTTCTTTGTCAGCAAGATAATGCACTTCATCTAAAATAATTAAACCTGTATCGTTTAACTTACTGTCTTTGCTAAAAATCATATTTCTTAATATTTCTGTAGTTGCTATTACTAATTCTGCATCTTTATCTATGCTTCTATCTCCTGTAAGCAGTCCAGTCCTTATTCCTTGCCTATTAAAATCATTGTATTTTTGATTAGATAGTGCCTTTATGGGTGTTGTGTAAAAAATATTTTTTTGTTTTGATAAGTAATAATCAATTGATTTTTCGGCAATGTATGTTTTTCCTGAGCCTGTAGGTGCAACAACTAATACATTGCTCCCTTTTTTCACATCATTAACTGCATCTATTTGAAATTTGTCAGGAGTAAACATTGTTTTTTAATTATTCTTACTTAGATACAAAACCAATTCAATGAGCATATATAAAGGTATTGTAAATATAAATAGCGTTACTGGATCACCTGTAGGTGTAATAATTGCAGAAAAAATTAATACAGATACAAATATTTCTTTTCTATTATCTGTAAAAATATTCCTACTAATGATGCCTCTTTTAATCAAAAAATAAATTACTAATGGTGTTTGAAATGAAATACCAAATAAAATTGAAATTCTCGAAATCAGTTGAAAATAATTTTGTGTTCTTAAAATGAAATCAGATTCATTAAATGATAATAAAAAATCTATACCTATAGGTAGGGTTTTGTATGCTGAAAAAATACCGAGATAAAATAAAGATATAAAAAAAATCAAATACAATATAAAAAGTTTATGAGTTAGTTTTTCAAAAGCAGGTTTGAAAAAATATCCAATTATAAAAATAATTATTGGAAGGGATAAAGCTATTGATACAAAAAATGTATTTAAAACTTTAACTTGGAAACCTTCATATATTGTAAAAGCAACTAGTTCGTCCGTTGAGTATCCAGCATTCAATAATGGAGAAGTTAGTATTTCATAAATTGAGCCGTAATTTATATAAACAATTGTGAAAAATATTGAAACTATAAATAGTGAAATTAATATTCTATAATTTAATTCTTTAAAGTGTTCAAAAAATTTTTTATTATCCAATTTTATTCCTCTTCTAACCAGACCCATTTTTGTTCTATTGTTTCATCACCAATAACTTTTCTAACTTGATCAGAATTAGAACTATTGAATACACGAAAAAATTTTCTTATTTTTTCTTTATCTAGAATGCCTAATGATATAAAAATTATTATTGTAAGTTCAATTAAACTCATATCTTTAATTTCTTTTTTAATTTATCGTTTCTATTTTTTAATTCATTTATTAAAAATTTTGGAGAAATAATATCAATATTTTCAAAGTTTTTGATGGCAAAATTTATTGCGTTTAATTCTGAATAAAATTTTGCTTCTACGTGCTTATTTTTTATTTGATAATCATCTTTGTTTATATCTGTTAGTACCTTTTCATTTAAATATGTAAACTTCATTACAACCTCCATATTATTAGATTTTTTACTTTCTCTAAAGTCCTCAATAGATAATGAATCAATAATTCTATTAATTAAAAACGTTTTTGATTTTTCTTCGTTTAAATCAATTGCTTCTAAAACAATGCCATCAGTATTAGTTGTCAATAAGATTGGTTGTATTCTATAGAAAGTTTCTTCTGTTGATCCGAGTTTAATATATGAAATTATGTTTTCCTCAAAAAATGTTAGGTTCTCAAAAACACCATCATTACTCTCATCTAATATTTCTAAATTAAAATATGGGCTAATTACATTATAAAATTCTTCAATATCACTATTATTTTTAACCAACTCTTTAAAAATTGAATTTGAAGTTAATAAAAAGATTAAATTAAATAATTCTCCATCATTTATCTGAATTATATTTTTTAAAGAAGGGTTAAAACTAAACAATAGTTCCTGATTTTTATCATCATATTCATAGTCAATCAATAATTCACCTTGTTGTGAATAAATATCAGTAATTACTGACAATATATAAAATAAATCTTTTTCATCTATATTTAATTTTTGTACAAGTTTATTTATATTCCATTTTTCTTTATTTTGAATCAAAGAAAGAGCGCTTATAACTAACTGGAGATCAATTTTTTTTGACATCTAATAATTCCTTTAAATTAACTGTAGAGCTTATCTTGATAATTTCGATTTCATCATCTATTAATAGTAAAAATTTTATAAATCCATAGCTGTCATTTGTAGACACATTGCAATGTAAAAATTCATCTTTGATTTCTAATCGCGTTTGATTGTGTGCAAATATATTTTTATTTACGTCATATAAATCTTTCTTTAATTTTATTGTTGCTTCAATAGAGTATTTCTCATCGTCCCATGAAAAAGGAAAATTTTTATTTTCTATTTGAAATAAATCAGCTTTATTACCAATTTTTAGATTATGTATTTGATCTAAATTGAACGTCTTAAGTAATTCATTTTCTTCTCCGGCTAAATACCATTTATTATCAAAATATTTTAATCCTTGAGGTTTTACTTTTCGATATTTATCAAGGTAATCAAACCCAACTCTTCTTTTTTCGTTAATAGATTGGAGGATTTTTGATATTATTTCACTTTT
This sequence comes from uncultured Candidatus Actinomarina sp., assembly GCA_902599555.1. Classification (GTDB taxonomy): domain Bacteria; phylum Actinomycetota; class Acidimicrobiia; order Actinomarinales; family Actinomarinaceae; genus Actinomarina. The sequence continues at coordinate 6,085 of CACKFQ010000016.1, read as the reverse complement.
ATCATTGTCATAATTACTATTTGATAAATATTTTTTAAGATATAAATAGGTGTTAATTAATTTTTCACTACTAATCTTGTCGGACTTAATAATTGATTCATAAATTGAGTAACCTGATAATGAGTAACCCTTGTCATAGGACCATTTATCATTCTCATAATGTATTAAATAACCAAAGGAACGTAATAAATTTTTGTCTCTTTCAAATGATCTTCTAAATGCTTGTTGATTTAAATCTCTATAATCAGATATGCTATCTTTAATATTTTCCGTAGTGAGGTTTTCATTGTCACTTAATAAATTTAATAATTCAATAGCTCTTCTTAATACATTTTTCATTAATTAAATCACTTTTGAAACTTTGAAAACATAGTTTAATTTTACAAATTTAAATAAATAAAATTATTGTTAAAAATTTATATATGTCTGGTGTATTATAATATATACATTATGAAAGTTTGGATAGATCAAGACTTATGCACAGGTGACGGATTGTGTGAGGAAATTGCCCCTGATGTTTTTGTTGGTTTAGATGATGGATTATTTTATGTCAAAGAAGGAGATAAGATTTTTTCAGAAGAACACGGAAATGTTGGCGGTGCAGAAGGTTTAGCTGTTGTTCCTAAAGGGCAAGAAGAAGCTGTAGTTGAATCAGCTGAAGAATGTCCTGGGGAATGCATAATGATTGAGCCTTAATACTTTATATATTTAGCAGAAATTAAAAAACCAGTATGTGAAACTAGTTTGTTTGAAGGTCTTACAATCTTTTCATCAACTACCCAGTCTCTAAGAATTACTTCTTTTATCTCAATATCTTGAAATAACTGTTCCTTTAATGCATCATTCATTCTCATCACTTGAGTCATAGAAGGTAAATATGATACCCAGCAAACACTGTTTTTAATTTTGTTATTATTGAAAAATTCCCATGGTTCAGGAACATCAGTAATTATTGCATCTAAGTCCACATTAAGAGTTTTGTACTCAAAATTAACTAATTCTTGATTAATAAATGTTATATTATTAGTTTCATCAGATAGTGTAGAGATGTATCTAGAAATAGTTTTATCAGCTCTTCTTTGGTTGATTTTTGATGAATCTAAACTGTATAACACGCCAGTGTTTTTTAAAATAGTATATAAATATAAAGTCAGAGCACCTGAGCCAGAACCAATTTCAAGAACCTTGCTTGAATTATGAATATTTGATTCTAATACTATTTGAGCAACATCTTTAGGATAAATAATCTGAGGACCTCTTTTCATTAAAAGAACAAATTCTTTATAGGAAGGTTTATAAATTTTAAAATTAACTCCGGTAGATGTTTCAACTATTGATGGAATATTTTTAATTTGAGAAAATTTAAATTTACCTTCATTGGTAGTAAACTCTTTATCTATATCAATCACTGCTAAAAATTTATTATTTTTTGGCGTTTTAATAACTATAAGTTGATTGTCTATATTCAAATCTATAAAAATGCAAGAAAAGAAGCAACTGTTGTTAATAGCATGCCAACTGATACAACAATTACAATAATTTTTTGAAGTTTTTTATTCATTTAAATTTTTTGAAAATTTTCTTTTTAGTACTATTAAATTTTTCATATAAACGACCAATTATTAGACCTGCAAACAAATATCCTATTAGTTTACCTTTGTCATCATTTAATTGATTTTTAAGGTTTTCATAATCATTAGAAAAATCATTCATCTTAATATTCTCCAGGATATCAATGCAAATATTAAGATACATAGTAACGCCATAGAAAAATAAATTAAAGCTTGTATGAAATATTGACCTGTAAATAATTGAGATAGAACAATTGCTAAACCGGTCAATAATAAAAGTGAAGAAATAGCTAAATAATTTCCAGCTTTAAAATTTTTTTTTGTATCCTTTATTGATTTTTCAATAGGTTCTATGGTTTCAGATTCTAAACGTTCAAGCAGACTGTCTAGCACTTTAATAGCTGATGAAGAAAAGTTAAACATTAAGTATCTTTTCTGTTTTTTAATATCGTGCCAATAACACCTTGGACTGTTGCAGCTACAGGGAGTGCTAATATAGCTCCTACTCCTCCTAAAGTGTAAGCTCCGAAAAGTGTGGAAAATACAGCTATCGCTGGGTGAATTTCCATTGTTGATTTAGTAACTCGTGGACTTATAAAGTAATTTTCAATAATCTGATATGCAAGCAGTACAACAACTGTAGCAATCATTGCATTAGTTCCAAGTGAAATAGATGCTATAAATGGAACTAAGCCACCTAAAAAAGTTCCCACGACTGGAATTAATTGTGACAGAATTCCTGCAGCTACACCTAAAGCAATCGGTGATGGCAATCCAATTAGTAAAAATGAAACAGATAAAACAATACTTGCTAAGACGCCTAAAATTACTTTTGCAACAATGAAACCACCAGCTTTAGATACACCAATTCTCCACACTTGATCAATTGAAGATGATATGTTGCTTGGTAATGATTCTTTTAACTTAATTCTCCAACCATCACCCTCACTAATTAAATAATAAGTAAAGAAGAAGATTATAAATATATGACCTAAAGTTCTTAATAATCCTTGTCCAGCAAAAACAACACTTGACCCAACAGTACTTCCATAATCTTTGATTAATGAATTAAACTGGTTTTCTAGATCAAGTGACTGACTTGAAACTGCAAATCCTTCAACATTTAGATAATTAATAAAATTATCAAAATAGGTCGGCATTTGTGAAGACAAGAAATATATTTCTTGCACCATTATTGGGATAATGGAAAATAACGTAGCTCCAATAACTAAAAGTATTAATGAAACTGCTACCAATGCAGCGCTTCGTCTACTTATTTTTTTAGTAAGTCTATAAACAACTGGTTCAGCAAGTGCTGCTAAAACAACTGCTACAAACAAATCAAATATTAATGATTTAACTCGTAAGAAAATTAACACGGCAAAAGCAATGATTAAAACATATAAAAATGCCCTATTTAATAGCTCCTGTCGAGTTTCACCTTTTGGAAGATTCACAATTATTGGACCCTTGTTTTTGATTTATAGTTACTATTTTGAATCAAAATCAAAATAAAGAGTGTGATTGCTCCTGTAGAAAAGTATATTTCGAAACTTGTCAGGTTTTCATTAATTAAATTACGAGTAAATAAAGATAAAATAATAAATAATATTGATCCTCCAAGAATTCTTTTTTTATATTTAAGACCGCGAACTGTAATATTTAAAAGAAGTAATCCTATAAATATTCTCCCTATACCTTCAAAAGTATTACTTCTTAGAAAGTAAAATTCTCTTATCGTAAAAAATCCATCTTGACCAATACCACCTAATGTTAAATGTATTACTCCTAGCAATACTAAGAGTGCAGAAAACCAGGCTAAAGCAAAATTATTTATTGAGAATCTTGCTTTAATTGGTGATGGCCATGGTTGTAATGGGTTTACTCTCTTTACTAAATTAGAAGAAAGTTTAAACAAACTGCGTTCATAGTTTCCAAAAATAAAAGCTGTAATTAAAAGTATTAATGGTGCGTAGTACATCGTTAATCCAAATAGATAAATGCTAAAAAACACAAACAAATGCCAGAGATACATTGTATAAATGTTGGAATGAACGTGAGAAATTAGTAACCATATCTTTTGATTGCTCAATACTTTCTCAATAATATTTTTTAATGACAAAAATAGACAGATCAAACCAATAGAAGCAATGAGGTATATGGTAGTCGGGGGATCTTCGTTGTTAAGTGAAGTAAGTCTATAACTTGCTAATGATAAATAAGATTCAGAAACTGACAATTGGTAAAACAGATAACCATATGTAAAGACTGTTATATATCTGAAAACATTAATATTTACTTTTTGAATTTTTCCATCTGCAAAAAAATATCCAATTTGATGTATTGCTATCCAGAAAAATAAATAGTTAAATAACTTTATATAAGAAAGATTTAATGCAAAATTTATATTGTCAATCAGAATTGTCATAGTAATTAAAGATAAAAGAGTTGCATATGGGTACTTTTTATGCAAATAAATTGTAAAAGGCGCAAAAAGAACCATTACGAGATATATTGAAACTAACCACAAAGGCCATAAAATAAATTCTATTGACGACATAACTCCATCTTCAGATGTTGTTAAATAGTTAGGAAAATTTTCTGACCTACTTAAAATATTTAACACTATTGTGCTTGAAAATATCCAAACAATCACGGGTCCTAAAAGTGTATTAATTCTATCAACCAAATAATTCCATTGGCTTCCGTCCCTGCCTACATTTGAGTACCAAGCAATTAAATTATTAAAACCCATAGAAAAGAAAAATAGCGACATACCTGCTGTAAACCAAGTAACTACCATTAGAGATTGAGAGTTTGCAGAAAGGTTTGATACAAACAGCTCTCCTCCTGAATTTTGTAATCTTAATAATGTAAATGAATTTGTCATTAAAAAAAGAATTCCAATTAATTTGGTAAAGTCAATGAAACGCTCCCTAGAAATAGAAGTATTTGCAACTTCATAAAAAACTGCACGCATACTTTTAAAATTTGGTAAAAATAAATTTACTATTTGTTTCACATAAATATAATACCTACATCAAGAGTGTTTAAAACAATATAATTAGATAGTGGAAATAGTCTTATATCAACCTGAAATAGCTGGAAATGTCGGGGCAATAATTAGGCTCGCAGCAAACTCTGGCATTTCTTTGAACCTTATTAAACCATTTGGTTTTGATCTTCAGGAAAATAAAATAAGAAGAGCTGGTTTAGATTATCATGATTTATCAAATACTAAAACTTATAACTCATGGGAAGAGTTTATAGAAACAAACAAAACTAAAAGTATATGTTGTTTATCTTCAAAAGGTAAAGAATCATATTGGGACATAAATCTAAATAAATATGATTTCTTATTGTTTGGCCCTGAATCAATTGGATTACCAGATGAAATTATTTCAAGTTACAAGACAGTTACTATACCTATGAAAGAAAATTCTCGAAGTATTAATCTTGCAAATTCAGTTGGTATAGTTGTGTTTGAATCATTAAGGCAAGCAAGTGTACAGTAAATTATTTTTCGTATTTCTTGGAGGTGGTATAGGGTCAGTATTAAGATATGGAACAAATTCTATCCTCAATCTATATGTTATAGGCCAATTAGGAACTCTTGTTGTGAACGTACTCGGTTCTTTTCTGTTTGGAATCCTAGTTTCTATTGGTGAACAAAGAAGTGATTATTTTAACTTATTTCTTTTAACTGGCTTACTTGGAGGATATACAACATTTTCCCAATTTTCTTTTGACGTTGTAACATTACAAAACAATGGAAATTTTTATTCAATAATTTATATACTGTCTTCAGTACTTCTTTCTATATCAATGGCGTTATTAGGCATATATATAGCAAATAGGTTTATAAATAGTTAATATTTAACTATGCCAACATTTGACATATCCTCTGAATACAACCAGCAAGAAGTTGTAAACGCTGTTGATCAAGCACATAGAGAAATATCAAATAGGTACGATTTTAGAGACACTGGGACTTTTATTTCATATAGTGAAAACACAATAACATTAAAAAGTAGTACATCTGAAAGAATGGCAGCAGCAGAGCAGGTTTTAAAAGAAAAGTTTGCTAAAAGAAATGTATCAATTAAGTTTTTGGGAGAATTTAAAGATGAAACAACGCCATCAGAAGTAAAAAGGTTCTTTAATTTAAAATCAGGAATTGATCAAGATTCATCAAAAAAAATCATTGCACTAATTAGAGAAAATAATAAAAAAATACAATGCTCATACCAGAATCAGCAAATAAGAGTTACGGGTAAAAAAAGAGATGATTTGCAAGAAGTAATTCAACTTGTTAAAGAATCAAAAATTGATATTCCTCTAAATTACGGTAATTTTAGAGATTGAATTTTACTTTTATCTTTTTAAATATAAACCTAGAAAAGACAACACTAATTAATAAGAAGAGAACCGTAAAGTAGATTCCGTCTTTATATTCTGTTGCAAAATAATAGGAAAAAAATAAAACAATAAATCCGTAAAAAAATCTAAATATA
>CACKFQ010000015.1 GCA_902599555.1 uncultured Candidatus Actinomarina sp. | reverse complement strand
GGTACAACATATTTTGATACCTCATCATCAACAAGTACTGGATGGTATATGGGTCAAGGAACAGATCGTGAAGAGCATGTCCATGAAGGTATGCAAACATCAGATGGAGGCTTTATAGCTGTTGGGCATCATTGGGAAAAAGAGGAAGATCCAACTGGATTTACAGACATGATTATATTGAAAACAGATTTCAACGGTAATGAATTATGGCAAACAATTATTGGAACTGCTGACAAGTTCGATGTAGGTTACGCAGTGAATGAATTATCTGATGGTTATTTAGCCAGTGGAGGTCTTTACAAAGATGGTTTTCAAAAAAGTGCGATAGTAAAACTTGATTTTAAAGGAAACCTAATATGGCAGAAGATATTTAATCATTCTGGTGTTGGCGGTATCAGAGGCATAGAGGTTCTTAACAATGATGATTTTGTTGTAACTGGTTACAAAGAAGGAGATGAAGAAGGTTTTTTATTCATTTCCGATGGTTCAAAAGGTTTTGTTTCGAAAATGTCAACAACTGGTGAAGTTATTTGGGATAAAAACCTATCTGCTATGCAAGGTACAAAAGTTAAGAAAACATCTAAAGGTGGATTCGTAGTAGGTTCTGTTGAATGGGTTGATGCAGGTTTAAACGCTGCTATGCATTATCTTGATTCAAATGGAAACACACTCTCAACAAAATTATTTGGTGGCAACAACAATGTTCAATTATTTGATATGGACATAACTGACAATGACTATGTTGTGTTTACAGGACACACAACAGGATTTCAGACTGCTAATTGGGATTGTATTGTGATGCTTATTGATGATCAAGGTAACGAAGTTTGGAAAAATATTTTCGGTAATCCTAGAGGTTATGATCCAAAATTCATACTTGATGAGTGCTATGGAGTTAGGGAAACTCTTGACGGAGGTTTCGTAGTAACAGGTGGTACCGGTGACCATTCAGATTATTTTGGATCAGGTCATCCAAATGGAACATCTGATGAATGGAAAGTTTTATTATCTGAGTTTGATAAAGATGGAAATATGACGTCCATAAATGTTTTTGGTGGTGGTCTTGATGTTGGTAATGATGCTGGAGAATTTATTGATGTAACGTCTGATGGTGGATATATTATTTTTTCTGATACTGATTCAAAAGGATCAAAGGGACCAAACAATTTTGGTTTTTTATATATTAAAAATCCCTAATTAGCTTAATTTTCTTATAAAGAAGAAGTCACAGGTTAAAAATTTAGATTTTAAGTAAATAATGAAAAAAGCAGTACAAACGGAATTGAAATTAAAGCAAAAGAGATGTAAATTAAAAAGCAAATAATTACAACAATTATTCCTCCGATAAAAAATTTGTTCGCTTTCATAGATGTTATTGTAAATTACTAAATTTTTTTTAATAAATTTATAAATAAGATAATCCATAATCACTGCGTTTATAGTGACGTTTTGAGTTGCTAAAATTACTATATGGATAAATTTGACAGAGATCTTGAAGCAATAGATTATCAGATAGCTTTTTTTACAACGTTTGGCTTAAATGGTGCTGAGGTAGCAAAGCAACTAGGAAAAAATAAATCAACCATCAATCGCCGATTGCATAACAATTTATTGATTGCTGAAATAAACTTTCGTAGAAACCAATTATTCGACACCTATGCAGCAAAATATGCAATATTCACACAACTTGCTCTAGATAGGGGTATAGAAAAGTTAAGTGACGGCGAAGATATTTCTTTTAAAGAAATAAGTGATATATCAAAAGGCTTTAACCAAATGTATTTTAAAGATGTTCCATATAGGGATGAGGACCCAGCATACTTAGCAATTAAAAATTACTGCAGAGATATTGGAGTAGATGCAAATGAACTAGCTACACTTGCAATGAAGTTTATAAAAGAACAACATAAGAATAAGAAAAAAACTGCATAATGAAAATTTACATTCAAGCTAGAGGTAGTTATGAAACGTTACTTAACTTATCTACTTGGGCTGAACAAAATGAAATTAACAGAATCGGATTACCTGATCATTATATAGTAGGTAAACAGAGACACGATAAAGAGAATCCAGCACCTGCATTAGATTTACTTACAGTAAGCGCGGGTTTAGTGAGAGACACTGAAAAAATGATATATTCAATTCTTGTCTCTCCAATAACTTTTAGGCACCCAAGCGTTCTAGTTAAGATGGCATCAACGATTAATGAAATGGCTCCAAATAGATTCAGATTAGGTGTTGGTACAGGTTGGTTAGAGATCGAACATGAACTTTTCGGCATTCATTTTCCAGACTTAAAAACTAGATTCGAGATGTTAGAAGAAGCTTTAATTTATATTAGAGAAGCACTCTCAGGAAATAATCAAGGGTTTAAAGGGGAGTACTACCAATTAGAAAAGTTTCCTGTTGAACCAGCAACGTTATCGGAGATACCAATAATTATTGGTGGTGGAGGGAAAGTCAAGACACCTACTCTTGCAGGAAAATACTCTGAGGAATTTAATATTTATGCAAGACCTAAAGAAACACTTCTAAACAGTATTAATTTATTTAAAACTGTTGCAACTGAAAATGGTAGAGACGAACAAACACTGGAAATAACTACAGCGTGTCCACCAGTTGTAGGACTTACTAAAGAAAGTGTAGATAACTCACTAATAAATGCAGCTAAAGCATTAATTCAACCAGAAGATGAAATCGCCAAAAACTGGAAAGAAAGAAGTTATTTATACGGCACACCAGAAGATGTAGTGAAGACACTATCCATGTGGCAGGAAGTAGGTATTGAGGCAGTCTATCTTCAGTTACTTGATCTAGAGCCATCTATGAGAGATGAGTCAGTTGAAGTAATACGTAAAGCAATAAATTTACTTTAAATTAAAAATATAAATCGCAGTATCTGTATAGTTAAGATGTCTTTTACAAGACATGACGAAATTAAGGAGAAATATGCCGAAAGGCAAAGTGAAATGGTTTAACTCCACTAAAGGATATGGATTTATCGAACCTGAAGAAGGCGATAAAGATGTATTCGTACATATCTCAGCTGTTAAAAGTGCAGGTATGCAAGATCTTGATGAAGGTCAAGAAGTAGAGTACGACTTAGTAGAAAATAACGGAAAAACATCAGCTGAGAATCTTAAATAGATTAAGTTAAACATGTTTTACAACCGGTAGCTAGTCTGCCGGTTTTTTTTATCCTATGAGTATTCTTATAGAGAGAAGTATTGAGACAATAACTAATACTGGTCTAACAACTTTTTCACCATTTTTAATTGCAAATCTAGATCCGGTATAAGCGCCTGCGATTTGAGCAACTGCCATAGTTAAACCAAGATACCAAAGTACATAACCTTGAAATGCGAAAATAATAAATGCTGCAAAATTAGATGCAAAATTTAACAGTTTTGTAATTGCTGTTGCTTGCATAATATTCGCACCTTTAATAATGATGAAAGATAAAACAAAAAAGGAACCAGTACCTGGACCAAAAAAACCATCATAAAATCCAACCGCAAATACAACTAAATTAAAAATGATAAGTAATTTCTCATTTTGTTTTACTCCAGAAGGACCTTTGTTCGTGATAAAGAATATTGCAGCACTAATTAATAAAATAGGTATGACTGACTCTAGAGTTTCATTTGAGATCCTGCTAACTAGTAATGTACCTATAGAAGATCCTGTGAATGCTAATACAAAATATAGAACTCTCTTCTTTTCTACCAGTAATCCATTTTTGTAATAATTAAACGTAGATGTAAATGTACCGAAACATGATTGAAATTTATTGGTAGCTAAAACATTTAGTGGTGGTATTCCAACAAGGAGCATTGATGGAGTCGTCAATAACCCTCCACCTCCTGCAATTGAGTCAATTAAAGAAGCAAAAAAAGCGACAATAAATAAAATTACATAAACAGTTGTATCGTCGTACAGATAATCCATAATAAGTCACCTTATTGTATCTCGATAATTTAAGAACGTCACTAAATTGAAAGAATGTTAGAAGAGGCTATTTCAAGACTTATTGAAGGATTCTTATCAGGTATTGGTATTGGTTTTATATTTTATCTCTATCCAGTCGTGCGACATACTTTCTCTGACAAATATAGATATAAGTTTCGTTTCGAAGATGAAGGTAAACTTCGATTTAGAAATGAGACTATAAAATATCTTAAGATTGGTTTCTTTTATGGATTCACCTATGGTTTTATCATGGGAACCATTATTGGTCCTTTTGGTTCTCAAAACGGAATATAAATTCTTTTATTGGACAGAACTAAATTTAAAAATTTAAAATAAATGCTATGAAATATTTCGGAGCTATTGATCAGGGAACAACAAGTTCAAGATTTATAGTTTTTGATGAAACTGGGTCAATAGTAAAGCAACACCAACAAGAGTTTACCCAGTACCTTCCTGATGAGGTCTCTGTTGAGCATGATCCTACTGAAATATGGGAATCAGTACTTAATTGTATTATGGAAGTAGACAAAGAGCTTTCAATTGATCAGTTAGATAGCATTGGTATTACAAATCAAAGAGAAACTACATTAGCTTGGAGAAAATCAACAGCAGAGCCTCTACATAATGCATTAGTCTGGCAAGACACTAGAACACAAAATATTTGTGATGAACTTAAAGGTATAACTGAATTAGAGGAATCATTTACTAGGACGGGATTACCAATTGCTACATATTTTTCATTATCCAAAATTTTATGGTTATTGAGAAATGTTGAGGAAGTAAAACAAGCACGTGAAGATAATGATCTATCCTTTGGAACAATTGATAGTTGGTTGCTTTTTAAGCTTACTGGAGAACACGTAACAGATGTAACAAATGCAAGCAGAACTTTGTTGATGGATTTAGAAACATTGAAATGGATGAAAGACATATTAATGACTTTAGATATTCCAGAAAGTTCACTACCAGAGATAAAACCATCTCTTTATAATTTCGGAACTAATTCAGACTTATTAAAAAATGTTCCATTGACTTCTGTACTTGGGGATCAACAAGCAGCACTATTTGGCCAAAACTGTATAAATTCAGGTGATGTTAAAAATACCTATGGAACCGGTTGCTTTGCGTTAACAAATACTGGTAATGAGATTGTACATTCTAACAATGGTCTACTTAGTACTGTTGCCTATCAAAAAGATGGAGATAATCCTCAATATGCATTAGAAGGGTCTGTTTCCATTGCAGGTGCAGCAGTTCAATGGCTTAGAGACAACTTAAATATTATTGAGAATAGTGAAGATATTGAGTCACTTGCTATGGGTGTTAAAGATAATGGTGATGTATATTTTGTGCCTGCATTTTCAGGATTATTTTCTCCTCACTGGGATGAGACTGCTAGAGGTGTGTTAGTTGGATTATCAAGATTTTCAAATAAATCACATATTGCAAGAGCTGTTTTAGAGTCAGTTGCATATCAATCTAATGAATTACTTGAATCTATGGAGAAAGACATTGGATCAACCTTTGATACTGTAAATGTAGATGGTGGGATGGTTGTAAACAATCTTCTCATGCAATTTCAATCTGATATATTTGATAAAAAAGTGACTTCACAAAAAATTAATGAAATTACTGCTTTAGGTGTAGGTGCTGCGGCTTATCTTTTTATTAATAATCTTCCTTTAGAAAATATGAATTCATTTATTTCACAATCAAAAACTTGGAATCCAAATATGGATAGTAAGCAACGACAGCACTATTTAAATAAATGGAATAAAGCTATTAATAAATCAAAACAGTGGACATAACAAAAGTATTAATTTACGTTTATGTTCTCTTCTTTATTGGAGCTGGATTGAATCATTTTTTAAATCCACAATTTTACGACGCAATAGTTCCTAGTTTTATTCCGTTCCCTCGAGTTGTACATCAATTTACCGGCATACTTGAAATCATTATTCCGCTTATACTTTTAACAAAATATAGAAAAGAAGCTGCTTTAGCAATGATTGTTCTTCTAGTTCTCTTATATGGAGCAAATCTATATGTATGGATATACAACCTTCCATATGGCAGAAACTACTGGAGCAATCAACAGCACTTCATAAGATTTCTCCTGCAAGTCTTATATATTTACATAACCTATGTAATTTATTTATATGACAAATAAGAAATTTCCAGATAATTTTATTTTCGGTACAGCTCTTGCTTCATATCAAGTTGAAGGTGGAATTTATAACAATGATTGGACTCATTGGGAGAATGAAGATAATTCAGTTTGTGCAGAACCATGTAACGAGGCTTGCAAGCATTATGAGCTTTATAAAGAAGATATTGATCTATTAGTTGATCTAGGAATAAGAGCATTCCGATTTTCAATTGAATGGAGCAGGGTAGAACCACAAGAAGGTAATTACGATTTAAATGAAATTAATCATTACGTAGATAAAGCAAAACTTTTATTACAAAAAAATATTACCCCTATAGTTACATTCCATCATTTCACTACACCTGAATGGTTAATGAGTGATGGTTTGTGGGCATCTGAAAAAACAACATCAGCGTTTGTTAATTATGTAGACATAATGATGCAACACCTTCCAAAGGAAATAGAGCTTTTTAATACTATTAATGAACCAGGAATTTTTTCAATGTTTGGTTATCTATCTAAAAAGAAATTCCCACCTGGAGTACAAAATGAAAAAGTATTTATAAAAGCATCTGAAAACATAATATCTGCCCATAAACTTTCCATGAAAAAAATTAAAGAACATAATCCTTCAGCAAAAGTTGGTATGACTCATGCACTCCATGAGTGGGAAGATGATGATAAGAGCACATTAAAAGAATATATAAAATATCACATGGAAGATAAGTTTTTATATGCTTCTGACGAAGATGATTTTATAGCTTTACAGACATATAGCATTAGAAGAACTAGTCCAAACATATTTTTTAAAGCATTATCTTGGATTCAAATTAAAATTCCATTCCTCAGGGCTTATGTATTTCCGAGATTTCGAGATACATTTTCTGGAAGGCATGAATATGAACCTGATGGAATAAGAACAACAAAAATGGGTTACGAATACAGACCGCAGGCAATTTTATATAACCTTCATAGAATTCATTCAGTGTTTCCTGATAAAGATATTTTCATAACAGAAAATGGTATAGCAACTGATGACGATGAGGAAAGAATAGAATTCGTCACGGATGTATTAACTGATATTCACGACTACATTACAGAAAATGGAAAAGTAATGGGCTATCTTTATTGGTCAGTTCTTGATAATTTTGAATGGGATCTTGGATACAAAATGAATTTTGGTTTAGTAGAAGTAGATAAAAATGATTATACCCGTAAACCTCATAAGTCTGCTTATTGGTTTGGCAATATTTCTAAAACAAATAATTTATCAAATTAAAAGTTAAAACTTAATATATAGCTATGTACATAATTGCAGGATCTACTGGAACACTTGGAACAGCTATTGTTGATGCCTTATCTAAAGATAACGAATTATTTCTTATTGGTAGAGATGAAACCAAATTAAAGGAACAAGCTTCTGCAATAAACGCAGATTATCAAGTAATCGACCTAAACAATACAGTAGAACCCAGAGAGTTTGCAAAAATCATAGATACAGATACTGAAATAAAAGGATTGGTTAATTGCATTGGGTCAATATTAATAAAACCATTACATGGAACTACTATTGATGAATTTAATGATGTCATAACAACAAATTTATTTTCTTCATATTATCTGTTAGCTAGTTTTGCTAGAAGAATGAAAAATGGATCAGCTATATTTTTCTCATCAGTAGCCGGATCTAAAGGTTTATCTAACCATGAGGCAATTGCAGCCGCAAAATCAGGTATCGAAGGATTTGCTAGATCAGCTGCTGCTACGTATGCAAAAGACAATTTAAGAGTAAATGTTATTGCTCCAAGTATTATGGATTCGAATATGTCAGAAAAAATACTTTCATCTGAGGCTGCAAGGGAAGTTTCTAAAAACATGCATCCTATTTCGAAAATTGGAGATGCAGATGATATACTTCCTGTTGTAAAGTGGTTATTAAGCCCAGATGCTAAATGGGTCACAGGTCAGACCATACATGTTGATGGCGGTCTATCTACTGTAAAGCCAAGATAATTTAAGGGGGAGCAATGTCAGAAACAAAATACCTTGAAACACATGAATGGTACATAGTTGATGGCGACAATGTAACTGTTGGAATTTCTGACTACGCACAGGGTGAGCTGGGAGATATAGTCTTTGTTACATTACCTGAGGTAGGTCAAGAATTTAGTAAAGGTGATGCCATCGTAGAAGTTGAAGCAACAAAAACTGTTGCAGAAGCATATGCACCAATGAATTGTGTTATAACTGAAGTAAATTCTACTTTAGAAACTGAACCAGAACTAATCAATAACGATCCAGTAGGAGAAGGCTGGATGGTTAAAGCTGAAATAAAAGAAATGGATGATTCTGGTATGTCGTACCAGCAATATGAATCATTTATTTCTTAATGTCAGAAAGTAAAACAACTTCTCTTTACGATTTTCATTTAAGTAAAAATGCAAAGATAATAGATTTTGCTGGTTGGTCTATGCCATTCTCTTATGATGGAACATTAAAAGAACATCATTACGTAAGAAAGTCGGCAGGATATTTTGACGTGTCTCATATGGGAAGACTTCGTTTAAATTACTCCCAAATTGAAGAAATTAATTATTTAATTTGTTCTGATTTAAAAAACATAAGTAATACAAAAGCACTCTATTCTATTTTTACTTCAGAAGAAGGAACTGCCATAGATGATGTTATATTTTGGAAATTTGAAGATGATTTAATACTTATTTGCAATGCAAGTAATACTAACAAAATAAAGACACATTTAGATATTCATTCAATTAACTATGAAGATCTTACGACGTCTACAGATTTAATAGCTGTTCAGGGTAAGAATGCGATAGATACTGTTAGCAATATTATGTCTGTTCCTGATAAATTCTCAACTTTAAAAGAAGGAAAATATGTTTATGCGAGAACAGGCTATACAGGTGAGGATGGCCTCGAGGTTATGCTTGACACTAACGATACACTAAGTTTTATATCTGAATTGGAGGATAGGGGTGTTAAACCTTGTGGTTTAGGCTCAAGAGATACATTAAGACTAGAAGCCTCCCTACCTTTATATGGTTTTGAATTAACTGATGATATTTCACCAATTGAAGCAGGACTTAAGTGGACTGTAACCAATAAAGAAGATTATTTAGGAAAAGATGTGATCGATCACCATATTGATTCCAAAGAACATAAGCACCTAAAAAGATTCAAATTGAATGCAAAACAGATAGCTCGTACTGGAACAATTTGCACATCTGATGGGGTAGAAGGTATTGTAACTTCTGGCAATATTTCTCCTATATTAGGCTACCCAATTGGCTTTGTATTATTCAAAAGTAATCCCACTGACGATTTAGTAGAGTTTGATATTCGTGGTAATTTAATAGAAGGAAATTTGTTATATAAAAGGTTTTTAAGTTAATGTTTGTACCACATTCTGAGATCGATTTAAAGAAAATGTTTGAAGAGCTTTCTATAAGCTCTTTAGATGATTTATTTACACATATACCTGAAACATTAAAACTAAATGATGGTTTAAATGTTCCGCCATCACTTTCAGAACTTGAATCAATAAGTGATTTCGAAAATTTAGAATCTAAAAATACCCAGAATCTAATTTGTTTTGCTGGCGGAGGTCATTACGACGTTTATCTACCACAAACAGTTAAATCGCTTACAATGCGTCCAGAATTTATGACATCTTATACACCCTATCAAGCTGAGATCTCACAAGGAATACTTCAGGTACTATTCGAATATCAATCACTTATCTGTGATTTAACAGACATGGAGCTTGCAAATGCATCTTTATATGATGGTGCTACATCAGTAGCAGAAGCTATTTCAGTAGCTATCAATAAAACTAAAAGGGATAATGTTGTTATCTCTAATGGTTTTAACCCAAACACTAAAGAAGTCGTAAACACTCTAGTTGATAGGAATAAATTTAATGTCAACTATGTGGATTTAGTTGATTACTTATTTCCAGAAGATTATGTGTTTTCCCAAGATGATGCAGCATTTATTGTTTCATTACCTCACTATGAGGGTTCTGCACAGGACTTAACATCGATAGTCCATAACGCAAAAGCAGCAGGTGTAATTACTATCTGTTATGCTGATCCTTCAATGCTTGGTATTTTAAAATCTCCTGGGTCAATGGGATTTGATATTGTTGTAGCAGAAGGCCAGTCAATGGGTTCACCATTATCATTTGGTGGGCCAACTGTGGGTTGGTTCGCAACTAGAAAAGAGTTAGCAAGACTTGTTCCAGGAAGAATAATTGGTGAATCTAGAGATTCAAATAATACTAAAACTTATGTTATGACATTAAGAGCTCGTGAACAGGACATTAGACGTGAAAAAGCCTCATCTAATATTTGCACAAATCAAACACTAAATGCTGTTGGTTCAACAATACACCTATCATGGCTAGGACCCGAAGGTCTTTATGAAATAGGGTATCAAGCTATTCAAAAAGCTTCATATATGAAACAATTATTATCCGATAAAAATTTCAATGTTTTAAACCACACTTCCTCTTTAAGAGAATTTCTAGTAGAAACTAAAAAATCTGCCGAAGAGGTAATACTCGAAATGGGATCTAAAGGATTTTTAGCAGGTATTAAATATGATGATAATCAAATTTTAGTTGCTGTAACCGAAAAGAGAACCAAGGCACAAATAGATAATTACGTAGAGTCTTTAATGGAGGTTGATAATGCATAGTGGTGGTAACGCTAGTTCATTACCTTTAGTAGGCGGTGCTCCTGAACCTACAATTAATCAGTTGTCCAAACCTGGTCGAAGAGCTTCGAGATTTCCTAAATTGGATGTTCCAGTAACTGAAATTAACAATTCAGCAATTAGAAATGATAAACCAAGTCTTCCTGAGGTTTCAGAGCATGATTTAGTAATGCACTACTCAAGACTTGCTCATAGAAATTTTGCTGTTGATGTAGGATTTTATCCACTTGGCTCTTGCACCATGAAGTACAATCCTAGATTTGCTGATTATGTAGCTGGGTTAAATACCTTTGCTAATTCTCATCCTTCAACACCTTCTGCATTCACACAAGGTAACTTAGAAGTACTTCATGAATTAGAGAAATTTTTAATTGAAATCACTGGAATGGATAATGCTACTTTCCAACCACCAGCAGGCGCATCTGGAGAGTTAACAGGATTATTAATAATTAAAAAATATTTAGAAGAAAATAATTTAACTAACAAAACAGATATTATCGTTCCAGATTCAGCCCATGGTACTAATCCGGCTTCTGCAAAGATGGCAGGTTTTAATGTGGTAGAAGTATCAACAGATGTTAGAGGTATGGTGAACATTGACGACCTTAAAGAATTAGTAAATGAAAATACAGCTGGATTAATGTTAACGAATCCAAATACAGGTGGTTTGTTTGAAGAAAATATTATGGAGATATCAAATATTATTCACGAGAATGGTGGGTTAGTTTATTATGACGGAGCAAACTTAAATGCAATCGTTGGAGTATGTAGACCTGGTGATATGGGTTTTGATATTGTTCATTCAAATCTTCATAAAACTTTCGCAACACCTCATGGCGGTGGTGGACCAGGTTCAGGACCGGTAGCTGTAAAAGCTTTCTTGAAAGAGTATTTACCTGGACCGATTGTAGAAAAAAATGAAAATAGTTTTGAGTGGTACATGCCTAAACTTTCCATTGGTCGTATGCATGGATATCACGGCAATTTCTTAGTAGCATTACGTGCCCTTGTTTATATGAAATTATTAGGTAAAGAAGGTCTAGATACACTTGGTTCATATGCTGTCTTAAATGCAAGGTATTTAAGTTCTGTTATTTCTAAAGTTATACCTCTTGCCTACAACGAACCATGCATGCATGAATTTGTAGCAACAGTTAAAGACCTCAAGAAATCACATAAGATAAAAGCATATGATGTTGGAAAAGCTTTGTTAGATAAAGGCTTTCATTCCCCAACTATTTATTTTCCTCTTATTATCGAAGAAGCACTTATGTTCGAACCTACAGAGACTCAAACTGTTGATACGCTTGATGATTTAGCAGATACCCTTAAAGTTATCATCGATGAGTTACAAGGTGAAGATGTATCTCTTGAGGAATACCCTAAAAATTTACCAGTTGGAAGGCCAAATGAGCTTATTCCTGCAAAACATTTAACAGTTAATTGGGGAGATTTTGAACTTCTTGAATTAACTGAATAATATGTATATATGAATCCATCGAAGATTGATATAGACAGAAACATAAGTAAATTAAGAGTCAACTCCTCAGAATTTTTAAATCTCGAAAAAGCAAATCTGATCAGTATGCTCGATCAAACTATTGATAATATAAAAACTATTTCATATTACTGGGCAACACTTGCATCTGAAAAAAAGGGGATTCTAAATAAATCAAAAGAAGGTGAGGAGTGGATAGGAGGCCCATTTGCCTGTATCTACGCGATACAATATTTCAAAGATACACTTATGAATGAAGATGGCCTCGATAAATCAAAATACAATGATTCAAAAAAGAGTTACAAAGCATTTCCAACTAAGAATATTGAAAAGCTCTTATTTCCTTTTTTAGAAGGTGAAGTAAGATTTGGAAAAAATTTAAATTTTGAACAGATAAATGAATATAGAGGATTTGCTAATAGATTTAAAACAAATAAACCAAAGATAACTCTTGTTTTAGGAGCCGGAAACGTTTCCTCAATTCCAGTTCTTGATGCATTATTTCATATGATCGCATACAAATCTGTTATCTATTTGAAATTAAATCCAGTAAATGATTATCTATTGCCAATTTTTATTAAAATATTTGAACCTTTTATATCTAGAGGTTATATGATCATCACAGAGGGAGATTTGGAAGCTTCAAAATATTTAACTCAACATGATGGCTTTCATCAAACTCATTTAACTGGATCAAATTATACATATGAAAATATTGTCTATGGTAGGACACTTAATGATAAAGAACGTTCTTTAAAAACTCTAACTAAAGTTAATAAAAAACCTATCACTACTGAATTAGGAAATGTAACTCCGATCATTGTACATCCTGGAAATTGGTCACGTTCTGAAATAAAACACCAAGCAAAAAAAATTGTAACTGCGAAACTTAACAATTCAGGGTTTAACTGCATAGCTGCTCAAGTAATTGTATTACCAAAAGACTGGAAACATACCCAAAAATTAAAAGATGAAATTATTTTTTATCTTAAAAAGGTTGGTGATACAACTTCATATTATCCTGGTGCATCAGAAAATCTTAATGAATTAATTAAAACAGATAATTATAACCAAATTAATAACCATTCATGCAATACTCCATTTTTGGTAAGTGATTTAGATTTAGAAAAAGAATATGCAAACAAGGAAGTTTGGTCTACAGCATTATATTTTAAAGAAATACAATTCACTAGTTATGAAGACTTTGCATTAAATTCTATCGAATATGTCAACAATGAACTTTGGGGTAACTTAGGCGTTACTGTCCTAATAAAAAAACATAATAAGAAAACAAATCAAGACATTCTTAATAAATATGTTGATGATCTTAGGTATGGAACTGTTGCGATTAATGAATGGTCTGCCCTTGGCTTTGTTATACCTACTTTGCCATGGGGTGGCTATCCTGGAAATAAAGATAATGATATTCAGAGTGGTAAAGGATATGTTCATAATTCATTGTTATTCGAATCCCCGCAAAAGGGAATAGTTTACTCCAAATTTAGACTTTCAAGATTTATCGACCCTCCGTGGTTTGTTACTAATAAAAAAGCTCACAAAATTTTTAAAAATTTAACTTATTATCAAGCAACAAATTCAAAAATTAATTTAGTTAAATTAATTTTTTCAACACTAATATAAAAAATATGAGGAAATATTTTTCTTTATTCATAGTTTTGTTACTTGTAGCATGTGGGTCAGCTTCTGACGATTCAGATTCTACTGATTCAACTACAACTACTCAATCAGAGATTACAACTACTACTCAACAATCTAATGAATCAACAACTACTACTGAAGCTACAATTTCATATACCTTTGATGTAGAAAAAATGTCACCGTTTACTGGATTAGAGTTACCAGCTGAAACATGGTTGAAAAGACCAAGAAGAGTTATTGCTTTTAAGATTGATAATAATATTAATGCGCGTCCTCAATCTGGTTTACAAGAAGCTGACGCGGTTCATGAAATATTAGTAGAGGGTGGCATGACAAGATTTTTAGCATTCTTTTTAGATAACACATCAAAATACTTAGGACCTATCCGCTCGGCTAGACCCACGGATCCAACTATGGTAAGACCTTACGGTGGAACTTTAGTAGTATCTGGTGCTACGACTGGTTTAATACCGTCGATTCGTGAACTTGGTGTACCAGTTTTAGAGGAACAATCATCTCCTGTGATGTTTAGAATATCATCTAGAAATGCCCCACATAATTTATATGCAGATACAGAGTTAGTTAGAGAACGTGTCGATGAAAGAGGATTTTATTTCCTTCAACCTGGTCCAGAACCTATTTATACATTTGGATTAAATCAAAGCAACTGGAAATCAGGTGCAAATAAAATCACAGTTAAGTACTCAGACTTTACTACTGTAATCTGGAAACTAGACAATGACAGATACTCTAGATTTATTATTGATAATTATTCGGATAATAAAGAAGCAGTAGCTCACAATTTTATAACTCAAGATGGTAATTATACAGATATTTTACAAACTCAAACAATAGTTGTTATACAAGGGCCTCTATACAAAGATCCGGCTACTACATTACCAAGTGTACTTACTGTAGGAGTTGGTTCTGCATATGTTTTTAATAACGGATCATACATTGAAGGTACTTGGAGACGTGTAGATATTAATGAATCATTTATCATATCAGATCTAAATGGTGAAGAAGTACAAATTCCACCAAGTACTCAATGGGTACATATTCTTCCAAATGAAGGCGAAGTTTTTATAGACAATTAAACTCAAAGCATGCATAACTTTATAACAGGGTTAATTTTTCTTGTATCGTTTTTTCCATCAAATAAATTAGATAATTGTTCTGAATTTAATTCATTTCACCCAGTTAGGTCCGACATAATGCTTCAGATAGTTTTGAAATCTTACGGGTATTACGATGGAAAAATTGATGGAAATTTTGGTGTAATATCTAAAAATGCATTAATTAATTTTCAAAGTATCAACAATATTGATACAGATGGCTTAGTCGGTCCTCAAACATGTAACTTATTGCTAAAAAAGAACTCAATTATTAAAAATAGACCAAATAAATCTAATGATACAAATTTACAATTTGAGAAGAACAAACAAAACTATTCTCAAGAAATATATGATGCCCAAACAATATTAAAAGAATTGGGTTTGTACACATCTTCAGTAGACGGTATTAATGGACCCAGCACTAAAAGATCAATAAAATCATTTCAAACTAAAGCAGGTTTGGTATCAGACGGTGTTTTAGGTCCATTAACTAAGTCTGCCTTAGAAAAGGGAGAAGAAAGTTATGTAATTTCAGAAAATACTTCATCTGTTATTGAATCAACTTCATCCAATACTGAAACTGTAAGCCAATCATCTGCTTTAGACCTTAGAAATTATGATCCTTCTAAAACTTGTATAGTTGGATATGTAGATGTAAATGGTATTTGGGTACCTGATCCTTGTTTTAAGCCAGTATTTGTCTATCGATTTGGAAACACAGCCCAAGTAAACTCACAACAAGAATTAGACGCGTACCTTGCAGATAGATGGTCTTTAGAGAAAGAAAAAACTTATGTGACTATTGGAAGAGTTAAAACAGAAAATTATACAGACGGTATCAACTCACCTGTAAACGGCATGATCATGCCTTCCAGTGCTAATAATAAAATAGTTATTGGAATTAAAAATGATAATAATGTTCGTGCAAGACCACAGTCTGGTCCTCAAAATGCTGACGCTGTTGTAGAAGTTTTAGTTGAAGGTGGTATGACAAGGTTTATTAATATTTTTTATGAGTCTGATACGACTTATCATGGACCAATTAGATCTGCTAGACCGACAGACCCTACTGTTCTGAGGCCTCTTGATGGAGTACTCGTAGCTAGTGGTGCTACAGGAGGTCTTATACCTGAAATATTAGATATTGGTGTACCTGTAATTACGGATAGACGTCCTGAATATTTTCGTATATCATCTCGTAAAGCTCCACACAATTTATATGCAGATACTTTCAAATTAAAAAATATTGCAATCTCTAAAGGTTATAAAAAATCAAATAATCCACAACCGCTATTTCCATGGGGAGATCCTAATATAAATTCATGGGCAAATGGTAAAAATCTAACATTAAAATTTTCTTCTCAAACATCTACTACATGGTCATGGAACGGAAGCAGTTATGTTAGAACATATTATGATGCTTATAAAGGTTCTTCATCAGGTAACGTTCATAATTGGATAAATCAAAATGGCACTACGGGTCAGATTTCATTTCCAACAGTTATAGCCTTACTATGTGAACCCTATATCCACCCACTTCAACTACCATCTGTAAAAACTGTTGGTGAGGGAAGAGCAATTATAATGCATGGTGGAAAAATGATCGATGCTAAATGGAAGCGTGGTTCTAATTTAGATCCTTTTCATATTGTTGATTCAAATGGAAATAATTTATACATTCCTAAGGGAAAACCCTGGATTTCCTTAGTTCCTAACACTTTTTTACCTACTTTTGACAATTAACTTTACTTTTGCCTAATAAAAATGGTATATTAAGAGTGCGTTTCAATTAAGTGTGATACGCAGCCCTGTTGGGAAGCCCTCTTTTTGGGGGCTTCCGTTTTTTAGGACTTTATTAATTCAGAAAGAATATTTAAAGTATCACCCCATACGATATCTGGAATGTATGCAATTAAATAAGTACAACCTTCATCTTTATACTGTTTAAAAGTTTTAAAAACCTCATCCTTGGTGCCAATAAGTGGTCGGTCATAGTAATACTCTTTAGGTATATTTGTATACTCTGCTA
>CACKFQ010000014.1 GCA_902599555.1 uncultured Candidatus Actinomarina sp. | reverse complement strand
CACTTTTGGTTTGACCCAAATAGAGTCGCCTATGCAGCAGAGTTTATAGAGTCAAAGCTAGTACAGTTTGATCCAAGTAATTCAGCGAACTATGAAGCTGCTGGAGAAGCCTATGTATCAGAGTTAAAAAGCTTAACTAGTCAGGTTTCTCAGTTAATTTCATCAGTGCCTTCACAAAACAGAAAGCTCATAACTACACATGAGTCTTTAGGTTATTTAGAGGCTAAGTTTGGACTCGAAGTATTGTCAACAATTATTCCTGATTTAGACTCTTCAAATGAGATTTCACCATCACAGCTTGTAGGTGTGATTGATGTAATTGAAGATAATAATGTAAAGGTAATCTTTATTGAGGCAGAAGCCCCGTCAGTTTATGCTGAAACAATTGTGGCTGAGACAGGAATAAAAGCTGTAGAGGGATTATGGGTAGAAACCCTAAGGCCTGGTCAAACTTATCCAGAGTTTTTGATCACAGCTGTTGAATTAATTGTGGAGAATCTTTCAAATACGGATTAAGTTGATTGTAGATAACTTTCAGCTACCTAAGGAAAGATATCACAATGAAAACAACTGAAAATATATTTGATGACACAGCAATCATTGTTTCAGATGGTTGCTGTGTTCAACTCGCAAACAATCCTGCATTGGATGATGTCACTTTTGAAATAAAAAAAGGAAAAAAAGTAGCAGTCGTCGGTCCAAATGGAGGCGGCAAATCTACCTTATTTAATGCTATTGCAGGGCTAGTCCCCATAATCAACGGTTCCCTCAAAATTAATGGAATGAGCCCAAAAGATGCAAAAGGGACAATAAGCTACGTTCCCCAAAGAGACTTAATAAATAGAAATTTTCCACTTTCTGTGAAACAGGTCGTTGAAATGGGTTTAATTAACAAAAATACTTTGAATCTGTTTTCAAGAAAAGAAATAAATTTAAAAATTAAAGAAGCACTTACAAACGTCGGGCTTTCAGAAAAGATAAATGAAAATATAAACAATTTATCTGGTGGACAATTTCAAAGAGTCTTAATAGCAAGAGGTCTGGCCCAAGATGCAGATATTTTACTATTAGACGAGGCATTTAGTGCGGTTGATGTAGGAGCCCAAGAAGACATAATGAGTTTAATCAATGATATAAACTTAGACGGAAAAACTATATTAGTAGCAACTCATGACCTAAATAACCTTGAAAAAAACTTTGACGAAGTGCTATGTCTTAACAGGCATTGTTGCGCATACGGAGATCCCGCCGAAGTTTTAACTGAAGACGTAATTGAAGAAATGTATGGGTCACATTATGAGATGTTTAAATATCATACATCAGAAAAGCATGAGAAAAACAATGATTGAAGTTTTAGTTGAACCCTTTAAGTATGAATTTATGATTCGCTCAATCATTACTGCTGTAGCATCTGGAATAATGCTATCAACATTAGGGCCCTTTGCCATAAATAGAAATATGGGTTTTATGGCTGATGCAATGGCTCATGCAACACTTCCAATTATTGCTGTAGGTGTATTTCTTGGATTTAGTATCTCCGAGTTGGGGGTTCCTGCATCTGTGCTTATTGCGGTTTTTTTAGGCTACATTATTAAAAATTCAAATGTTGGCGAAGATACTGCTATAGGAATAATTTTCTCTTCTTTTTTTGCTCTTGGGTTTGTCCTCATATCAGTACTCAATGTAACAATAAATTTAGAAGATTTACTGTTTGGGCAGATACTAGCAGTTAGTCGGTTTGACGTCTTTATAGTCGTTTCAATGTGTGTTGTAGTAGTTGGCTTGATGGTTGTCTTCTTCAAGCAGTTGCTGTTCTACTCGTTTGATCCAATCGGTGCTGAAGTCAAGGGGCTAAATACAAATTTTTTGAATTATCTTTTTCTTGTAGTTTTATCCGTAGCAATTGTTGCTTCTCTTCAAACAGTAGGAATTATTCTGGTCTTAAGCATGCTCTTGATACCTGCTGCTGCATCAAAACTAGTAACAAATACATTTGTCTTTTCAATATACGTAAGCATTATTTTTGGAACATTTTCTTCAGTTTCTGGACTTTACCTATCGTATTTTTACAACCTGCCTTCAGGCCCAACAATGTCTCTGGTTGCTACTGGAATTTTTATAATTTGTTTTTTTGTAAATAAATTAAAAAAAGTAAAAATTCAATAACAAATGTACTCAATTTGGCTTCAGAATTCTATACATAATGACAAAATTTACAACTTAATTGAACGATACGCTAGAGAAGAAAAAAAAGATTCATTTTTTCCACACGTAACTTTAGTTTCAAAAATTAATTCATATGAAAAAGCTATGGAGGTGCTTCAATTGCTCTCCAATAAAAAATGTAATATTACTTTCGATAAGATATCTACTGGAGACACTTACTTTCAAAAACTGTATTTAGAATCATCGGACAACTCTTATTTTTTTAATTCTGTTTCAAAAATAGAAGGTTGGCCTAATCTTTGGGTGCCACATCTCTCTTTAAGCTACGGGGATGAGTTACCTAAATCTTTCGACCTAGGGGAGCTTAATGAACTCATCCCTATAACTATTTCATTTGATACTCTGTCTTTATACAAAACAGGACCAAAAGTTTCAGAGTGGAAGGAGATAACCACTCTTCTCATGGATTGATTCCAAAACAACAAATATATTTTAGATATCTAAACAATTGCAAAACTTTCATTTGAAAAATCTATTGATAAGCTTTGTGATGTAGATATTATTGAAAAATTATTTTCACCAATACCAAGAATTGCTGGAATTCTATGTTCAGCACACCTTATTGCCATGTGAGAGTTGGGACCTCCATACTGGGTAATCAATGATTTGATTTTATAATTAAAAATCCAATCCCACCCTGGGTCTACTGCTGGGATAACTACTATCTTATTATCAAGGTCATAAGGTTGATTTGAATGATGGTCAAGTAGCAAAATTTCTCCAGAAACTGTTCCTTGTCCAATGTAATTCCCTTCTTTGCTCATTTCCTCATATAAATAAAAATGATCGGATGACGAGATTAAGTCAGGCATTAATGTGTTTTTAAGATCTAAATTAATCGTATTTTCTTGGCTAAATTCAATATTAAGTCTTTGAAAAAGTTCTTCGTCACTTATATTTTGCTCCTCTATTTCATTTAAAATACCGTCAATTGCTTTTGTATAATAAAATTTTGAATTCTCTCTTGTTGCAATAGCAGTCTGAAACATTTCAATCCACGATGATGCTGTGTATGGAATATTGTTAAATTTAAAATATTTATCAATATTTGAAAATATAGCTTTTTGCAATGAAATATTTTCATCATGTATTTCACTATTTTGAATCAACAGCTCAGTGAACTCTAAATTATTTCTTAAATTAGATGAAGATAAATTATAGTTACCTGCCCTAATGTGTCCATAAATGTCTAAAAAGCTATCAAGACTTTGTTTTCCAATTTTGACCTGATAAGCGTCCGCCTTCATTTTCGTACTTATCGACTTTACTGATAACAATAATGAGTTTTTATGTGCTTCGGTAATTACTTCTTTTCTCAAAAGATTATTTAATTGAGCAAAATACACAAACCCCAATCTTGAATGATGTGTAAATGGCAATGCCATATTGTCTCTAATAAATTTTATATTTTCTTTTTTAGAGTATTCAAAATTCCCATCAAGCAAAGAGAACGCGTTCAACATAGTCTTATTGTTTTTTTCTAGAGTTGATTTGTTAAAGCTATCAATATCAATTAAATCTTGATGCCATTTCTCAATCTCTTCAGACCTAATAATTTTTTTATATTCAATTGCGAACTCATCTTCAGAGTCAAACACATATGATGATCGAGAGATATTAAATTCAATTGAATCATGTAAATGCGGGTTTTCTTTCAATTTTTCTAATTGATGCTGTATTATTTTTTCACAGCTATCGACTTGTAAGCTTCGAGTTAAAAAACTATTTAAACTATGGTTCACATTTATGTAGGGTACATTATTGAAAAGCTCCATTAATTTAGCCGGTTTATATTTTCTATAACCAAATTCACCGCGCTGTATATTCCATGTTGAGTCTGTAAACATAAATTTATATAAGCCAAATGCAACATTGTCAGGTTTTTTTCCAATCATTTCGGCTGGATTCATGTCCGACATATTGCTAAAAAGGTGATTTATGCCAAAACGATCATCCGTAGTATCTTTTAGAGCCTCATATTTTTTTATATTCTGCTCAATTATTTTTTTCTCTGTAAAGATCAAATCCTTATCAACTTTTCTCTCCATCAGAGGCCGTACTTGCAAAAGCAGTGGAGAAGAATTGTTATTCAGAACCATTTCAATGTCTAAATGTTTGTTCCCAAATAAATCTTCTAATTTTGTCAGAATATTTAGATATATAGAATATTCATCATATTTTTTTGGTAACTTGTTTATTGATCTATGAACATAAAAATTTTTAATCTGATTGTACTTTCCAGATGTAACAGCATCAGTTTCTGGACCATTATAAATTGAAAATGATCTGTAAAGAGAGTCTGTCCCAACCTTAAAAGATGTAAGCACAGATACGCTTCTTGCATTTTTTACATAATCTTGCAAAATCACGGTCTGATTCACATCTTTTTCGTAGCTATTTAACACTTGATTCCATGATTCTTTAATATCATTTATTCTTTTCTTGCTGATTGGTCCGATTGAAAGATATTTACCTGCATTAGAAGAGCTCTCTAAGTCTTCATTAGAACTATTGCTTCTTATCATTATTTCTTCTGAAAAATCATTAAGAATCTCGTTAATATTTTCTAAATCTTTCAAAGAAAGCTCTCTAAAGTATGGAATTTCTATATCCGTATGGTTTGCCACAAACTCTAGGTTTTTAGCTTTATTACCATAATTTATTTGATCATCCATTTTCACCTATTTGTTTACTGACTCCAAAGCTACTTGAACTTTTTCAGACGGAAATTCATAGTCAACCATCTGTCCGCTCAAAAAGTTTTCATAAGCTTTCATATCAAAGTGACCATGTCCACACATTGCTGTCAACACAGCAATACTTTCAGAATTTTGGTCGGCATCTTTCACTGCCCTAATTGCTGACGCAATTGCATGAGTTGCTTCAGGAGCAGGAACTATGCCTTCTGTCTTAGCAAATAGTTGACCAGCCTCGAAACACTCTTTTTGTCCTATTGCTTCTGCTTCGATTAATTTCTCTTCATACATTGCACTGACTAAAGGTGCCATTCCGTGGTATCTTAAACCTCCAGCATGAATTGGATCAGGCACAAAAGAATGACCAAGGGTATGCATTTTGACTACGGGGGCCATTCCTACTGAATCCCCAAAATCATATGCATACGTTCCCTTAGTC
Organism: uncultured Candidatus Actinomarina sp.; assembly: GCA_902599555.1. Taxonomy (GTDB): domain Bacteria; phylum Actinomycetota; class Acidimicrobiia; order Actinomarinales; family Actinomarinaceae; genus Actinomarina. The sequence continues at coordinate 18,241 of CACKFQ010000014.1, read as the reverse complement.
AAAGATGGACAAGCCTGTGGCTCAACAGCTCTAATAATCGTAGACTTGTTATTTTGTATATTTTCTCTAGCAAAAGGTGTAAAAAGACCGGCAAAGTTAGAACCACCGCCAGTACAGCCAACTATTACATCTGGATAGTCGTCAGCCAGCGCCAATTGTTTTAGGGCTTCTTCTCCAATAATGGTTTGATGCATTAGGACGTGATTCAACACACTTCCTAGTGCGTATCTTGTTTTTTCATCTTTTGCTGCAACTTCAATAGCTTCTGAAATTGCAATACCAAGACTTCCAGGAGTTTCAGGGTCTTCCGAAAGAAACTTTTTACCAATATCTGTTCTTTCAGACGGGCTTGAATATACCTTTGCGCCGTATATTTCCATCATGGTCTTCCTGTAAGGTTTTGCTAAGTATGATGCAGCTACTTGAAATACCTCTAACTCAATTCCAAAAGCCTGGCATGCAAAAGCCAAAGCAGAACCCCACTGACCAGCACCTGTTTCCGTAACCATTTTTGTAACACCTTCTTCCGCGTTATAAAACGCTTGGGGGATTGCAGTGTTAGGTTTATGCGAGCCAGACGGGGATCCACCTTCGTATTTGTAATATATTCTTGATTTTGTACCTAGAGCTTTTTCAAGTCGAACTGCTCTAAATAAAGGGGAAGGTCTATAAAGCTTATATAAATCTAAAACAGGCTTTGGTATATCTATAAAAGAATCTTGAGACACTTCTTGTAAAATCAAACCCATTGGAAATAAGGGAGCTAAATCCTCTGGACCAATTGGCTCCATTGTTTGCGGATTCAATGGTGGTGGTAGTGGATTTGGCAAGTCCGGAATGATGTTATACCACTGTGTTGGCATCTCAGATTCTGATAATAAAAATTTATATTGTTCGTTCATTGTTCCTCCTAAAATAAAAAAACCGGGCTGTGCCCGGCTTTACAAAACAACATAGAACTAGGCACCTACATATGTAGCGTCCACCAGTTCCAGTTTGTTACTTTATACATTGTTATCACTGTAGATGTTTTTTTTAAAATTTCAAAATTATAATTGTAAATTTTTTGGTAACAGAAAATGTCGAAATATCAATATATCCATTCATAACCTAGTATTGGGTCATGAATAAAATAATTCACTCTATTGATTTAACAAAAATTTATGGAGAAAAAGAAACAAGTGTCACAGCGTTAGACAAAATCAATGTCGAGTTTAAAGAAAACGAATTTACAGCAATCATGGGTCCATCTGGCTCTGGAAAGTCAACATTACTTCATTGTTTAGCAGGATTAGACAGACCAACATCTGGTCAGATATTTCTAAAGGAAGATGACATATCAACTTTAAATGATAAACAATTAACAAAAATTAGACGAGACAGCTTTGGCTTTGTATTTCAGGCTTTTAACCTAATCCCAACTTTAACTGCTGAAGAAAACATCACATTACCAGCATCTATTGCTGGAAGAAAACCAGATATGGACTGGGTAAAACAAGTAGTTGAAACAGTAGATATAGGAGACAGGTTAACACATAGGCCCAATGAATTATCCGGTGGACAGCAACAGAGAGTAGCAGCTGCTAGAGCCATGGCTACAAAGCCTGAAGTAATTTTTGCAGACGAGCCATCAGGAAATTTAGATTCAAAATCAAGCAAAGAACTTTTAAGTTTCATGAAGTCCGTAGTTGAAGAGCTTAACCAGACAATCATTATGGTTACACACGATCCCTACGCTGCTTCCTATGCCAATAGAGTAATAATGCTTAAAGATGGAAGAATTGCTAGTGACTTAGACCAACCAACACAAGAAGAAATTGTTGCAGAGGTTACGGCTTTAACTAACATCTAATGTTTGGATTTACAAAGCGCCCGCTTTTCCTGATAGCCTGGAAAAATTTAAAAACCTATCCTGTTAGGATATTTTTGACAACATCATCCATCATCCTTGGGGTAGCAGTTATTATTGCTTCAAATATTTTTTCGGAAAGCAATAAATCCGCATTCGATAACTTATTTTCAGGCATTTACGAGGGAGTCGACTTAGTAGTACAGCCAATACAAGAAGATTTTGCCGAGGGATTTAGTGGTGATGGCGGTCAAGGGCCAATTTCGTTTGAAGTTAAGAAAATACCTGATGAAAGAATTGAAGAGATTTCAAATTTACCAAGTGTAAAAGCAGCTTGGGGTGAAGTATTGGGTTTTGCCCAGTTTATAAAAATTGTAGATGGTGAAACAGTATTAATCTCTAACGGATTTGCTCCTACATTTGGTGCCGCTTGGGATAGCAACCCTTATGCTCAGCAGTGGTCTTTAGTAGAAGGAGAACCTCCAACTAATACAAAAGAAGTTGTTATGGATGTTGTGACTGCTGAAAATCATAACTTTGCAGTTGGAGATAGAGTAACAGTTTTGGCTGGTGCAACTCCTGCGTCATTTACGATTGTTGGAATTGCAGAGTTTGCTAATGTAGGTGCTCCAGGAGGTGCAACCTTTGCTCTATTCGAATTTAGAACTGCTCAAAAATTACTAGATTCAAGAGGAGAAGTGGATCTCATTAATGTAGTAATCGAAAATAATTTTGATATTAATGATGTGAAAAATGAAATAACAAATTTAGATTCAGAAAATTTAAATGTAATTAATGCTCAAGAAGCTGCAGCAGAACAAGCTGATTCAATTAAACAAGGTCTTGATTTTTTTAATACGATACTCAATGTTTTTGCAGGAATTGCAATATTCGTTGGTGCTTTTATTATTCAAAACACATTCAGAATCCTTTTACTTCAAAGAACAAAAGAGCTTTCGTTACTTAGGGCACTAGGAACATCAAAGAGACAAATTTATAGATTAGTAATTTCTGAATCTTTGTTTATGTCTGTCATTGGGTCTGGTCTAGGAATTGCTCTCGGAATAGGTTTAGCTATAGCAGTTAAAGAAGGGCTCCAGTATTTTGAGTTTGGACTACCAGATGGACCGTTAGTCTTAACTACAGAAGCAGCAATAACTGGTTTAATTATTGGAATAACGGTTACTATATTATCTTCTTTACTACCAGCAAGAAAAGCTTCTCAAGTAAGTCCGATGGAGGCAATTAGAGACAGTGTTTCAACTCCTAGGAGAAAATCCTTATTTATGCGTTTGGTTTTTGGTTCTCTTATATCTGTCATTGGGTTTGGTATGTTGCTTGGCGTCTTATATGATTTCCTAGATCTTCCGACCCTATCTTCTTTGCAGCAAGTAGGATTTGGCGCAGGTGTAATATTTATTGGAATTTCCGTTATTACCCCATCGATTACAAAGCCTTTTGTTTTTCTTTTTGATAAAGCATATAACATAGTTTTTGGGATTCTTGGAAAACTGGCTACAGAGAATTCAAAGAGAACCCCAAGAAGAACAGCTTCAACAGCATCAGCATTAATGATTGGGTTAACATTAATATCTTTAGCAAATGTTATAACCACATCGTTTAAGGCACAGGCAGAGACATTAATTAGTGAAGTAATACTTGCAGACTATCAGGTAAGTGCTTCCAATGTATTTGCCTCTCCAGGAATTCCCACAGGTCTGTCAGAAGAACTTTTAGAGTTAGATGAAGTCACAAAACTTTCTAGAACAAGAGCGACTGTTGTTGGGTACAACCAAAGACCACTTATTCTTGGCGGTGTTGATGAAACAGTGTTTGACTTAGTAAAAACAGATGATATATCTGGAAACAGAAATGATTTCCTTAAAAAAGATGCAATAGGAATACTTAAACAAACTGCGGAGAGAGAAGAACTTTTTGTGGGGGATGAGGTTGTATTAACAATTCCTGAAGAAGGAGAGAGAACGTTTACCGTTGCTTATATCTTTGACTGGACCACTCAACCCCCAGCTGAATTTTTTGTACTTCTTGAAAACAATACTTTTTTCGCTGATGAATCACTGGATACGGAACTGTATTTCAATGTGAATAAAAAAACTCCAGAATTAGAAGAAAAAATAAATGCAATTGTTGACGAATATCCTGGTGTTGAGGTAAGAGATGAAGATGGACTTGTTGAAGAAGCAAACAATCAAATCCAGTTACTTTTAAATGTAATATATGGATTTTTATCAATCTCTATTTTTGTAGCATTATTCGGAATTACCAATACATTGTCACTTTCTGTTTACGAAAGAACAAGAGAGATAGGACTTATGAGAGCAATAGGTACGTACAGAAAACAAATTAGAAGAATGATTTTCATAGAGTCATCGATAATTGCAATTTTTGGAGCAGCATTAGGGACAGGCTTAGGAATATTTTTTGCTTGGAGTCTCATTCAAACACTTGCTGACGAAGGATTTACAGTTTTTGCAGTCTCTATTCCTCAAACAGCATTATGGATTGGGATTTCAATCATCGCTGGAGTAATAGCTGCAATCCTTCCAGCAATAAGAGCATCTAGACAAAACATCCTTGAAGCGATCTCTTATGAATAAAACCTTATAAGGCGTAAAATACATATATGTCTCAACAAGAAATAATTAACTTACTATCAGAGATGGTAAAAATTCCATCCATAAGTTCTGATAAAGATCATAGAGATGATGTAGATGCCTCTGCTCAATTTGTTGAAAATTTATTTGCAGACCTAGGTCTTAATACCCAAGTAGTCAAAGTTGCTGGAGGAATGCCAGCAGTAATAGCACACACTGAAATTGATCCAGATAAGAAAACAGTTCTTTTGTATGCTCATCATGATGTACAGCCTGTAGGAGATATGAATCTTTGGAAAACAGACCCATTTAGACCTGAAATGATTGATGGAAGATTATTCGGTAGAGGGTCGGGAGACAATAAGTCTGGAGTAGTAGTTCATTACAACGTCATCAAACAATTAATAGATGAATTACCTGTAAACATCAAAGTATTCATAGAAGGTGAAGAGGAAATAGGTTCACCCACAATGTCTTTATTCATAGAGCAAAACAGAGAAGCATTAGAGGCCGATGTAATCGTTATAGCTGATTCAGGAAATGTAAAAATAGGCGTCCCAACTGTCACGACTACACTTCGAGGATTAGTTGATGGAATAATTGAAGTAGATCAGCCAATGAGACCTATCCATTCTGGAGTTGGTGGAGGTGTTGTACCAGATGCTTTCATGGTTCTAAGTAGAATCATCTCTTCATTCCATGATGAAAAAGGCAATCTCATGATTGAAGGACTAACCCCAACAGACATGCAAGTAACAGAACTTGAAGAATCATTTCTTAAAAAAATGCTTGGTTCAGATGAAATTAATTTGTTCGATACTGAAAGTATATCAAAGAGACTATGGTTAGAACCAGCTTTAGATGTACTCGCTATCGATGCTCCACCAGTAAAAGACGCAGTTAATTTAGTTATTCCTAAAGCTCAAGCAAAAATAAGCTTGAGACTTCCTCCAACAGAGGACCCAGAACACGCAATGAAAATGCTCGAAGAACATGTAATGAAAAATGTCCCATGGAATGCTTCAGTTAAATTTATTCCAAACTCTAAAGGATCCGGTGTTGTAGCTGATCCAAATAAACCTTTCACAACAGAATTGGTTAAGAGCTTTAATTCAACTTGGGAAAATGAAACTGCTTATATTGGTGTGGGTGGCTCCATACCTTTTGCTAATGATTTTGTCAGAGAATTTCCAAATGCAGAGCTTGTCTTAATTGGGGCTGCTGATGAAGAACTAGGAAATGCTCATGCTCCAAATGAGAGCGTACAAATCGACCATATTGAGATGCTTATCGAAAGTCTTGTTAAGACTTTGAAGAATATTTAGACCCTAAAACTACATAAATGGAAATAGGAATAGACTCATTTGCTAAGAAGACTTTAACAAATGAAGGTGGCACTGTTGACGATGATGCGAAGGCCATGTCGGAGCTCATTGAACGAATTGTACATGCCGATAAAGTTGGGATTGATGTTTTTGGTCTTGGGGAACACCATAGAGAAGAGTTTCTAGACTCTGCAGCACATAATATACTCTCAGCTGCAGCATCAAAAACAGATAGTATACGATTAACTAGTGCGGTCGCAGTAATTAGTGCAATGGATCCAGTAAGATTATTTCAAAATTACTCAACATTAGATTTGATTTCTAACGGCAGAGCAGAAATAGTCGCAGGTAGAGGCTCTTTTACGGAGGCTTTTCCTTTATTTGGACTTGACTTTAGTGATTATGACGACCTCTATGCTGAGAAACTTGATCTTCTTTTGAAAATTAGAGATGAACAACAAGTTACTTGGGCCGGAAGATTTAGACCATCTTTAGAAAATCAGATTGTTTATCCGAGGCCTGTTCAAAAAAAATTACCAATATGGGTAGGTGTTGGAGGAACTCCCGCATCATTTGTGCGAGCAGGTTCCTTAGGCCTACCTCTTATGATTGCTGTAATTGGAGGTGAGACACATCGGTTTAGGCCGTTAGTTGATCTTTACTATAAAGCAGCTGAAGAGGCAGGCCATGAAAAATCTTCCTTGAAAATAGGACTTCACTCACTTGGTTTTGTGGCAAACACAAAAGAAGAAGCAGTGGAAAAATACTATCCGGGTTATAGAGTATGGTTTAACCAAATTGGCAAAGAGCGCGGCTGGCCACCAGTTACTATGGAGAGATTTGAACAACAAATTGGTGACTTAGGAGCCTATGTTATTGGAGGCCCAGAAGAGGTTGCTGAGAAATTAGTACGACATAGTAAGGCTTTGGGAGGCATTTCACGCTTTACTTTTCAAATAGACAATGCTGGTCTGTCTCATGATGACCTTCTTCAGACATTTACGCTTATCGGGCAAGAAGTAAAACCGTTAGTTCTCGAAAAGTCCTAGATTTACACAAACTTTACACAAATTTAACAAAATCCAACACAAGCCCAATAAAAACTTTGTAGAATGACCATGTAATTTAGGGAAGTTAAATTACGCCAACAAATTAATAAACGGAGCTTATGGAAGGTAGGTTTTCATATGAAAACATTTTTTACGCAACCAATCGGTAATTTAGCAAGACAAAACGCTATTACATTTCTGGTCTTGAATCTTTTATTTGTAGCATTACAGCTATCAGGCACAACAGCACTTGATGCACTTGAAGATTTGATAAACTTCATCTGGGGTTTCTCTCTCGCCACAATAGTTATTACTGCATATTATCTTGCTGAAGATCATGTTCCAGATTATTGGAGATCAGCACACAGCATTTTAGCTACAGTCATAATATTCGGAACATTTCTTGAAATTACTGAATTAGAGGATGGATTTCTACCAATGTACTTTTTTTGGGCATTTAATTCATTAATTTATAGCGTTACTCTCAGAGGTAATGGAGTATTTCGTCCAATTTATGAGAACATGACAATACTTGGAGCACTGTTTCTACTTATTGGAAGCTCAGCAACTCTATTTTTTGGCTTTGAGCCTTCAGATTCCTTTCAACAATTTGGATTTATTGGATGGCTTGTTTTGATAATTGGTTTTAGTTTAGGAAATTATTTTGCCTGGGGCGATAAATCAATCACAAGCAATGAAGTGGAGTAAAAATGACAATAACTAATTCAAGGGAATAGTTATAAAGAATAGGAGTTAAATCGATGAGATCATTTTTTGTACAACCAGATAAACAACAAGCTAAAGGATCTGCAGTCATGTTTATCTTTTCAGAGGTCTACGGCTTTCTTGAGCTAGGAATAAATGGTTTAGATAAACTAATTGCGTTTTTTGGGGCAGTCGCTTTTGCTAATGTGATTTTGTTAAGTTACCAATTAGTCGAAAACAACGATGTTCCAAAAAGTTGGGAAACTGGAACAGCAATGATCGCAGCTGTGGCTTTAGGTTTTGGAATCTTTGATACAGCTTACATTGGAACAGAAGCTCCCATAAATACTGATGGAATTTATTTGTTTATATTGATAACGATAATTGGATTCAATGTTGTTGCTGAAGGCGTTGTTTCAAACGTATGGAGGTACATGGCAATAACTGGCTCATTAGGTCTGCTTTTTTTTATAGGATCTGATTATTTCTTTGATGGCTCATTCCTTGATAATTTGCCTGAATGGGTATTTCCTATCGGCTTAGTTTTTTATGTTTCATGGCTTCTTGGAATAGGGGTTGGAACATATACAGCTTGGAACAAGAGAGAAGATTAAAAAGAAAGATAATATTAGAAAAAGGAGAAAGAAAATAAAATGAAAAAGTTCTTTATACAGGACGTTAAAGAAGGATCACAACAAGCAGCCTACATGTTTATAGCTATAAATGTTGTTTGGTTTGTTGGAGGCATAGCTGAACTAGATTATGGAGTTTTTGAAAATGTACTTCAATTATTCTGGTCCTTTTCACTTGTAGGAATACTTTTAGGATTGAAAGACCTTCAAGGAGATACAGTTCCTGAAGATTGGAGACAGGGATACACAATGATTGCTGCGGCAGTGTTTGTTGCATCACTTCTTGGTGTTAATGAAGATCTAAACACTTCTGGGGTTTGGACATTTTTTGGATTTGCAATACTAGGTTTAGGTGTAACCTCTGAAGGTGTAATCGATAATATTTGGAGATATGCAGCAATCATTGCTGGATTGTTTGGAATTGTTGGAGCAGGTAGTGAATTTATTACTGGAACTAGTATCATTGCAGACGACTCTCCATTGCAGTTTGTCGGTTTCATAACGTTTATTGCAGGTGTCGGAGTAGGACCACTACTTGCTTGGAATAAAAAAGAGTAACTTATGTATGTAAGACTAGGATTAGCGAACCCTAAAGAAGGAATGACAGAAGACGCTCTAAATTACTTTAGAGATGTAGCAATACCTGTATACGATCAAGTGAGTGGACTTCTTGGTGTTGCAGCGTGTATTAATAATGCTGGACAGCTTATGGCTTGGACTACTTGGGCGAATAATGAAGCAAAAGAAGCTGCAATGTCAGAGTTTCAACAAAACCTTTCAGGATTAGCTGATTTCATTACTGAACCTCCAACAATATTTGAGGGGCCAATGGTTGCAGGACAACAATACATTATGGTTCCAAAAGATGGTGAAGACCCATTTTTTGCAAGATTTGTATTAGGCGGTGGAACGCAAGAAGGTAAAACTTATGATGATGTTGCAGAGTTTATGACAAACACTGTTTATCCTTCGTATGAAAATGTTGATGGCATATTTGCTACTGCCGCATGTAAAGTTGACGATAACAGTGGTTTTAGTTTCAATTTTTGGACTAGTCATGATGCTGCACATGCAGCATCTGATGTAATTGCGGATGTTGTACAAGATGCAGTTACAAATCTAATTAAAGAAGCACCTCAAGAGTTAACAGGAGAATGTAACGTTTGGAAAAACTACGTCGACTTTCCTGTGGGAAAACTTTAGAAAGGAATATAAATGGAAACATTTAAAGATGAAATAAAGAACTTAAAAGCAATAACAAGAGTCATAGCAGCTCTAGTGTTTGCAAACTTTATAATATTAGCGCTAGTCATTGGGCCAGATTCAGTTGGTTTTGATCCAACATATGGACCGGTAACTGCAATATTAAATTTTGTAATTGCATTCTTAACTACAGGTGTATTGTTAGGTATTTATGTAGTGTTCGATGTTAAGCAAACATTTGACTTATCACACATGCACAATATTTTGTTTGTAAGCGTTACTGTCCAAATGTTGTTTGCATTAGGGTCAGTATTCAACTACTACAGTGTTTTTGAGACAGTGCTAGATACAGATACAGTCGGTGCAATATCAGGATCTTTTACAAATACCATATTTTTCTTATATGGATTGTATGTGTATTTGCTAGTCAGAACAGATAAAAGAAGAGGAAATTTACTCAGTAAAAGAACACAAACTGTTGGAACTATTTTCGCAGCAATAATTATTCCTGTACAGGCACTAACACTTTTTGGATTGATTCCAGACTTTGTATTCGCACCACTGTTTATCCTTGGTGGAGTTATTTTGTACCCACTCTTCATAATTGGAGTTGGTGATGCAATTGGTAATCACGAGGTTTAAGTAAAAGAAAGGAAATTATGTTAACTAGTAAAGAAGCTCAACTTGGTAGTTTAATGGCAAGAATTGCTGCATTGGGAACCATTGTTGTATTTGCAGTTCAAGCATTGCTTATTGGACCAGATCAGGTTGGCTATAGTACTGAGTACGGAGCTATTGTAGATATAGTTTCATTTGTTCAAACTTTTGGAATTTTGTTTACAATTTCGTTAACTCAAAAATTATTTGGAGACAACAATCCATACTTTAGGATTGTCAGTGCAATACTATTTGTTGCTGCAGTAATTCAACTAACAGGATCACTGTCATCAACAGGTAATGCAAACAGTGTCTTTGATTCTGTTTTATCGCCAGACCAAGCAAATGCTGTTGCAAACAATGGACAGCTTGTCACATTTCTCTTATATGGAATATGGGCCTTATGTCTAATAAGTGCTGATGAAAATAATCGTGTTCCATCATGGGGAAGAATGTCAGGACAAGGTGCTGCTTACCTTGTGATAGCTGTTCAAATTGGAGCATTGTTTGGTTTGATACCACTAGCTGCTTTTGTTCCAGTATTCATACTTGGAGGAGTAGTTCTTTTCCCTGTTTTTGTATATGGAATAAGCATTGCATTTAGTGGAGCAGGTGAGTAGATCGTGTATTTTAGAATAACAATACCATCTTTACAAGACGGAAAAAAAGATGAAGCAATTTCTTTTGTTAAAGAAAAAGTAATGCCAGAGTTTGATGGCACACCTGGACTTCTAACAATGATGGCAGCTATTACAGGTGAGACTTCTGGTATTAATTTGGCTGCTTATGAAAGTAAAGAAGCTGTAGAAGCAGTAGAAGAAAAAATACAAGGAGTATTGTCAGAAGCAGCTGGCATGATGGCAGCACCCCCTGTAATTTACCAAGGTGATGCAGTTTATGGTAAGGTCTACCAGACGATGGCCAAAGAAAGTACAAGACCAAGCTATTTAAGGCTGGTTGTTGGTGTTGCGAAAGACACCGATGCAGTCTTAAGCTTTCTCAAAGAAAAAGTAGAACCAATTTATGAAGAGTCAGAAGGCCTTCAAGTAACAGGAGCTATTTTTGATGGAAGCAGCGCAATTAGCTGGAACTTTTGGGATTCTGAAGAGGACATGAATTCAGCTGTTGAAAAACTACAAGCAGTATTGGACAGCGAATCAGAGACAGAACTGTTTGATGGAAGCCCTATAGCGTATATGGGACCTGTTTATGCAGGCAAGTTGTTTATAGATTTTAATGAAGGAGACACTCCAACATAAATCTTTGTGAATAGATAGCGCATAGAAAAAAAGGGATTTTTTTAAAAATCCCTTTTTTTTATAATGAAAATATTTAGCATATTTCTATGTTTAGAAAAATAACTCCAACAAGAGTGATTCTAATTTTGCTGCTTTTGTACATACTTTTTTCTGAAGACGACACAGCAAGAAGATTTAAACAACTTCCTGAACTATTGTTAAATTATTTTTAAAATGAATTTATGAATCTTAAAGACTTCACGGATGTCGAATATATAAATCTTATTACATACAAAAAAGATAAAACGCCTATTACAACTCCAGTATGGGTTGCCGACTTTTCTAATTCATTAGTTATAACAACAAGTTTGAATGCAGGAAAAGTTAAGAGGGTTAGAAACAATGGTCAAGCAACAATATACATTACTAACCAAAGTGGTTCTAAAAAGCTATCAGAAAGTATAGACCTAAAAGCATCACTTATAGAGGATGTAGATATAAAAAAGCAGGCTGCAGATGTAATTAGAAAAAAATATGGCATGATGGCAAAAATGATTATGAAAGGACCCGATGAAAATAGGGCAATTATCAGATTAGAAGAAAAGGGAGGTGAAAAATGATGTGTCCTGAATGCGGATGTGAAGACGAAAGTTAAGTTAAATTATCTTTGTGCCATTTTATGACGTGGTCAAATCTTTGTTTTCTGTGATTTGGCGTTCCAGATCTAGAAAGTTCATGACTTTCACCTGGGAACCTTAGCATTGCTGTTTTTACACCCCTTCTTTTAAGGTTAGAAAATAGCTGCTCCGCTTGTTCTATTGGACACCTGTAGTCTTCTTGTGAGTGAAGTATGAGGGTAGGAGTTTTAATATTTGATGCGTAGGTGATAGGACTTTTCTTTCTGTATAAATTTATATTTTTATCCATATCATCAAGCAAATACATCTCAGGAAAACCTATTCCTATATCAGATGTTCCAACCATTGTTTCCCAATTTAGAAGTGCTCTTTCAACAATTGCAGATTTAAACATATTTGGATGATGACTGATGATCCAAGACGTCATAAAACCACCATATGAGCCACCCATTATTCCATCGTTTTTATTTGTAATACCCATTATTTTTTTCATACTTTTAAACGAAGTAAGAACATCATGCATGTCTGTTACACCCCATTTATTACCACAAACATCTCTTAAGAAATCATGACCTCTACCGGTCGACCCTCTTGGATTACAAGCAATAACATTAAAACCAGCAGAAGCATATGTTTGAAACTCATCAAAAAAGGTAAAAGCATACTGGCTTGCAGGTCCACCATGTATATTTAAGATTGTTGGCTTGTCTTTACCTACAAAAATTCCCCATGTATCTATTTTAGATTTTCCAGTGTCAATTCTTTCATATTGACAGTTCCAGGTTTTCACTTTTTTTGTAAAAAATTCATTAGCCTTTGATATTTTTGTAAGTTGGCCGTTATTTAACTCATAAATCTCGTCAGGATTTGAAAATGAATTTGCTATTACATAGGTTTTTTCATTGTTAAAAGCGAAATCTTTAACTGTTACTTCTGAATTTATTAAGTCTATATTGTTTGTTCCATCTCTTAGTAAAGTTTTTCCAGAGTCTTCATATAAGAAATATAGGATAGATTCATTAACTTCTGCTTTAACTATATTTCTATCAAATGAACGATACTTATAAGATACTTTTCCAGTGTTTGAAATTTTTAAAACAGTAGTATTTGTAGGCCAGTCAAATCTTTTTCTCATGCCTACTGCATGAAGTCCATCTTCGTAATAGAAAAGATTTCCCATACTGCCTTGTGAGTAAATTTCTTTAATTTTTGAACCTTCGATTGCTCCAATTTTCTCTTCAAGCATGGTTCCTTTAGAGTTGTATTGGTCAAAAGAAAGCACTAAACCTTTCTCCCCTTCTACCAATGATTCAATAGAAATAATATCTTTTGCATCGCCATCAATAATTTTGGTGAATTTTTTAGTTTGAATATTTACTTTATAGACGTGGGCTCTTTTATTGTAAATTATGCCTCTAGTATCAAATCGAAAAGGAAGGTTTTCATAATACATAGGTTCGGAATTTTTATCTTCAATATTTTTAAACTCCTTATTCCACTCACCTGTAATAACGTACATTGACTTTTCATCTTTGCTTAGTGAATAACTACTTATACTTCCTTCAATTTCAAAGATAGTATCTATAGATCTGCCTTCTTGCATATGAATTGTTGATAAGATTTTTTTTGAACTACTTTTATCTTGAACAGATCTATTTGTTTTTATATAAAAAACGGTATTTTCTTTATTACCAAATTTTGGATTACTAAAGTTATTGGTCCCTGACTTAAAACTTTTCCACTGACCATTGGTTCTTTTCCACAACTCACTTACATATGTATTTGTTTCAAAGTCCATTCGAGTGCTTTGTACCACTAAAGTATTACCTTTTCCGACAAGGTTAGACAACGTATTAAAAGAGTTTAAATCAGTAGGCTTCATATATAACTAATTCTATTTGATAGCTTTATCTGCCACAAGTGTAATGACCATTGAAGATAGCAAACCAATAGCAAAAGTATTCAAGTCAGCTAGACCGTATAGGTCTGTAGGAATAAATACTCCACCAGGGTTTACTTGGAGGTCTATAAATAAATATCTGTAGACATAAACAGAAATCAGAGATCCGATAAATGGAATTATAAGCAGAATATCCTTGCTGGACTTTTTTATTCTATAGAAAGCTGGAAAAACTAGGCATGCTGCAAATAAGTCGGCTACTAAAAATACATTAAATATACTTGTTACTTCAATTGAAATTACTAATGAAATACAAACAACCAATAAGGTTATTAATTTCGCTTCTTCAGATTTTTTCTTAATAATATCTAGAGAAATAGTTGATGCAATTGCATTTTCCAAAGTATCAATACTCGATGTTACAAGCAGCGTTGCCAGAGAAACGAGCAATATAATTGTAAAATTATTTAAATCAAGCTGTTCAATGAAGCTTAATGCAGGTGACTCTATCCCTTTTCCTGCACCGACTGCACCACCAATTCCTAAAATTAGAATAGTTAAAAATGCACCGATTCCAGAAAAAACACTCGCTTGTTTTATTGCTTTTGAGTTTTCTGCTGAAAAAGTTCTCTGCCAATAACCCATCGAAAAAACCTCAGCTGCAGTCACAGCAATTATTACAGCTAATGCAGATTTGAGACTAAAAGTTTCGAAAGAGCCAAGTCCTCCCGCATTTGCATAAGTGGCTAATTCAGAAAGACTATTCTGACTTAACCAGATGGTAAGAACAATGGCTAGTAGTAAAATTATTCCATAACTTTGAAGCCTATCTGTAAAATAAGAAGCTTTAAAACCATGCCTGAACAAGTATGCAAGTGTAGTTATTGCGATAAGCAAGCTTATTAAAATTCCACGTACAGACGATATAGATTCAAAAACAAAACTAATTGAGGCAAACTCAGCTATTAAAAAAGCCCCCATATATATCACTGCTACTATTGAAACAATTTTTTGAGCAATATTGCCATATTTAGTTTCCACAAATTGTGCAAGAGTGGCTCCTTTCGGCAACAAATCTGCAATTTTAGGACCAAAGATATAAATCAATATAAAGGGTGTGGCTGCTGAAAGAGCATAACCATAAATGTCATATCCTAATCCATACCATGCAACTTCAGCTGGAGAGGTTAGAATCCAAAGCCCCATTCCACTTGCGTAAAAACTTAAGCTTAAGCCGAGTACACCCTCTGACTTATTTAATACAAAATACTCATCTTCACTGGACTTCAAACTTCTTGTTTGAAAGTAGATCCAAGTCAATATCAATACAACTATTAAATAAACTACATTTGCGTTCATACATACCTCATTCCTATAAAAGTAATGGGATTTGAGTCTGAGTTCCCTTCGTTAGAATTACCTAACAGGTTCTTACGGTCGGTCTTTTAAACCCTCTCAGCTTTTGCTCCCGTTAATCAAATACTACTAGCTATTGTCAGTAAAAGTTATCTTTTAAGACACATTACTATCTCAATAATGAACTCAAGTAAAAAAACCGACTTAAATCAACCAACTTTGATACAGGCTATAGGTGCAATATTGGTTGCTGCTGTTATGTGGGGATCAGGAAATGTGCTCTCTAGAAGCTTATTAATCGAAGGCATAAATGAAATATTCTTAGTTACATTGAGAGTTACACTAATTGGCACAATTTTATTTTTAAATTATTTTTTATTCATACGAGAAAAATTTCAAATAACAATATTTAAAGAAGCAACTATAACTGGAACTTTCTCTGTTTTTTCTGTAAGTTGGTTTTTTATTTATGCATTACAATATATTTCTTCTGGACTTGTAACTTTACTTATTAGTTCTGCTCCAATATTCACAGCTCTATGGTTGAAAGTACTTTTAAAAGAAGAAAAAATTTCAAAACTTAGATACATAGCTATTGCAACTGGGTTTGTTGGGATTTTTTATTTATTTGTAACAGGAGAAACAGGATTATTAAATGATGGAAATATTTTACTTGGAGGAAGTCTGGCCTTCTGTGGGGTACAGTGCATTGCTCTAGCGACAGTGCTTAATAGAAAATATGCCCCTAAATATAAAGTTGCGACTTGGCTTACATATCAATATCCTTTAGTAATTATCTTGAGCATCACCGCGTATCTAATATTTGACATTTCACCACAGCAATTGTCAACTTCTCAAATTATTAGAGTTGCAGCATTAGTTGTTTCAAATCTTAGTGCATTTACTGCTTTCACCTGGCTCATTAGACGAGTTAGTGCATTACAAGTTGCATCTGTAGATTATTTAGTTCCTATTGTTGGAGTAACAGCAGGAGTTGTTTTTTTAAATGAATCTTTTAATTCAAATGTAATTGTGGCTGCAGTGTTTATATTTATATCTTTGTTAATGAATACTAAAGAAGAATTTTCAAACTGAGTTAATTTCTTTCTTAACCTTTTTCAGATCCTGCCAAGTTAACCATTTGGGTTTACCTTTTTCTTTTGAAGGATTTCGCAAAAGATATGATGGGTGAAAAATTGGCATATACTTGATATCATTTCTAATTATCCACTTACCTCTTAATTTAGAAATTGGCTCATCAATCTTTAGGTACGATTGAACTGCTGTAGATCCAGCTAAGACTATAACTTTTGGTTTAATTAATTCAATTTGTTCATTTAACCACGGCATGCACTCTTTGACTTCATTTGCTAAAGGCTTTCTATTATTTGGTGGTCGACACTTAACAATATTTGATATATAACAGTCCTTATTAGTGTCAATTCCAACAGACAGAAAAGCACTATCTAGCATTTTTCCAGCCCTTCCTACAAATGCTAATCCTTGTTCGTCTTCTTGTTGGCCAGGCCCCTCACCTACTACAAAGAGTTTTGAGTGTGGATTGCCCCTACCAAAGACAACATTATTTCGTGTTGATGACAAAGAACATTTAACACAGGTGCTACATTTATTTTGTAAAATTTGGAATTTATTTTGGTTCACCATTTTATAAAAATATTAGCGAGATTTCTCAAATTCAACACCCCAAGAAACATTGTTCCTAGGGATTTTTGTATACCAACAAATAAAGGGAGCATTTGTTTTGATTACTACTTGTATTTTGCTCAAGGGAATTAAATACAAAGTAAACAGATTTTAAACAGTAAGGAAATTCAGAAACAGTTAATAAATGAGAAAACCCTTGAAAACTCCGCAATCTGTTTCCAGATTTCCTGTCTCAAGGGTTATCTCGTTATACTTCTTATAATGATCATCTATAAAGATTTTCTTCATAAAAAGTAATCTAAATCTATCTAAAAAAGATTAAAAAATCAAAAAAAATTTTAGAAATTTTTCCCACTCTTTCTTTTGGAAATAATCAAATTAAACATTATTGCCAAAACAGTAACACCAAGTAAAGCACTAAGAAAAGTTGATATAAAATCATTATTTACAGCACTAATTCCATAGTCATCAAGAAGCAAAACTATTCCATCTGTTTGTGTAAAGCCAAACTCCTCCGCGACGGATTCTAAGCCATCTGGAGATGACGATGCAAAAGGTGTGGCAAGGCTTAAAAGTAATATAAGAATAATAAATAGACCATAGAAAGATACTTTGGTTGTATTTTCATCACTTCTCTCATATGCATAAATTAAATCAGGTCTTACTCGAATTAAAAGAGTGATAATAAGAGCTGTAATTATTCCCTCACCAAAACCAATGATGAAATGTGTTGTGACCATGGCCAACAAAACTGTTCCTACCGGTATTGATATTGTTCCACCAATTGCATACTGGATTGTAAAAGCTATTGATGAAAACACGACACTCAAAATTCCCGCAAGTATACTAACAGAGACAATAGAGGTTTTATTTTTTCCAATGAACTTTATCCAGTATTTAACAATAAACCAACTAGTTGCACTAGTTACTATTGCCATATTTAAAACGTTCACTCCTAAAGCACTAAGACCCCCATCGGCAAAAAGTAGAGATTGAATAATAACTACTACTGATAGACAAATTAAGCCTAATCTTGGTCCTAAAACTATAACTGCAAGCGCACCACCAAGTAAATGGCCACTTGTACCAGCAGCTATAGGGAAGTTTATCATTTGAAGAACAAATATTAATGCAGACATCATTCCTGTTAAGGCAATAAACTTATCTGCAATCAAATCTTTTGCCGATCTAATGTATGCCCACAATGTTCCAAAACTGATTACTCCAGTAGCGGCAGACATAGTTACATTCATAAATCCGTCAGGTACGTGCATAGGAAAAAGTATAAGCCCCTAACTTCCTTATTGCAAGTGTTTTGCAATAAGGAACTTAAATTAGATTATTTTCTTTAAACCAATAATGAATTTCACTCAATACAAAAGTTCTTGTATCTTGATTCAAAATTTCAT
>CACKFQ010000013.1 GCA_902599555.1 uncultured Candidatus Actinomarina sp. | reverse complement strand
TGTAAAAAGAGTAATTGGCTTACCTGGAGAAACCGTTAGTTCTGAGGACGGTAAAGTACTTATAAATAATTCTGAGATAGATGACATCTGGGCTAAAACTGTAACAGATGATTTTATTCAACAAACACTTGGCGAGGATGAAGTTTTTGTTCTTGGTGACCAAAGAAGGCTTTCCTCAAGTGATTCAAGAACATTAGGTCCAGTTTCTGCAACAGAATGCCTCAAAATAAAATATAGATACTGGCCTTATCAAAGGTTCAAAGCATATGAGTAATTCACTTTACTGTAGTTGGTGTAAAAATGAGATGGTATATATTCATGGCCACGCTGCATGTATCAGTAGTAGTTGTCCAATGTTTGGGTTAAATCAAGCAGAGTGTTGTTCTGGTGAGAGTGCTGAATTTTGCTCAGGAACTCAACAAAATGAAATTGCATTATCCCCGCAAAGATTACAATAAATTAATAGGGAATACTTATGGAAATTGAAAACAAAACAGTTGAGTCTATTCCAGCAATAACAATTAGATTTGCTGGTGACTCTGGTGACGGTATGCAGCTAGTAGGCACAAGATTTACCGATACTTCTGCTGTGTTTGGAAATGACTTAGCTACACTTCCTGCATTCCCTGCTGAGATCAGAGCACCTCAAGGAACTATTGCTGGAGTATCTTCATTTCAAGTTCAAATTGCTGATTTCGATATCTTAACACCAGGTGACAATCCAGATGTCCTAGTAGCAATGAACCCTGCAGCATTAAAAGCTCACCTTCATGACTTAGCTCCAAATGGAATGCTGATTTTGAATGAAGATGCTTTTGAAGAAAAAAATATTACCAAAGCAGGATATAAAGTAGACCCGAGAGAATCTGGTGAATTAGACGGATATAGAGTGTTTCAAGTCCCAATGGAAAAACTAACCAAGGAAGCTTTAGAAGAATTTGATTTACCTGGTAGAGCAGTTTTAAGATCAAAAAACATGGTCGCTCTTGGATTAATATCATGGACTTTTAACAGGCCTCTAGAAGATACTGAAAATTGGATAAATGATAAATTTAGTAAACTTCCAGAGATTGCGAAGGCTAATATCAAAGCATTAAAAACCGGTTATAACTTTGGAATTACTGTTGAAGCATTTCATCATACCTACGTTGTTGAGAAAGCGGCTCTTCCTGCTGGTGAATATACAAATATCAACGGAAATATAGGTTTGAGCTGGGGTTTAATTGCTGCTGCAAAGAAAGCAAATCTAGATTTATTTTATGGAAGCTATCCGATCACGCCAGCATCAGATATTTTGCATGAACTTTCAAAACACAAAAACTTTAATGTCATTACTTTTCAAGCAGAAGATGAAATCGCAGCTGCAGCTGCCTCTGTTGGTGCTTCATTTACAGGAAAGCTTGCAGTTACTGGTACTAGTGGTCCAGGACTAGCTCTCAAAAGCGAAACGATTTCATTGGCGCTATCTGCAGAACTGCCATTAGTCATTGTGAACGTACAGAGAGGTGGGCCATCTACTGGACTTCCAACGAAACCTGAACAATCAGATTTAATGTTTGCATTATATGGAAGACATGGTGAGTCACCTCTTCCAGTTGTAGCTGCTAAATCTCCTTCTCATGCTTTTTATGCAGCTTATGAAGCTTCCAGAATTGCTTTAAAATATATGACTCCAGTGATTTTATTATCTGACAACTATGTTGCAACTGGTTCTGAACCATGGAACCTTCCAAATACTGAAGAACTAAGTGAATTAGAGACAAACATCATTACAAAACTTAATACAGAAGATGGCTTTTTGCCATTCTTAAGAAATGTTGATACATTTGCTAGGCCATGGGCACTGCCTGGTACACCAGGACTAGAATACAGAGTCGGTGGTCTTGAAAAAGAAGAGGGAACAGGAAATGTTTCTTATGACGCTGCTAACCACCAATATATGACAGATATGAGAGCATGGAAAGTTTCCAACATAGCAAATGATATTGATAAGTTAGAAATTCATGGTGATGAATCTGCTGATACATTAGTTCTTGGTTGGGGATCAACTTATGGAGGAATTACACAAGCCGTCAATAGATTGAATGAAAAAGGTGTCAAAGTTGCGAGTGCGCATTTTGTCCATCTCAATCCTTTCCCAGACAACACACTTGAAGTTATATCTAAATTTAAAAAAGTAATCATTCCTGAGTTAAATACAGGTCAGCTACTTAAATTAGTTCGAGAGGCCTTTTTAGTTGATGCACGAGGAATAAATAAAGTTTCTGGTGAGCCATTTACTGCCCAGGAGCTAACTGATAAAATTGAGGCAATTATAAATGAGTAAAATACCTGTTACCTATAAAAGAACTGATTTACAAAGCGACCAAGAGGTCAAGTGGTGTCCTGGCTGTGGTGACTACACTATCCTTGCGTCAGTCCAGAATTTCATGGCTGAGATGGGTATTTCAAAAGAGAAAATAGTTTTTGTCTCTGGAATTGGTTGTGCAGCAAGGTTCCCATATTATATGAACACATATGGTGTTCACTCAATTCATGGTAGAGCACCAGCAGTAGCTACTGGTGTGTCAGTATCAAATCCAGATTTATCTGTTTGGGTTGTCTCTGGTGATGGTGACGCACTATCTATTGGAGGTAACCACTTAATTCATGCACTACGTAAAAATGTAAACATCAAAATTCTTATGTTTAATAATCAGATTTACGGACTCACTAAAGGTCAGTACTCTCCAACTAGTGAGGAAGGCAAAAAGACAAAGTCATCACCTTTTGGTTCAGTAGAAATGCCACTCAATCCAATGAGTCTTGCAATAGGTGCTGAAGCAACTTTTGTAGCAAGGTCCATTGATATGGATAGAGATCTTACTGCAGGGATTTTAGAAGAAGCTAAAAATCACAAAGGTTCTGCTTTTGTAGAGATTTATCAAAACTGTAATGTCTTCAATGATAAAGCCTTCGAACAGTTGACCAATAAAGAGACAAAAGTAGCAAATAGAATTAATTTAGTTCATGGTGAGAAAACAGTTTTTGGAGAGGATGGACACAAAGCTGTAGTAATTAGAAATGGTATCGCACAAATTGTAGACACAAAAGATGTCGATGAATCTGAAATCTATGTTCATAACATTCATGAAGAGAACCCATCAATTGCTTTCTCTTTATCTAGA
The DNA here is from genome assembly GCA_902599555.1 of uncultured Candidatus Actinomarina sp. Classification (GTDB taxonomy): domain Bacteria; phylum Actinomycetota; class Acidimicrobiia; order Actinomarinales; family Actinomarinaceae; genus Actinomarina. Next base: position 22,313 of record CACKFQ010000013.1, on the reverse strand, counting down.
CTTTCTCATGGTCCATATGGTCCAACACCACTTGGTGTATTTAGAAAAGTCCAGAGAGACACCTTTACCGAAGAGGTTCATGGTCAAATCGACAATGCCAAAGAGCAAAAAGGTGAAGGTGAATTAGATAAGCTTATACGTTCTTTAGGAACTTGGGACGTAAGTTAAAATTTTTAAAATATTACTTTAAACTCTGAGCCTTCTCCAAATTGGCTAATCAATTCAATAACACCACCATTACGTTCTACAGCATGTTTTACTATTGATAAACCAATTCCTGTACCACCAAGTGATCTAGACCTGCCTTTATCTACTCTGTAAAACCTCTCAAAAATTCGTTCTTGGTCTGTAGTTGCAATTCCTCTACCTTTATCAACAACACTCAAAACAACATTTGACTCGTCTTTAAATAACTTTATATTTATTTTCTTATCTATTTCTGAGTAATTACAAGCATTCCTTAATAGATTTCTAATTACCATAGAAAAGTCATTAGGATCAATCAAAAATTCAATGTCTTCAGATTCAAAAACTACACGATTTTTATTTTCATTAGATAAAAATCCAATTTCAGCATCAATGATTGAGTTCAAACTTACTAGTTCTTTCTCTGGATTATTGACTTCAAGTTGTGAAAGGTCCAAAAGATCTGAGAGCAGCAGTGTCATTCTCTGGCTATCTTGTAGAATTTGATTCATAAATCTTTTAGCATCTTCAATCTCAGAATTTTCTAATGCTGAAATAGCTGTCTCAACAGCTAATTGAATAGAAGTTACAGGTGTCTTTAGTTCATGTGAAGCATTGGCAATGAACTCTTGTTTTAACTTATCTATGTCTTGATTATCTTTATCCATCATTTACTAATTTATATCCGACTCCCCTAACAGTTATTAATCTTTTAGGTTTTTTTGGATCAACTTCAATTTTCTCTCTAATTCTTTGTATGTGCACATCAAGGGTTTTTGTATTTCCAATAAAAGAGTATCCCCATATTTCATCAAATATCTGTTCTCTTGACATTAAATTTCCTTGATTCTCACAAAACGCGTACAACAGCTCAAACTCTCTTGGTGTTAAATCAATCTTATTATTGTCAACTTTTGCTTCGTATTTCGATAAATTAATTTCAATATTGCCAGCTTTAACTGACTTTTCCTTTGTTGAGGTTTTAGAAGTCGTGCGTCTTAGGACCGCTCTCACTCTACTCATCAATTCACGCACTGAGAATGGTTTTGTAACATAGTCATCGGCGCCTAATTCTAATCCAGCTACTCTATCAGCCTCACTGTCTTTTGCAGTCACCATAATAATTGGTACATCAGAACTTTTTCTTATGGACCTACATATATCAAGTCCCGAAATCTGTGGAAGCATTAAATCTAAAATAACTAAATCAAAAGACTCTTCACCAAAAATCTCTAAAGCAATCGGTCCTTCATCAACATGTGTAACGGAAAAGCCTTCTTGTTTTAAGTTATAAATTACGGGTTCGGCAATGCTGTGTTCATCTTCAACTAATAAAATTTTACCCGACATTAAAATTCTTCAAATTTACCAGTCACAAGGAAGTGAGTTAATTCACAAATATCAACTGCGTGATCGCCACCTCTCTCTAATGTACGAATACAAGTGACAAGTCTAAATAATCCATTGAATAAATCTTCATTCCCAGCTATTTTTGGTGCTTCTTCTAGCATTGAGTTGTATAGTCTATTTACCTGATTGTCTTTTTCGGCTGTTGCTAAAGCTAGGTCTTTATCTCTATTTTTTAAACTTTCCATTGCGGAGGAAGCCATATCAATTACTAAATCCCCCATTTCTACTACAGTTGCATGTACTGTCTCTGGTACTGGTGAATCAAAAATTTCTTGTGTTGTATTTCCAAGATAAACAGCCAAATCACCAAGGCGCTCTAAGTGTAAACTTGCTTGCAAAATAGATGTAGAAAGTCTCAAGTCTGTTGCTACAAGTTGCTCTGTAGCCATAAGCTCAACCCAGTCTTGGTCAATTTTAAGGTAAGCAGCATCGATTTCATCATCTTTTTCTATTGTTGCTATTGCTCTATTAACGTCTTTATCTTCTAAAGCCCTAACGCCATCTACTAGAGCATCTAAAACAAGCCTGCCCATTAAATGTAGATCTGTTTCAAGGTTTTCAATCTTTTCTTGTAAGCTCATCCGAACCTGCCTGATATATATTGTTCCGTTAACTCCTGATCAGGAGTAGTAAACATAATACTTGTTTCATTGAACTCAACTAATTCTCCAGTTCTTCTTTTTCCATCATCAGAGGTTTTCGTTGTAAAAAATGCACAGTAATCAGAAGATCTTGAAGCTTGCTGCATGTTGTGTGTCACAATAAGTATTGAGAAATCTTTTACAAGCTCTTGCATGAGGTCTTCTATTTTTTTTGTTGCTACAGGGTCTAACGCAGAGCAAGGCTCATCCATCAAAATTGTGTCTGGCTCAACTGCAATTGTTCTAGCAATGCATAATCTTTGTTGTTGGCCACCAGATAGTTCTAATGCATTTTTGTTTAAATCATCTTTTACTTCATCCCATAATGCTGCTTGCGTTAACGCTTTCTCCACTCTTTCATCCATATTGTCAGTCATATTATTGACTTTAAGTCCAAAGGTAATATTTTCTTTTATAGTTTTTGGGAATGGATTAGGTTTTTGAAAAACCATTCCTATTCTTCTTCTGACCTGAACTGGGTCAACCATTTTGTCGTATAAATCAACTCCCTGATATGTTATAGTTCCATTAACTTTTGCACCTAATATAAGATCATTCATCCTGTTAAATGATCTTATTAATGTGCTTTTTCCACAACCTGAGGGCCCAATAAAAGCAGTAATTTTGTTTTTAGTAATATCCATATTTACATTTTTGATTGCGACAAAGTCTCCATAACTTACAGATAGGTCTGTTACATTAAATACGCTTTCACTATTGACCTGAACTGTTTCTTTAGTTTCCACTATTTGTCTCCATTATAAATATCACTATAAATCCTTCTCATATCTGTTTCTAATAAATATGGCTAGTGAGTTCATGATTAATAATAAACCCAAAAGTAAGATGATTCCAGCTGAAGCTGTTTCCTTCCATTCAGCCTGAGGATATCCAATCCAGTTATAGACTTGGATTGGAATAGCAGTAAAACCACTTAAAGGGGTATCAGGAAAATAATTAACATAAGTCAAAGCACCCATAAAAATTAATGGAGCAGTCTCTCCAATTGCTCTGGAGAGTCCGAGGACCATCCCAGTTACCATTCCTGGAATTGCAGAAGGTACAACCTGTCTAAAAACTGCCTGAAATTTAGTAGCTCCAAGTGCTAAAGCACCCTGGCGTATTGTGTCTGGAACAGCCTTAAGAGCCTCTCTAGATGCCACAATGACCACTGGAAGAATTAGTAACGTTAATGTTAACCCACCTGATAGAACAGATCTTCCAAATCCAGCTAAACGCACAAACACTGCAAGCCCCAGTAAACCATAAATAACTGAAGGGACTCCTGCCAAGTTAGTTAAATTTAATTCAATAAACCTTGTTATTTTATTTTTTGGGGCAAATTCTTGAAGATATATAGCCGCACCTGTACCAAAAGGAAATGTTACAGTAATAACTATTATCATAAGCCATACTGTCCCAGCAAAAGCTGGTCCGATACCAGCTCTATCTGGATAACGTGAATCTAATGTTGTTAAAAAATCTATAGGATTATCAATTTGTATTTTTGTAATGAGACCAACCTCATAATCTGATGTCAATCTTGTAGTCCCAGTAGAAAGTACATCATAGATTAAGGTCATCAAAGTTAAAATAGCAATCGTTACACATATATATAATGTAAAGAGGAATAAACTTTCTTTGATAGCATTTTCAGCTTTCTTGCCGGTTATAAGTGTTTCGCTACTCATATTCTTTTCTATACTTTCTGGCAACATAATCAGAACCTATATTCAGAATAAAAGTCATAATAAATAAAGTTATACCAAGTGCGAATAAAGCATTATAAGCAGTAGTGCCATGAGGTGTGTCACCAAGAGATACATTTACTATTGAAGATGTTATCGTGTACATTGCACTTCTTGGATCTAAGTTTAATTCAGGATACTGCCCACCTGCAATGGTAACAATCATTGTCTCGCCTATAGCTCTTGAAAAACCTAATATAAATGAAGCAATAATGCCTGAAAGAGCTGCAGGAAACATAATTTTAAGTGATGTAATTCTTCTAGTAGCACCAAGTGCTAATGACCCATTTCTCAAAGAATTTGGAACTGCATTTAGAGCATCATCAGAGATAGAGGCGACTGTAGGTATTATCATGATACCAACAGCGATACCTGCCGACAAAGCATTAAACACTCCCGTACCTGGAATAAATCTCTGAATTATATTCGGAGTAATCCAATTAAGCGCGAAGTAACCAAATACTACAGTAGGAACACCTGCTAATACTTCTAAGACTGGTTTTATAACTTTTCTTGTTCTTTTTGTTGCAAATTCAGATAAGTATATAGCTGAAAATAACCCTAGAGGAAAAGAAATAAGACAAGCAATGACAGCTATATAAAGAGTTGAGGAAATCAAAACAATAACACCATATTCGGGATTTTGGAATGTAGGAGTCCATCTAGTTGCAGTAAAATACCCTTTAAAAGTTACTGCTGGATCCTGAAAAAAATTAATAGCTTCAGTCAATAATGTGAAAATAATTGATATGGATATAAGAATTGCGGCAAAAGCAGAGGCTGTAATAAAGAATTTTACAATTTTTTCAATTGGACGAGTGATTGTTTTCGTAAGTTGGTCACGAAGGTTATTTACATTATCCATAATTTGATATTTTTATTGTAGTTTGTGAGGGCAAATGTGCCCTCACAAATTACTATTTTTTAATTAAAGTGACTATCCCCTACTAAACGCTGACCATGACATTAGTGATGCCATTTTTTGTTCAGCTAACATAGGTACGTAACCTACTGCAGGTACAATTGCATCCATTGCTACAAAGTAGAAATCGACGAATTCTCTAACTGCAGACATTCCTTTTGCAGACTCAGCTATATAGATGAATAGTGGTCTTGCTAAGAAGTAATTTCCTTGAAATGCTGCTTCAGGTGGTTGACATCCATCTCCAGCATCTACTTGAACAGCAGTAAGCTTGTCTTTGTTCTCTTCATAATATGCGAGTCCAAAGTATCCTAAACCACCAGCTGATCCTGATACGCCGTTCACAAGAACGTTGTCATCTTCGGATGCTGTGTAGTCAGAACGGCTACCACCATTATCTTCTGTTAACTCTTCATTGAAGAAGTCAAAAGTTCCAGAGTCAGTACCAGGACCATAAAGGTCAAGTGATACGTCTGGGAACCCTGCTCTTACTTGGCTCCAGTTTGTAATAGTGCTGTCTGCACCCCAAATTGAAGTAAGTTCTGCAGTTGTAAGACATGTAGCCCAGTCATTTGATGTTGGAACAACAACTGAAAGAGCATCAATACCTACTTGTACTTCTAAATAATTAACTCCGTTTTCTTCACATAATGCTTTCTCTTTATCTTTGATTGGACGAGAAGCATCTGAAATCATTGTTTCACCAGGACAGAATTTCTTGAATCCTCCACCAGTTCCTGAAACACCAACAGATATGTTGACATTAGGATGCACTGCTGTGAACTCTTCTGCTACAGCCTGAGTGATTGGAAAGACTGTTGATGAACCATCAATTAAGATTTCACCAGACAATGGTTTTCCTGTTACAACTTGCCAATATTCTAATTGTCTTGCAGCAGCGTCAGGCAACATTGGAATGTAGCCAACAGCTTCTACAATTGGATCTAATGAGTCAAAGTAAAAATCAACAAAAGCTTTGATCACTGGATCATTTGCTTTTGCATCATTTACATATATAAACAATGGTCTTGCTAGTCCGTATGTGCCTGAAAAGGCGCCTTCTGGGCCAACACATCCATCTCCAGCATCTACTTGAACAGCAGTAAGCTTGTCTTTGTTCTCTTCATAATATGCGAGTCCAAAGTATCCTAAACCACCAGCTGATCCTGATACGCCGTTCACAAGAACGTTGTCATCTTCGGATGCTGTGTAGTCAGAACGGCTACCGCCCAAGTCTTCTGTAATTTCCTCATTGAAGAAGTCAAAAGTTCCAGAGTCAGTACCAGGACCATAAAGGTCGATTGCTATGTCTGGGAATGAACTTCTTACTTGATTCCAACTAGAGACTGTGCTGTCTGCACCCCATATAGCACCTAACTCTTCAGTTGTTAGACATGTTGCAAAGTCATTTGATGTTGGAACAACAACTGAAAGTGCATCTACACCAACTTGAAGTTCAGTATATGTAGTGCCATTTTCTGCGCAGAGATCTCTCTCTTTGGCTTTAATAGGTCTTGAAGCATCAGATATATCTGTTTCTCCAGGACAAAATTTCTTGAATCCTCCACCAGTTCCTGAAACACCAACAGATATTTGTACATCTGGGTTAAGAGCTGTAAATTCTTCAGCTACAGCTTGTGTTATAGGGAACACAGTTGAAGATCCATCGATTAAGATTTCACCAGTTAAACCTGATGATTTATCAGAAGAAGATGCAGCAGTTGTTTGAGTAGCTGACTCTTCTCCGCCTGATTCTTCAGTTTCTTCAGCAGCATCGTCGCTACCACCACCACAGGCAGCAAGGACAAGTACCATCACAAGAAGCAAAGACCAGAATTTAGATTTTGATCTAATCATGGATTTCCTTTCTTTAATTTAATTAAATTAACTGGTTCCAAGATATTCATGACAGGTAAACGCAAAGTAAACAAAAAATATACGTTAAGTTAATGACTTTTTTTAGATTAAATCTGTTTCTGAAGACCAAGACCCTCTATTGAAAGCTAGTATGTAGTTTTCATATCCTAAAAAATCTTCTTTAAATTCATCTGGAATATTAAAACCCCACCAGTCATCTTTAAACTGACTTCGATGAGCTTTCATCGATTTAATTTTATGTTCAACATACTTTGTTCCATCAACTTCAACATCTATATCATCATGTTCACTACCAATTGGGTTAAACCTGTTAAATTCTTCTTCTGAAATAATTCCAGCATCAAACATCTGTTGTCTTCTAGATTGCATTCTTTTTTTAGACCAGGCACTGTAATACAAACGCTCTGGAATCCATACTTCTTGACCATCTTTTAGAGGAAATTTATCTAAATCACTAGCTGCAAAGAAGGCTGCGGTTCCGATTCTATGTGTCTGAATATGATCTGGATGACCATAACCTCCAAAAGGGTCATATGTGATTAAAGCATCAGGTTTATATTTTCTAATTATGTCGACGAGTTTTCCAACAGGATCAAAATAGTTCTGTCTCCAGAAACAATCGGGGTCATCATTTTCACTAGTACCCATCATTCCAGAATCTTTAAACCCCATCCACTCATACTCTTTGACACCCAGTGCTTCAAGACTTGCCTCTAACTCTTTTCTTCTCATTTCAGCGAGTTTAGGAAAAAGCTCTTCTGGATTATCGTAGTTATGAATTTCACCAGCAGAACCGTCAGTAGCTGTAGCTACTACTACTCTGTGACCTTCGTCTGCATATTTTGCTAGAGTGACTCCAGTCGAGACGCTCTCATCATCTGGATGAGCGTGAAATGCTAGAAGAGATGACATTATTCCTCTGGAAAGGCTTTTTTAGCTAACTCTTGACCAACTTCAACAGCTTTTTCGTGATCTCCGTCAATCTTTTCAACAAGTTCGCCAAGAACAATTACTTTTTCGCCAGTTATTTGTAGTATTCCTCCAGAAATTGCAAAGCTTGTTCTTGTGTTGTCGTGTTCAATGGTTAGCCCACCAGGCACTAAAGTTGCAACTGTTTGTTCATGACCTTCAAGAATTCCTATTTCTCCATTTGGAGTTCTTGAAATAACCATAGTTGCATCTCCTGAGAAACAATTCTCCTCTGGTGAGACAACCTCAACAAACATTAAACGCTTTCTTCTAGTTCTTTAGCTTTGGACATGACTTCATCAAGTCCACCAGTCATATAAAAAGCCTGCTCAGGGACTGAGTCTAGCTCTCCACTTAAAATTGTCTTAAACGCTTCAACTGTGTCTTTAATGGATACGAATTTACCTTCGATACCTGTGAACTGTTCAGCAACAAACATAGGTTGTGATAAGAATCTCTGAATTCTTCTCGCACGACCAACTATTTGCTTATCTTCCTCTGATAATTCATCAATACCAAGAATTGCAATAATATCTTGCAAGTCATTGTATCTCTGAAGTACTCTCTGAACCTCTCTAGCAGTGTTGTAATGGTCATCGCCAACAACTCCTGGATCCAAGATTCTTGATGAAGAATCAAGGGGATCAACAGCTGGATAAATACCAAGGTCAGCAATAGTTCTAGACAACACTGTTCTTGCATCTAAGTGAGCGAAAGCTGTGTGTGGTGCAGGATCAGTAATGTCGTCTGCAGGCACATACACTGCTTGTAGTGATGTAATAGATCTACCTTTAAGAGAGGTAATTCTCTCTTGCAAAAAGCCCATCTCGTCTGCAAGTGTTGGTTGATAACCCACAGCAGATGGCATACGTCCTAATAATGTAGAGACCTCAGAACCTGCCTGTGAGAATCTGAAAATGTTATCAATAAACAATAGAACGTCTTGCTTTTCTTCATCTCTGAAATATTCAGCCATAGTAAGTGCTGACAATGCAACTCTTAATCTAACTCCAGGTGGTTCATCCATTTGACCAAATACAAGTGCAGTTTTATCAATAACACCAGATTCTTGCATTTCTCTAAACAAGTCATTACCTTCACGTGTTCTTTCTCCAACACCAGCGAAAACTGATACACCACCGTGTTGTGTTGCTACTCTGTTAATCATTTCTTGAATAAGAACTGTCTTACCAACACCAGCACCACCGAATAGACCAATCTTTCCACCTTGCACATATGGCATTAAAAGATCAATAACTTTAATTCCTGTCTCAAACATTTCATTTTGAGCAGTTACTTCTTCGTATGGAGGTGGTTGTCTGTGAATTGGCCATTTTTGTTTTACACCAATTGAGCTTGTCTCCACATCTAATGTTTCACCCCAAACATTAAATATGTGACCTAAAGTTTCTTGTCCAACAGGAACTGAGATAGGAGCTCCTGTATCAGAGACTTCTGCACCTCTACGTAAACCGTCTGTACCTTGCATAGAAATTGCACGAACTCTTCCTTCTCCAAGGTGCTGTGCAACCTCTAAAACGATTGTGCTTTTGGAACCATCAATTTCTACATCTACTTCAAGTGCATTTGTAATTTCTGGCAAAGAATCCTGTGCAAATGCAACGTCAACGACTGGACCTGCAATTTTTACAACTCTACCTAAACTATCGCTCATTTATTTTCTCCTTATCCTGCTAGAGCTTCCGCTCCACCTACAATTTCTGAAATCTCAGTAGTAATTTCAGCCTGTCTAGCTTGATTACTTTGACGTGATAAAATCTTAATTAACTCCTCTGCATTCTCAGTTGCTGCTTTCATAGCTCTCATTCTTGCAGCATGCTCTGAAGTAGAAGCATTAAGTAATGCAGAAAATATTGTTGCATTTGTGTACTTTGGAATAATATTACTTAACACCTGACTTGCTGAAGGTTCAAAGGTATAGCCTCCAACCGACTCAATCTCTTTTGCAATCTGCTCTACCTCAAATGGGAGGACAGTTTTATACAGTGCTGTTTGGGTCATTGCAGACTGATATTCTGTATACACAAGTTCAATTTGGTTTGTTTTTCCTTCATAGAACTCTTCAACTAATGGCGTCATTATTTGTAAAGCATTTTCGAAATTAGGTTCATCAGTTATACCTTCATAATTCTGTTTAGGTTCAACATTTCTGTACTTGAAATATCCATTTGCTTTCTTACCAACAGTGACAATCTCTACTTGGTTACCTAGATTTTCATACTCACCTTTTCTAATCTCAGCAAGTTTTAAAATGTTGGTGTTATACGCACCCGCAAGTCCACGATCGGAAGTAATAACAACAAGTGTTATCTTTTTTGTTCCTTCAATCGCAGGAGAAGTTGGCATTTCACCACTCCCTGTAAGTTCTTCAACAATCTGAGCGAGTAAGTTTGTGTAGTTGTTGGAAGAGGTAAGTCTTTGTTGTGCTTTTACAATTCTTGAAGAAGCAATAAGTTCCATTGCACGTGTTATCTTCTTAGTGGATTTAACACTCTTAATTCTTCTATTTATGATTCGTAATTCAGCACTTGCCATAATTTACTCTTCTTTTTTCTCCAATGTACTTACAAAAGCCTCAACAGCGGCTTTTAATTCTTCTACAGGCAATTCACCAGTTGTTTTTATTGAATTAATAACATCAGAATGTCGTGTTTTCACAAAATCAATCAAATCTTGTTCAGCTTGTGGGATATCAGCTGGGTCCACTACATCAAGGAATCCCTCTGTCACTGCGTATAGTGAAACCACTTGCTCTTCCATAGGTACTGGTTGATATTGTGGTTGTTTTAGCAACTCAACAACTCTTCTACCTCTATCAAGCTGTGCTTGAGATGCTGCATCTAAGTCAGATCCGAACTCAGCAAATGCCTCTAACTCCCTGAACTGTGCAAGGTTAATTCTTAAAGGACCAGAAACTTTTTTCATAGCCTTAGTCTGTGCTGCACCACCAACTCTTGATACTGATGTACCAGGGTTTACAGCAGGTCTTACACCAGAATAAAAGAGTTCTGATTCCAAATAAATCTGTCCATCTGTGATGGAAATCACGTTAGTTGGAATGAATGCTGAAACGTCACCAGCTTTTGTCTCAATAATTGGGAGACCAGTTAGTGATCCTCCGCCAAGTTCTTCACTTACTTTTGCACAACGTTCTAATAACCTTGAGTGAAGATAGAAAACGTCACCAGGATATGCCTCTCTTCCGGGAGGTCGTCTTAGAAGTAATGAAATCTGACGATATGCAATAGCTTGTTTGGATAAGTCGTCAAAAACAATTAGACCGTGTTCGCCATTGTACATCCAGTGCTGACCAATAGCTGAACCAGCATAAGGAGCATACATCTGCAATGCTGCAGCTGCTGAAGCTGGTGCGTTAACGATAACAACTTTATCAAGCACTCCCTCTTGTTCAAACCTCTCTACAACTTCAGCTACTGTTGATGACTTCTGGCCAATAGCAACATAAATACACTTTACGTCTGTATCCTTTTGATTGATTATTGTATCTACTGCAACAGCAGTTTTTCCAATCTGTCTATCTCCAATGATGAGCTCTCTTTGGCCTCTTCCAATTGGAATCATGGAGTCAATAGCTTTAATACCAGTTTGAAGTGGTTCTCCAACAGGTTGTCTTTCAACAACAGAAGGTGCTTGAAGCTCTAGACGTCTTCTTTCGGTAAACTCTATTGGACCTTTTCCATCAATTGGGTTTCCTAGTGGATCGATAACTCTTCCTAAAAATCCATCTCCAACTCCAATAGAAAGTACTTCACCAGTTTGCTTAACAGGGTTTCCTTCTTCAATGTGGTTGGAGTCACCCATCAAAACAACACCAATTGAATCTTCTTCTAAGTTAAGAGCAACACCGACTAGTCCACCTGGAAACTCGAGTAGCTCGGAAGCCATAACGTTTTCTAAGCCTTTAACTCTTGCTACACCGTCTGCAATCGCTGATACATAACCAACTACGTCATCTTTTACAGAATCTTTCCAGTCACCAAGAGTAGACTTTAAAGAATCTGATATCGCTTTTGCATCAATATTTAGATCGCTCATTCTACCTACCTTCTAATACAGTTTTAATTTCTGAAAATTTTGATGAGAGAAGACCGTCAAAAGTTCTCTCTCCTACACTTACACTTATTCCACCAATTACAGATGGATCAACATCAATACTTAGCTCTATGTCAGTTCCAACTTTGCTTTTTATTGCTTTTTGTAGTGCTTTTTGTGTTTTATCGTCGAGCTCAACAGCTGTCACAACTTTTGCTACTGAAGCTCCTCTTTTGTTTGCTATAAAATTAGCAACACTTGATTCAATATCATTTAGGTTATCTGCATAACCTTGGGATATAGTGAGGGTTACCAAGTCTACCGTTAAAGGTAAAACTCGTGTGCTCAACAAGTTTTGTACAGCTTCTATCTTTTTCTCTACAGGTATTCCAAAGTTTCTAAATACATCAAGAGCCTCTGATGAATCTGATAAAGACTTGAAAACTTGGAGGATTTCATTTTCAACTCTTTCTGAATCATCAGAAGATGCAATTATTTCAACTAAACCTTTTGAAAAAGTCTCAACTGACATTGTTTCTGCTACCCCATATCCTTTATAAATTTATCAATAAGTTTCTTTTGGTCATCTTTTGACATAGATGATGCAACTTTTTGTGATATCTCTAAGGAGAGATCAGCTACTTCACTTTTCAATTCTGAAGAAACTCTTTCTTTTTCAGCCTCTGAATCTGATTTAGCTTTTTCTACTATTGCTTCTGCTTCTTTTTTGGCTTCTGCAAGCATATCTTCTTTAATTTTCTCAGCGGCAGCTTTACCTTCATCAATGATTGTTTGAACTTCTGAATCAGCATTTGACACAAGCTTGTCGTACTCAGCTTTAGATTTCTCAGCCTCGGCTTTTGTTTCCTCAGCTTCTTTTATCTGACCTTCTATAGCAGAAGCTCTTGATTCTAAAGTTTCATTTAATGCAGGTAGTGCCCATTTCCAAATGAAGAAAAATACAATTGCAAAAGCAGCAATACCAGCAACAAGTTCAGATGTTGCAGGCAAAAGCAGATCAATGCCTGAGCTTGATTCTTCGGCTTCCGCTAATAATAATTCTAAATTCATGTTCACTCTTTTACTCCTATACCAAGAAGAATAGAACGAATCCAATAAGTGCTAACGCCTCAGTAAAGGCGATTCCTAAGAACATAGTTGTTCTTACCATACCAGCAGCTTCTGGTTGTCTTGCCATAGCTTGCACGGCATTACCAGCAATTAACCCGATACCAACACCAGGACCAATTGCGGCCAATCCGTATCCTATTAACGCGTATGCAGCTTCCATTTTCCTCCTTATTAATTAATGCTCTGGATGCAGAGACGTTTGTATATACACTGCAGACAACAATGTAAATATGTATGCCTGCAAAATTGAAACTATTAATTCGAATCCATAGATTCCCAAACCAAGTGTGAACCAAGCTAACCCAATAGGTGCTTTAGAGAGTATGTAATCAGCTCCGCCAGGTTGCACTAAGAAAAAATATGCAGATGCTAATAACAAACTGAGCATGACGTGACCAGCAACAAGATTAGCAAAAAGTCGAACTGCAAGGCTGAATGGTCTAACTAGTAAAACTGAAACTAACTCTATCACACCTACCAATGGCTTAAGCGCAACTGGTACGCCTGGAGGCCATACGAGATGTGATATATAGCCAAAACCTTCTTCTTTTATTCCAACAAAAACAAAAATAAAGTACGTTATCAAACTTAAAAATAGAGGCAAAGCCATACGAGATGTAACTGGAAAATTGATTAATGGAGCAACCTCAAATAAGTTTCCTACGAGTATAAATAGAAATATAGAGACTAAATAAGGGGTAAATTTCTCTCCACCTCTACCAATAACACCAAGCGCTATCTCATCCTTTACAAATGTGAATATTGATTCAACTGCAGATTGAAGTTTTCCAGGTACAACTGATTTTTTCCTTAATCCAAAAAACACAACAACTACTGGAATAATTGCTGCAAGAAGTATTAAAACTTCAGTTCTTGATATCTGTGTTCCTGCAAAATTACCAAATTCGAATAATTCTTTTACATTTGCAGGTTTACAAACTACTTCATTTATAAAATCACAAGTTTCAGCTGCTGTTATCATTTGCCCAATCTAAATCTGTGTCTTTTCTCTTAATAACCATAGTCATTTCTATAAATAACATAGTTAAAAAAACAATTGGCACTGTCAAAGACATTGCCAAATCATCAATAGAATATACGTTTTTTAGTAATAAGAGAAACCCAAATATAAAAATTAATCTAAAAACATATCCGAATAAAGCAGCAAAATAATAAAAATTTAGAGAGATTTTTGCTGCATATGACATGATTACCGCACCTAGAAAAAAACCTGTGGCAACAATTACTGAAGAATAAAGCGAGGTAAAGAACGCTTCTTGAGATTTAAAATAAAATAATACTGGAACAAGCACATATATAGGAGCAGATCTGAAAAGCATCCTTTTTGCAAGTTCAATTTCTACGTTCATCTTTTTCATCCTCTAGTTTTGCTGAAATATTCCACATTCTTCTGTATCCGTCATAGATCCCAATTAAAACAAATATTATTACCGGCCATGGTGCATATCCAAAAAAGTTTTGTATTAAAAGCCCTATGAAGAGTCCACTTAAAATAGATGTGGAAAAGGTGGAAACAGGGCCAAAATCTTCTAAATTGATTCTTGCTTTAGCCATATGGTTGGAAACTCATGGCAAGTGATCTGACTTCTGCCTCTAACTCATTTAATTTATTCTCATCGGATCTATTTTTCATTATCTCAGATATTAGAAAGCCTACCTGAGTTAGTTCATTTTCTTTCATTCCACATGTTGTTACTGCAGGGGTACCCATGCGTATACCTGAAGTTATAAAAGGTGATCGAAGATCAAATGGTATTGCATTTCTATTTAAAGTAACTCCCCTATCATTTAGTAAAATACCAGCTTCTTTGCCGGTTAGTTCTTCATCTACACTTCTAGTATCAACAAGAACTATATGATTTTCTGTTCCTCCACTAATTACCCTTAAGCCTTGTTCTTGAAAAGAATCAGATAATGCTTTTGCATTGTTTAAAATTTGTTGTGCATACTCTTGATATTCTTTTGTTAAGGCTTCTTTAAAACATACAGCTTTTGCTGCAATCTGATTGTTTAATGCTCCACCTTGAGCTCCAGGAAATATGTTTTTATCAATATCCTTTGCAAATTCTTCCCTTGTTAAAATAATTCCACCACGTGGTCCGCGTAAAGCTTTGTGTGTTGTTGCGGTAACGACATCAGCATATTTTGCTGGATTATCTACAACTTTTCCAGCAACTAATCCAATAAAGTGTGCTGCATCAACCATAAAGTGTGCGCCAACTTCATCTGCAATTTCTCTAAACTTTTGAAAATCAAGTGATTGTGAATAAGAGGAATATCCAGCAATAATCAATTTAGGCTTATGCTCTAAAGCCATGTTGTAAACAGTTTCCATATTAATTAGTTCGGTATCCTCGTCTAAACCGTAGCCAACAAAGTTATAAACTTGTCCTGAGAAGTTAACTGGTGAACCGTGCGTGAGGTGTCCTCCTTGATCAAGTGACATTCCAAGTACGGTATCCCCTGGTTCCAGTAAGGACAAATAAACTGCCATATTTGCAGATGATCCTGAATGGGGTTGAACATTAGCATGATCAGCTTCAAATAATTCACAAGCTCTATCAATTGCAAGCTGTTCAATTTGATCAACAGTCTCACAGCCTTCGTAATATCTACGTC
This sequence comes from uncultured Candidatus Actinomarina sp., assembly GCA_902599555.1. GTDB lineage: Bacteria > Actinomycetota > Acidimicrobiia > Actinomarinales > Actinomarinaceae > Actinomarina. The sequence continues at coordinate 6,714 of CACKFQ010000013.1, read as the reverse complement.
CTGGAAAACCCTCAGAATATTTATTAGTCAATATTGATCCCGATGCTTCCATGACTGCTTTTGAAGCAAAATTTTCAGAAGCTATAAGATGTATATGCGTGTTTTGCCTATTTAAGTCATTATTAATCAACTTAGAAATTTCTGCATCTACATTATTGAGTGATTCTTGGGAAGCGCCTTTTTTATTCATGATATGTATTCTAACAGTAACTTGGAGGCCATTTAAGTGGGCCTTCTCTTAAAATTTCTCCACCCTCGATACGAAAATCTATGATAGTTGATCCACTTCCGTGAACAGAGGCTCCTTCAAGATATTCTGCAACATTTGATCCAAATATTTCTTCTGCTTCAGTATTACTAGTAACATCCTTTTCACCGGAACGGTTTGCGCTTGTAACAGCTAGTGGTCCAGTGGTTTTTAATAACTCAATTGCTAGCTCATTGTCAGGAACTCTAACCCCAATTGAAAATGGATTTTTTGTACCAACACCATCAGCAAATTCCTTTGTTGTCTCAACGACAATCGTAAGAGGTCCTGGCCAATAAAGCTCTAAAACTTCAGGAATTGTTGATACTATATCAAGTTTCTGTAGGTCGTAATAAGAAGAAACAAGAATAGATAAAGGTTTATCTTCATCTCTTCCTTTTAGGTCAAAAATTTTATCTACAGCTTCTTGACTATAAGGATTAACTCCAATTCCATAAACTGTTTCTGTTGGAATACCTACTACTTGATTGTTATTTATTGCTTCAACTGCAAGATTCAATTTATCGTTTTGCAATTATATACCGATCTCTTTCAACTAAGTCCTTCTCTAATTCTACTTGCTTCCAATGAGAAAGATTATTCAAAATGGTTGTTGCATGACTAGTGTCGACTTCTAAAAATAGGGTAAGGTTTGTTATATCCTTTTCCTCAATTTCTTTTATTAATCTATTGATATATAACAGTCCGTCAACCCCACCATCAAGAGCTACGAGTGGTTCATAGTCGACTACTTCAGACTCAAGACTAGAAAGGGTTTCCGTTGGAATATAAGGTAAGTTTGCAACAATTATGTCATAATCAACTTCTTCAATATCACTTAAAAGATCTGATTGAAATAAATTAATTTCAAGATTATTAATTTCTGAATTCTCTTTTGCTAAATCTAATGCTTCAAGGGAAATATCACATGCATCAACTGTTGATTCTGGATATAGTTTTTTCAACATAAGTGCAATACATCCAGTTCCGGTACCTACATCCAAGATTTTTTTTGGATTATCAGACTTATTTTTTATTAATTCAATTAAAAACTCTGTTTCTGGTCTTGGGATCAAACACCTTTGGTCAACATTTATTTGAATACTATAAAAAGGTATATATTCTTCTATGTATTGAAGAGGCTCACCATTTAGTCTTCTAGTAAGTAGCTCTGTATAAGATGAATGATAATCTGACTGTGACCCTGTAATTTCTTTAGCTTTTTCTCTGAGTCTTGCTAGCTCATGCTCAGGGATTTGTTGGATGTTCATTATTCTTCTAGATTGGCAAGTCTTGAAGCTTCATTATCTGCAATCAAGCCAACAACAAACTCTTCTAGGTCTCCATCCAAAACTTGGTCTAATTTTTTTAGTGTCAAGTTTATCCTGTGATCTGAAACTCTATTGTCTTTGTAATTATATGTTCTTATCTTGTCTGATCTCTCACCAGAACCTACTTGCTCTTTTCTATCTTTTGCACGTTCTGCTGCAGCTTTATCTTGTTCAGCCTTTAGAAGTCTTGCCCTTAAAATTCTCATTGCTTGATTTTTATTTTTTAACTGTGATTTTTCATCCTGACTAGTAACAACTAAGCCTGTTGGTATATGGGTAATTCTTACTGCTGAGTCAGTTGTATTAACACTTTGTCCACCCGGACCACTAGATCTATAAACATCAATTTTTAAATCACTATCAACAATATTTAAGTCAACCTCTTCAGCTTCAGGAAGTACAGCAACAGTCGCTATTGAAGTATGCACTCTCCCCTGTGATTCAGTTTTAGGAATTCTTTGTACTCTATGTGCCCCAGCTTCAAATTTAAGCTTTGAAAACACTCCTTTTGACTTTATTGCAAAAATTATTTTACTGTAACCACCCTGGTCTGATGCTGTAAGTTCTATAGGTTCAACATTCCAAGCATTTCTTTCTGCAAAACGGGTGTACATTTTATAAAGATCGCCCACCCATATAGCTGCCTCTTCTCCACCAGCTCCAGGTCTAATTTCAACTAATACATCCTTTTCGTCCAGCGGATCTTTTGGAAGAAGTGAAACTTTTATTTTTTGTACTAATGGATCTAGTTTATTTTTATTCTCAGTGACTATTGATTCAAACTCACTTTTCATATCTTCATCATCTTCAGAATTGATAAGCTCAACTGCATCATCAATCTCAGAAGTTATCTTTTTCCACTCATTAAATAAATCGACAATAATTGACACATCACTATGCTTTTTTGCCATTTCTGCATAACCTTTTTGGTCCTTAGAAATATCTATTTCTGAAAGTTGTTTTTCTATTTCTGGAAGTGAATTTTCAATTGCTTTCAGTTTTTCGTGTAATGAATTATCCAACTTTTACCTCGCTTGCTTGTGCGGTAATACCCTCAAACAATTTTGTATTTTCAGAATTCTCAACACAGTTTGCCATTGATAAAATAGCCACTTCAATTTGATCATCGGAAGGTTTTTTTGTTGTAATAAACTGTGTCCAGATGCCAGGTGCTGCAAAAAATTTTGCAATTAATGAATTACTATTTGCAAAGTTAAATTTCAATATCTCATAAGAAAGCATTGAAACCACCACAACATGTAAAATTCTAGTTACCGCAGTCAAAACAATATTGACGTTTGGGATAAATGGAAGAGTTAATAAGCTAATAAAGACTATTAGAAAAAGAAAAGACGTTCCGCACCTTATGTGTTCTTTTGGAAAGGTTTTTACATCATCCATCGTTAGTGATTTTTTAGCTTCATAAGAAGCAATAGTCATATGTTCGGCACCATGATATTCAAATAGCTCTTGTGCATCTTTAGTTCTTCCTATGAGGTAAATGTAAACAATAACGATTAATCCTCGAAGCACCCCTTCTAATACACCAGTCAATGATTGAGAATAATTAACTGTCTCTACCAGCAATCGGGGTCCAGCTATAAAAATTAGTAGTACAGATACCAAAAAAGCGTAGGTCATAATTTTTGACAATAAGCTTTCTTCATATTCTTCAAAATCAGAATATATCTGATCTGAGAGAGTTATTGCCTTAAATCCAACATACATTGAATCAATGAGTGCTCCAAAGCCTCTAATTAATGGGGCGGACCAAAATTTGTTTCGTTTTATTAGGGGGATTCTTTCTTCATAATATTTGTGAAGTTTGTTATTTTTATCCCTGATTCCTAAAGACCATCCTCTTGGGCTTTGAATCATGACACCGCCAATTACTGCTTGGCCACCATATGCAATATCTTGTTCAGACATAAGAATTTAAAATTAGTAAAGTTATTCTTCTTCTTGAGAAGAAGTTTCTTGTTTTGGTGCTTGTCTGGTACTTGTTGATCCGTACCTTTGCTTAAACCTTTCGACTCTACCTGTAGAGTCAACTAATTTTTGCTTACCAGTAAAAAATGGATGGCTAGCAGAAGAAATCTCAAGTTTTACTAATGGATATTCGTTTCCATCTTCCCACTGAATAGTTTCGTTTGTTTTAATAGTTGAACGAGTAAGAAACGCAAAACCAGCGTCCTCGTCTGAGAAAACAACTTCTCTATAATCTGGGTGTATACCTTGTTTCATAGTTCTACTTTACAATAATACTTTTATTACTTTACAAGATTATTTTGCTTTTGCGACATCCTTTAAGAATGCATCATTACTTTTAGTTTCTTTTAATTTATCGATTAAAAGTTCAGTGGCTGCTCCACCTTCAAGGGCTACCAAAACTCTTCTGAGAGCCCAGAGAGACTCAAGTTCTTTTGGAGACACAAGTCTTTGCTCTTCTCTGGTTCCAGAAGGTGTGACATCAATAGCTGGAAATACTCTCTTATCAGCAAGCTGACGATCAAGACGTAACTCCATATTTCCTGTACCTTTAAATTCTTCAAATATAACTTCATCCATCTTTGAACCAGTCTCTACAAGTGCTGTTCCAAGGATTGTTAAGCTTCCCCCACCTTCAATATTTCTCGCAGCACCAAAGAATTGTTTTGGAGGAGTAAGAGCTGTTGAGTCAACACCACCAGAGAGAATTCTACCGCTAGCAGGTGTTGCTAAGTTGTGAGCTCTAGCTAAACGTGTGATTGAGTCAAGAAGAATGACAACATCTCTTCCTTCTTCAACTAGTCTTTTAGCTCTTTCAATTGCTAACTTAGAAACTTGTGTGTGCTCATCTGGTGGTCTATCAAAAGTAGAAAACACAACTTCACCATCAACTGATCTCTGCATATCTGTTACTTCTTCTGGTCTCTCATCAACCAACACGACCATTAAGTAAACCTCCGGATTATTAGTGGTTATTGAATTTGCAATTTCTTTAAGAATTGTCGTTTTACCAGCTTTTGGTGGAGAAACGATTAACCCTCTTTGTCCTTTTCCTATTGGTGCAATCAAGTCGATTATTCTTGGAAGAATTTTTTCAGGCTTTCCATCCATTTCAAGTTTTAATCTCTCATCTGGAAACAGAGGTGTTAATTTATTAAAATCTACTCTTCTAGCAAGTAATTCAGGATCAGCATCATTTACAGTGGACGGCTCAATAAGTGCTGGATACTTTTCTTTTTGCCTTGGAGCTCTGATAGGACCAGAGACCATATCACCTTTGCGCATTCTATATTTCTTTATTAAGCCTGCAGCAACATAAACATCTTCCTCACTTGGTTTGTAACCGTTACATCGAAGGAATCCATATCCTTCTGGAAGAATGTCAAGAATACCATCCCTGGTTTCGCCTTTTTTAATCTCACTGTCACCAGAGCTAACGACAGAAGGGCCGTCATCACTGTCTGATTTGCTAATTACCTCAGCTACTTCAGTTTCCTCTACATCTAGTATTTCATCACTGTGCTCAACCAATAAATCTATAAGCTTTGCTTTCTGAAGCCCTTTGTGCTCAATACCTAAACTCTCAGCTATTGACCTAAGGTCTGCTACAGGTTTTGATTGTAATTGTGATCTTGCGGACATATTTTTCTCCTATATAAAATCAATTTTTTGGAAATGATTTGTGAATTGTTTGTCTGAAAGACAACTTTATTATATACATATTTTTTTTAAAAAGATAATTTTTAAAACTTTTTTGAAAAAGAGTAAGATACAGCAAAAAACATACTTGTTAAGTAGTAAATAAGTCCATAAATAGCTACTTCAGGCAACTCTAGAGCAATTGAGATCCCAAGTACTATTGGGAAATTCTGACATAACGCCTCAATTTGTAAAGTCTTTGCGTTGGTGATATCAATTTTTGAATAATTGATAAGGACTCTACTTAACACAAATATAGCCAGCAAAGAGGATAGAGAGATCAATAATCCTTCTTCAATATTATCAAGTATGTAAGTTGCCAAATCTATTGGTGTCCAAATTGACACTACTATGATTAAAATTTTCAAAAATTTATCAAGAGGGTTAAATATTAAATTAGAAAATTTTGGAAATTTTATTTTTACAATCATTCCAATGACAAAAGGAGTCAAAATAAACAAAATAAGCTGAATAAGTGTTTCAACTATGTTAATACTAAATCCACCTGACCTAGAAGTTACTACTGTTAACCAAAAAACGATTGTTAATGGAGAAATAATTGATGCAAAAGAAGTTAAGAAAACTGACAATGGTACATTGCCGTTTTTTATATGTGTTAGTAAGCCTGATACGTGTCCTCCCGGAACAATAAGTACAACGACTGCTGCTATTGCAAATAAAGAGTTGCTAAATAACTCCGAGACAAGAAGGCCAATTAAAGGTAGAAGTAAAAGTTGTATGCAAAAACCATAAATGAGTGATTTTTTTTCTGAAAACAATACTTTGAACTGTTCAAAATTACTATTCAGTCCTAAAAAATAAAATAAAACAGGAATAAATAAAGTAACAATATTTAATGGTAGTGAATTGTTTACTGCCTCAGCCATATTTTTAAATATATCAAATATTTTATGAGTTTGTGCAAACCTCTAAATATTCATTCAGGTACTGAGTCTCTTCATTTAAAAGGTCTTCAGAATCGCGATAATGATTGTAAGAACCACCAAAGTAAAGTACCAAGGCATCGGCAAATTTTTCCTCTCCTCCAAAATAATTCCATGCATCTAGTCGATAACTCTTGTTTTCAGAGGTATTACAGTTTCTTGTTATATATGAAAGAGCATGGGAGGATTCATGTATCAAAACATCCTCAGCCTGATTTGCTTCAAAAGCTCTGTTTGAAACCCATATAGACATTGACCAATCTGCACCCTTACTTCCATCACTATTAGTTCCTGAAGAATCCCAAACTCCATAAGGGCATCTGCCAACTAGTGATTCTGCATACTTATGGCATCCATTTACATAAATAACTTTTCCAGTTAATAGGTCTCGTAAGACTTTCGGCATTTCCAAAACTAATTGGTCTAATTGATTTTGATTGTTTCCTTCAAATCCAGCAAAATTTAGATACTCACCAGTGTACGCTTCAGGAGTCTCTTCTGTGTC
>CACKFQ010000012.1 GCA_902599555.1 uncultured Candidatus Actinomarina sp. | reverse complement strand
TCAAGTTGAGTGTCAGATTCAATTATCAGGCCCAAAATTTATTGAAAATTTTTTGTTAGCTTTTTCTATGGCTTATTACTCGAATTTATTTGAATTGGAAGATTTAATACATAAAAGTCAATATATTGTAAATCCACCTGGAAGGTTTGAAACAATAAATCGAAACAATAAAACTGTAATAATAGATTATGCTCATACTCCTGGCGCAATAAAAGAGGCAATTAAATACGCTCAAAACAAGTATGAAAAAGTAAATGTAATATTAGGTGCTGGAGGTGATCGAGACAAAGGTAAAAGGATGAAAATGGGGGAGGCTTCCTCAAATGCTGACTACATTATTATCACAAATGATAATCCCAGAAATGAAGACCCTTTAGAAATATCCAAAAATATACTTAAAGGGATTCCACTAAATAAAAGTTCAGATGTAATCCTAGATAGAAAAGAAGCAATACATAAAGGAGTACAATTGTTAAAGGAGAATGAAGTTTTATTAGTATTAGGTAAAGGACATGAGAAATATCAGGAAATCGATAATAAATTCATACCTTTTGACGACGTACAAATTACTAAAGAAATTATGGAGTTAGAAAATTGATTGGAATCATTGTATCTGGTGGCATTAGTTTTCTTGTAGTCATTTTTGCTACATTGATTGGTGTCAATTTTTTCAGATCTAGAAATATAGGACAAGAGATTCAAGAAGAGGTAAATTTTCACGACCATAAAAAAGGAACTCCAACAATGGGAGGATTATTTATCGTTTTTGGTACTATTGCTGGCTACTCATTATCTCATATAAATTTTTGGACTATAGGAGAAGGATTTAAAATTGAATTAACTTCTATGAATGTAAATGTTATTTTACTTTTTGTACTTGCCTTTCTGATGGCAATGGTAGGTTTTATAGATGATTATTTAAAGGTTAAAGCTGGAAGAAATTTAGGATTAAAACCTACACAAAAATTTGCTTTACAATTTTTGATTGGTTGTATTAGTGCTTATTATTTTATATTTTTAAATTATGATTCAAACTTCTACTTTTTTAGTGGTTTAGGCTTTGATATAGGCATTGTTAAATGGTTGACAATTATATTTTTTATTATAGGTATTACAAATTCGGTAAATTTTACAGATGGATTAGATGGATTAGTTGCCGGAAGTAGTGCAATTAGTTTTGGAGGGATTTTAATTATCTCTTTTTGGATTTATCGTCATCCAACGTATTATTCAAATTTTATAGGTGATGATTTCTTAACTGTTGAACTTTCGCTACTAATCTCTGCTGTTGCTGGTGCTTGTTTAGGATTTTTATGGTGGAATACAAATCCTGCAAAAATTATAATGGGAGATGTAGGATCGCATTTCTTAGGTTCACTATTCCCATTAATTTTGTTTGCTCTGGGTGCAGATGGATTAATATTTTTCTTTTGTTTTCTTTTTATTCTTGAGGGAGTTTCTGTAGTTGTACAAATACTTTCATTCAAATATAGACAAAAAAGAGTTTTCAAAATGGCACCAATTCATCATCATTTTGAAATGAGTAATTGGGCTGAAACCACAATAATTGTGAGGTTTTGGATAATTAATGGTATTGCTGTAGTTATTGGCCTGGGTTTGTTCTATGCAGATTATGTATTATTTGGGCAATGAAGTCTTCACTGATACTTGGATACGGCTCGACAGGACAAGATATTGAACAATATTTAATTTCTCAAAACAAAAACTATTTAATACACGATGATAATGAAAATATAAATAAAAAATATAAATTTAACACAGAAAACATTAACAATATAGAAACTATTTTTGTATCTCCAGGTGTAAAAAAAGATCATGAAATTCTTAGAATGGCATCATCTAGTGGAATTAAAATTATGACAGACATTGAATTATTTAGTGAAAAAAATAATGTAAAACTTATAGGTATCACAGGCACCAATGGCAAAACCACTTTTGTAACATTATTAGACAGAATTTTAAATAAATATGATATTAAAAGTAAACCGGCTGGAAACATAGGAAATTCACCATTAAATGTAATATCAGATTCGAATGATTTAGATTATTTGATTTTAGAACTTTCAAGTTTTCAGCTTTCACATATTAACAAAATAGAACTGGAAATGGCTGTTGTTTTAAATATTTATCAAGACCATATCGATTGGCATGAAACTTTTGAGCAGTATGTATTTTCTAAATTAAAAATATTTAATTTTTCAACTAATCAGGAAAATAATTTTTTAGGACCTGTTGATAGTCAAGTCAATGCAGAAGGAATATTGCCTAAAAATGTCAGAAATTTAAATGAGGAAAAATTCAATTTAGATAATTACTTTGATGATTTTGTGTCTATTTTTATAGATGTTTGTAAAGAATTTTCTATACCCAAAGAAGAAGTTTTAAATTTTTTAACTTCACAATCATCTGTAGAACATAGATTTGAACTTTTTCACACCAAAAATGGTGTTAAGTTCATAAATGATTCAAAGTCAACGAATTTAGAATCAGTTAATAAGGCATCTTACAAAGTTAAAAATTGCCTACTTATAATGCACGGACTTTTAAAGGGAATAGATATTAAAAGGTTATCTCTTTCAAATGAAGTAAAAGAAATTATGGTGCCTAAAAATTCTGAATTTAATATCAACAGTAATAATTTCTTAGTTGTTGAATATGAAAATTTTGAAGATTTAAAAAAATATATTAAAAATAATTATAAAAAATTTGATACTGTTCTTTTTTCATGTGGTGGATCAAGTTTTAGTAATTTTAAGAATTATATGGAAAGAGGAGAATATTTTAAGGAAATGATTGTAGGTGAAATTATTTGAAAGTCGATTCATTAAATTTCATTAAGAGACTAAATATATTTTCAGTGCTTTTTTTAATTTCATTTGGAATATTACTCAATGTGTCCGCTTCATCAGTTGAAGGTTTGAATCTTTATGGTGATAATTTTTATTTCATAAAGCGTCATTTAACTGCGATAATACTCGGTGCAATAATTTTTAATATTTTAAAAAATTTAAATATTAACTTCATTGAAAAATTCTCTTCTATTTCAATGGTATTTATTACCACCACACTATTTTTAGTTTTAACTTATGGAATAGTAGTAGGAGGTAGTAGACGTTGGATTGACCTTGGGATTGTTAATTTTCAACCAAGTGAGCTCGCAAAACCTTTAATTATATTGTGGGTTGCTAAACAAATATCAAATGACATAACAGAAGATACTGATATCAAAAAGTTTGTAAGATCTATTTTTCTACCACTACTTTGTGCTTTCTTAGTCTTATTGGAACCAGATTATGGTACTTTTGCTTCAATCTGTTTTATTTTGTTTTCACAAATATTTTTTTCAAAAATTAAAATTATTTACCCATCACTAACTATATTTGCATCTATTTTGCCACTATATTTTGTAGCAACATCGAGTGAATATCGTTTAAGTAGAATAGAAACCTGGCTTTCTAGAAAGTGTGATTATGGTGTAGATTTGTTGGGGGACTGCTTTCAACTTAATCAAAGCAGAATTGCTATTAGTTCTGGTGGTCTTTTTGGTCTTGGTCCTGGTACATCTAGAGCTAGGTGGGGATCCTTACCAAACTCATACTCTGATTTCATATCATCAATAATTGGCGAAGAGTATGGATTTTTTGGTTTATTTTTATTGCTCTTAGCTTTTTTTATACTAATTTCAACGACTTTTCTTATAGCGATTAGAGAAAAAAATGAAATAAAAAAATTAGTTTCTATTGGTTTTGGCAGTTGGATATTTTTTCAAACAGTTATAAATTTAGGAGGTGCAGTAGGTATTGTGCCAATTACGGGAATTGTTCTTCCATTTGTTTCTTATGGGTCAAGTGCTATGATTTCGATTTTTATAGCATTAGGTATTATGTATTCAAGAGATTATGAATAAAAAAATATGTTTTTTTTGCGTTGGGACTGGGGGACATGTACTACCAGTACGAAATCTTATTAGAGAATTAAAAGCATTAGGGACTAAAAATGAAGATATATTTGTTATTTGTGACAATCGGGGAAGACAATATCTAGATAATTTAGATGTAAGCATTCATACTCAAGAAATATTCGTTTCAAAGAAAGGTTTAGTGGGATATATATTTAATATTTTTACAATTTCAAGATCTATTAGAGAGATAACTAAAATTCTTAAAGACCAGAATATATCAGTAGTTCTTACAACAGGGGCATACATTGCTCCAGTAGCTGCAATTGTTTCAAAAATTTTGAAAGCTAGATTTTTTATTCAGGAACAAAATATTTATGCGGGCTTAGGCAATAAGATAAGTGCAATATTTGCAAAAACAATATTTACATCATTTGAAGATACTCAAAATATAAATAAAAGTAAATTAAAACATACTGGACCAGTAGTAAACACAACATTAGGAAGAAAATATATTGAACCATTAGGAGTACAAACGATTGGTTTTGTTGGAGGAAGTCAAGGGTCTGAAGAAATAAACAACTATGTTGAAAAGTTTCTTAATAGTGAAGCCTCAGCGAAGTTTAATGTTCTACATATTACAGGGAAAGCTAAGAATACTAATAAATTAGAACTTCAAAATTATAAAAGTTATAAATTTTTAAATGACATGGATGATTTTTACAAAAATATAGATATATTAGTAGGTCGTGCAGGAGGAGGTTCTCTTGAGGCTGCTTATTTAGGCATTCCACAAATAGTAGTACCATACAAGCATGGCACCACATCGTCTCACCAAGATTTGAATGCAAAGTATTTAGAGAATAAGAAGTTTGGTTTTAAAGTGAATTCATTTGATGAGTTATTAAGCAAAGTTTCAGAACTTTCATTAAAAATTAAATCTAATAATTTAGATATACCAGAAATAGTGATTGGAAATAAATCTATAGCTGAGGAGGTTTATGAGTATATCAATTAATACTTTTAAATCATGTTACATAGTTGGTATTGGTGGTTCTGGCATGAGCTCTATTGCAAAATATTTATTTCAAAAAGGTTTAGAAGTATCAGGATATGATCAAAGAAGTTCTTATATTACTAATCTTTTAAATAACGATGGTATAAAAGTAGATTTTGATATCTCTAATGCTACTTACAGCAGCGAAACATTATATATTGTTTCATCAGCAATAAATATGGAATCTACTTTCCTAAGTGATTGTGTAAAACAACCCAATGTTTTAACAAGGCCAGATTTTTTAAAATTATTATCTTCATCTGTTGATGTAATAGGAATAACGGGAACACATGGTAAAACATCTACAACGGCCTTACTTGCGCATATATTTAAATTTAACGACATAGATATATCGTATATATACGGTGGTGTTACCTCATTTAATGGGATAGGTGGTCATTATGGCGATAAAAATCTTCCTTTAATACTAGAAACTGATGAAGCATTTAATACTTTTAAAGATATTCAAGTTAAAAACTTACTCGTAACAAATATTGATCATGATCATATTGATTATTTTGGATCTTTTGAAAATTTAGTAAAAGCTTTTAAGCATGTTATTTCAAACGTAGAAGGTAAATGCGTAATCAATGTTGATGATGATCAATTATCGAAATTAATAAGATCAGAAGATATTTCTTACTCATCTTCTAAAGATTCAAATTACAAATTAAATTCTTATTCAAGCTTTCTGTTTGAGGGAAATAAATTCAAAATTAAAACAAAGTTAATAGGGGATCACTTTATTTCTAATATCCTTGGAGCAATTGCCTTAGCAAATCTGAATGGAATATCAATAGAACAAAGCTTGAATGCTATTGAACATTTTACGGGAGTTAAAAGAAGGACTGAGTTCATTGGAGAATTTAATGGTATAAATTTTTACGATGATTATGGACATCATCCAACTGAAATTAAAGCAACTACTAAAGCTTTAAAGAAACATACACAAGGAAAATTAATAGTAGTTTTTCAACCTCATAGGTACACAAGGACTAGAGATAATTTTTATGATTTGAGTAAATCATTTGAATACTCTGATAAAACACTTATAACAGACATATATTCTGCAGGAGAAAAGCCAATTCCAGGAGTGTCTAGTCTGATGTTTGAAAGTGAAAATATCAAATATATAAAATCGCCTAGATTGGTGCCCCCCTATTTGAAGAATAATATTTCTCCGGGAGATACAGTACTAACTATTGGAGCTGGAGATATTACTCTTTTAGGTCCTCAGATATTAAAATATTTAAATGAAAACTAGTAGTGTAAATCTTTCATCGGTAACTACGTATAGATTTGGTGGTCTGTGTAAAAACTTTATCACTATAGATAATGTAGAAAATTTTTCCAAGATATCTGAAGAAATAAACAGTAACAACACCTTCGTTCTTGGAAAAGGATCAAATATTGCATTTGCTGACAGCGAATACAGAGGTTATGTTTTACAAACAGATTTTAATTTTATAAATTCACTGGAAGATGAGAACACATTAGAAGTTGGATCCAGTGTGTATTTACCTGATTTGTCGAGGTATTTAAAAAAGGAAAGTTTAAGTGGGGGAGAATTTTTACTAGGTATCCCAGGCTCTATTGGAGGTGCATTAAAAATGAATGCTGGAGCTTATGGATATGAAATTGGAACGAATGTTGTAGAGGTCAATTGTTATGACTTAGATCAAAAACAGCTTGTTAAATTAGATCCCAAATCAATAAATTACAGTTATAGAAAATCTAGCAATCTTAACAATAAAGTTATATTGTCAGCAATTTTAAAATTTGAAAAAGGAAATTCTAAAGAAATATCAGAGAAAATGTCTGAATTCAATAAAAATAGAAAAAAAAGTCAACCTCCAGGGATATACAACGCTGGAAGTGTGTTTAAAAACACTAAAGAATATTTTGCAGGGGAGTTAATTGAAAAAACAGGCTTAAAAGGATATTCGATTAATAATGTAAGTGTTAGTAGCAAACATGCTAACTTTTTTATTGCAAAGAAGGGAGCAAAAGCCTTGTCTTTATACAAATTGGTACAACATGTAAAAGAAAAGGTTAATGATAAATACGGAGTTATGCTCGAAGAAGAAATCCAGTTTATAGGTGAGTTTAACTAAATGGAAATTGATTTTAATGAACAAGAGAAAGTATCCTTTCGATCATTTTTAATATTTAGTGTTTTTTTATTAATAATCTTAAATACTGGCTTTACCTTGAACTCTGCTTATTTTAGAGTAAGCAAAGTAGAAGTAATTGGAAGTAATGAGCTATTTGATGAAGCTGATTTTATTAAACCAGCTTTAGGTCAATCTATCTGGTTAATTAGTAATGATACTTTTTCCAATAATATGTTGCAGATTCCAACAATTGAAAGCGTCATTATTTCAAAAGAATTTCCAAACAGAATAACAATAGAACTGACCGAATATGACAAGATAATGACTATTACTGATTTAAGAGGCTCTATACCTAAAAAAAGCACCCTTTATAAAAATATGATAGAAATTGAATCAGATGAAATATTTTCTATACCTTCTCTTACTATAACTAACGGTCCTGTACCTACAGGGTTTAATGGGGAAATGGTATCACTTATCATGACACTTAAAAGCTACAATCTTGACATAAACTCTTTCAATTTCAAATACAATGGTGACTCCTTCATCGGGGAGTATAGAGCTACTCTTATAGACTTTGGAAAGCCGTTAGATCTTGGAAGCAAATCTTCTGCACTAGGGTCTCTCATCAAAAATTCAGATTGCAAGGGAGAAATCCGATTTATCAATAAAGAAGATTTAATTGCTAACTGTTCATAAATCTAAATCTAAACTATAGATATAGATAAAATTTGAAAAATTTATTGTTTTAAATTATAACCAGTGATATTGTTTATTTATTGAATGGAGATTAAAAAATGGCAACTAAAAGAACTACAAAAGAAAAAGGAGTCAATTTAAATATGAGACCTAGGAATTACACAGCTGTTATTAAAGTTGTTGGTGTTGGCGGTGGTGGAACAAATGCTGTTAACAGAATGATAAAAATGGGCATCAAAGGTGTAGATTTTGTTGCAGCTAATACTGATGCACAGAGCCTTTTAGGGTCTAAAGCTGATTTAAAACTTGATTTAGGTAGAAAAACAACTCGTGGACTTGGTGCAGGTGCAAATCCTGAAGTCGGTAGACAAGCTGCAATTGATTCACGTGAACTTATAGAAGAAGCTTTAAAAGGTTCCGATATGGTTTTTATAACTGCTGGTGAAGGTGGAGGTACTGGAACTGGTGCATCACCAATTATTGCAGAAGTTGCACATGAGCTGGGTGCTCTTACAGTAGGAGTTGTAACTAGACCTTTTGGATTCGAAGGTAGAAGAAGATCTGTTCAAGCAGAAGAAGGAGTCCAGGCATTAAGAGATGTATTAGATACTCTTATTGTGATTCCTAATGACAGACTTTTACAAATTTCAGATAAAGATATAAAAGCAAGCGAGGCATACCTTAAGTCAGATGAAATATTATCTAACGGTGTTAAGGGTATCTCAGGATTAATTACTCAACCAGGAGTAATTAATGTTGACTTTGCAGATGTAAAAACAATTCTAAAAGATGCAGGCAATGCTGTTTTAGGTATTGGTAGATCAACAGGAGAACAAAGAGCTCCAAATGCTGCTCAGGCTGCAATTTCCTCACCATTATTAGAAGCAACAATGGATGGTGCAGAGGGAGTGCTTATAACAATAACTGGTTCAGAAGACTTGAAACTTCAAGAAATAAATGAAGCTGCAAGAGTAATTACAGAAAAAGCTGATGATAATGCTGAAATTATCTTTGGCCATACAATTGACGAGACTCTTGGAGATGCTGTAGAAGTAACTGTTGTAGCAGCAGGTTTTGGTCCTAGACCAAACAGAAGAGTTAAAGAGTCTAGTGAATTTGAGAATAATGGAGGTGACGGTCTTCCTGATTTTATTAAAGGATGATCGAATCAAAATTAATTCCCAAGGCATTATTTTCAGACAAAAGTGTTAAATCTGTAAATAATTTAAAAGATTTTGCAGGTATTGATTACATTGCGTCAATGAATCAGACCCACTCTGACGTTGTCACTCTTGTTAAATCAGCTGAAGTATATGATTCTGATGGAATTTATACTGATAAGCCAAAATTAGGATTAGTCGTTCAAACCGCTGACTGTATGCCAATTCTATTAAGTGATAAAAAAAGAATAGGAGCTATTCATTCTGGGTGGAGAGGTCTAAAGAAAAATATAGTAGAAAAAGCAATCAAAAAATTTGATGTAAATAAATTATCAATTTCTATTGGCCCGCATGCACAGTCATGTTGCTATGAAGTTAAAGAGGATGTCAAAAAGTACTTTAATGACTATACCGAACTGAGAGATAGTATGTTCTTTTTAAATATGTCACAAGTCTTGAAAGATTTATCAGAAAAAGAAGGCTTTCAAGTTGAAATATCATCAATATGTACAATCTGCAACATTTCATTCAACTCTTATAGAGAAAATAAAACTACCGCAAGACAATTTGGTGTTATATGGAAATAAATAACCTAGAATTAATTAATTCAAAAGTTGTGTCTTACGGTGCAAAACTTTTACCAGTAGTAAAAAACAGGACAAACGAAGATATAAAATTTTTGTATGAATTTGGATTTAGGGAATTTGGTGAAAATAGATTAGATGACTTTAATTTGCACAGAACAGTTTATAAAGATGTCGATTATCATTTTATTGCTCCAATACAATCCAGAAAACTTAAAGAAATTGTTAAAAACTTTAAATACATACATACAATTTCACGAGAAAAAGAAATCGATATTTTAGAAAAATTAGATACTAATTGTAATTATTTTATTCAAGTAAACATAGACAACGATCCAAAAAAAAGCGGAGTGAGTAAAAATGATATCTTTAAATTATATGAATATTGTATGGAGAAAAAAATTACTGTAATTGGTTTAATGACAATTCCCGATATAAATTCTGACCCAAAGACTATTTTTTCTGAAATGCACCAAATAAATGAACAATTAGTTTTGGATTATAGTTACAAAGGTGAACTCTCAATGGGCATGTCTAATGATTACGAAGTAGCGCTTGATTACGGTGCTACAATAGTTCGTATAGGAACTAAACTATTTAGATAATGTTAGAAAAATTTCTTATCTCAATCGGATTAAAGCAGCCTGAATTTGTGCAGGAAGTTGTGTCAACCCAACAAACTACTGTTAGGCCATCTGGAGAAAATAGATTTATTGATGATGAAAATGTTGGTGACATTAGGGTCCATTCACCTAAAGATGAAGTAGAAATTAAAGCTTTAAGATCATTTTCTGAAATTCATAATTTAGGAATTGCTATAAAAGAAGAATTTATAGTTGCAATGGATATAAGAGACATACCTGACCAACAAGAGAGGAGAAGAATTTTAGATTTTGTAACAGGCATGGCTTTCATGAGTAACTCAACTATAAGATCAATAAATCGTGATGGTGTTTTTTTGATACTGCCATCAAACTCTTCATTGAGTTCTACAGAAAGAGAAAGACTCCAAGATTTAGGTTTGTATAAGATAAATGTGTAGTATTACATATTTATTATTTCGATTATTTTACTACTCCCTTTTTGCGTGGATAATTCTAAGTTGGATACAGGTACCATATGACCACCCTATTGGACAAGTAAAAAGTGTATTAGATAGGTACTTTGAGAGAATACTTGCTCCAATTAGATCTAGAATTCCAGCATTAAGAATAGGCATGGCCGGGATTGATTTATCTCCACTTATTCTTATTGTTGGATTTAATTTTGTTCAACCGTATATCTTAAGAGTTGTTTGCTGATCTTTCTATAAAAACATCTAAAAATCTATCATAAACTTTGTTTTCGGAAGATTCCTTCTTAGTAATCAAGTCCAAAGTAAGTGTTTCATTTTTAATATATTTTGAAAAATTAGTTATAGTTTCATGAACAAACTCGTCTTCAGATGAAATAGTTAACTTTATTCTGTCTGTGACATCAAGTCCTTGATTTTTTCTTTCTTTTTGGATATGTGAAACTAGCTCGCGTGAGAGCCTTTCCATTAGTAAAGACTCACTTAGTTCAGTATCTAGTAATAAACTAAAATTCTCAACTATATCTAATTCATCGATATCTTTCTTTTTCTTTAACTTAATATCAATATCTTCGACATTAACATTTAAATTGTCTATAACAATGGAGGGTTGATTTAGTAGTGATTTTTTTTGATCTTCAGTAATATTGGAAAGATATTTTGTTACTTTATTTATTTCTTTACCCAAAGTTGGCCCAAGAGCTTCGAAATTAGGTTTTAATTCGTAATCAATCCATTCTTCAACATTTTCATCAATTTTAATTTCTTTTACATTAACCTCATTCGTTATTAGGTTGCCAATACTGTTTAATTGACTACTTATATTTTTACTGTCTGAAATGACAGTAACAGAATTTAAAGGTTGTTTATTTGGAAGCTTTAATTTGACTCTTAAATTTCTTACACTTTTAATAATTTTCTTAGCAAGCTCAACACTTTCTTCTAAATCTTTATCAATCAACTTAGGATTTGATTCAGGATAATCACAATAATGTATACTCGTTTTTTCATCATCTATTAAACCCTGATATATTTTTTCACAAATAAATGGGAGAACAGGTGCCATAGCTTTATTAAATTCAAGTAATACTTCATGTAAAGTTTTGAACGCATTTATTTTATCAATATCATCAATACCTTTTTCTTTCCAAAATCTTTTTCTATTAGAACGAACATACCAATTTGTTAGCTCATCAACGAAGTTCATAAGTGGAGGGATTACTTCATATAGATAATAATTTTCCATCTTTTCATTTACAGTTTTAATTAAGGACTGTAATGACGAAATTATCCATCTATCCATCAGGCTTCTTTCTTCAACCGGCAATGCTTTCATTAAATCTTCATTTGTAATTTCATCAGCATTTGCATAAGTTGAAAAAAATGAATAACTGTTCCAAAGTGGGAGTATGATATTTCTAGTTACCAACTTTACTCCCTCTTCAGAGAATTTTAGTGGCTCTCCTCTAACTACAGGTGAGTCGATCAAGTAGGCTCTTAAACTATCACCCCCATATTCATTTAATAGTTCTTCAGGATCTGGATAGTTCTTTAAACTTTTACTCATTTTTCTGCCATCTTCAGCTAATATCATTCCAGTAGTAATACAGTTCTTAAAAGCTACAGAGTCAAATAATGCTACTGCAAGAACAGTAAGTGTATAGAACCAGCCTCTTGTTTGATCTAGACCTTCGGCAATAAAATCAGCTGGAAACCCTTGTTTGAAAAGCTCTTCATTTTCAAAAGGGTAGTGTTGTTGGCCATATGGCATCGCACCTGATTCAAACCAACAATCTAATACTTCAGAAGTTCTTTTATATGTCTTTCCTTCTTTTTTAATAATTAAGTCATCTAAATAATGACGATGCAAGTCAGTAATTTCTTTCCCAGTTAAGTTTTTTAGTTCTTCAACCGAACCTACACATAATTTATCGTCAGGGTCATCTATATTTATCCAGACTGGAATACAACTTCCCCAGTACCTGTTTCTACTTATTGCCCAATCTCTAGCATTTCCTAACCAGTTGGAGAATCTCTTTTCTCCAATAAACCCCGGTACCCAGTGAGTTTCTTTATTAAGCTCAACCATTCTCTCGCGAATTTTTTCAACATTAACAAACCAGGTAGGAATAGCTTTATAGATAAGTGGTGTACCTGTTCTCCAGCAGAAAGGATAAGAATGCATCTCAGTTTTTTGACTAAATAGATTACCCCGTTCATTTAATTGGGTCATAATTACTGAGTCAGCATCTTTTACATTTAAGCCTTCCAACTCTTTAAATGTATCGTCAAATTTACCAGAAAGAGTAACTGGGTCTGTTATTACATCTATTCCAGAATTTTTAAGTGCATAAAAATCACTTTCTCCGTAAGCAGGGGCTTGAGAAACTAGGCCAGACCCAGAATCAGTGTTTGTATCATCACTATGAATTAATCTAAATGCACCATCAGAATATAGATTTTCGTATTCATTATATGCTGGAATATATGATGAACCAATAAGTTCGCTTCCATTACATGATGAAATAATTTCTACTTCAAACTCATCTAACTCCTGAAGCCTTTGTGTTGCAATCCAATAAAACTCATCATTCATACTGACACGGGAGTATTCGATGTCTTTACCAATAGCAATTGCTAGGTTGCCTGGAATGCACCATGGTGTTGTAGTCCAAACCAAAAATTTATCACCCTTTTTTATACTATTGAAATCTTCTCTTGCATTTAGCGTAAAATATATTGATGGATCTTCAACATCTCTATAATCCATATTTGCTTCAAAATTAGATAATGGGGTAGAAGCAGCCCATGAGTAAGGTAAAACTTTATAGTCCTGATAGATTAAGTCTTTTTCCCATAGTTCTTTAAAAACCCACCAGACACTTTCCATAAAATCGATATCCATTGTTTTATAGTCATTTTCAAAATCAACCCACCTACCAATTTTTCTCGTAATTTTTTCCCAGTTTTCAGTGTTAGTCTGCACCTGAGTTCTACAAGCTTCATTAAATTTACCAATTCCATATTCATCAATTTGTTGAGGATCTTCTAAATTAAGATTTTTCTGAACCTCCATTTCAATTGGTAATCCATGGACGTCCCAACCAAAGCGTCTTTCAACGTAATAACCTCGCATCGTCCAATATCTGGGGACAATATCTTTTATTACCCCAGCTAATAGATTTCCATAATGTGGACTTCCAGTTGGAAATGGTGGTCCATCATAAAATCTAAAAATTTTGTCATTTTTTCTATTATTTAAAGATGTTTGAAATGCATCGATTTCATCCCAATAGTTTGAAATTTCGTTCTCTACTTGAGCTAAATTTATGTTGTTTTCAACCCTTTTAAACATATCATTTGATTTTATAGGGTTTTTACTGCAATTTGTGGTAATTCATAAAGTTTTAAATAATAATAAATTTGTATATTTTTTTTAAAAAATGGCTAATATACATTCATTAATAGAAAATAAAATGGCAAGACAATTATCACCCAATACAATTAAAAAATTTAAAAAAAGGCTTGAGGCTGAAAGAGATCAATTATTAGCTATTTTAGAACAGCACCATCAGGAAAGAGAAAAAATAAGACTTTCTGAAGCTTCGGCAGAAAGAAGCCCTGATCCAACTTCCGCTGACGGAGGGTCAATGGCTTTTGAATTAGAAAAAGAATTGACACTTGATGAAAATACAAGACATTTGTTAAATCAAATTGAACATGCTCTTGTTCTAATTAAGAAGAAAAAGTATGGAAATTGCGAAAATTGTGGCGAACCTATCCCTGTTGCAAGACTTGAGGCTCTTCCTTACGCTACTTTACGTAAAGAGTGTGCAGAAGCACTTGAAGCTTAAAAACAAATACATACCATTCTATCTCGCAATACTCCTAGCTTTATTGGATCTTGTAACCAAGTTTTTAATCAGGGATAATAACATTCAAGAGTATGTTGTTTTTGAAGGAATACTCACAATCGATTTGACATATAATACAGGAATTGCATTCGGTTTATTCAGTGATTACACAATTTTTACATATATATTGTCATTATTTGTATTTATTTGGCTAATTGTACAAATTAAAGATATTCGTGAACGAAGTTTAGAACTATATTCTTTAGTACTTATATTATCTGGAGCGGTTGGGAATTTAGGTGAGAGAGGTTGGAATTTAATTACAAACAATGATGGAAAAGTAACAGATTTTGTAGAATTATTATTTATTCCCAGCTTTAATCTTGCTGATACATATATATCAATCGGTATTGTGTTGCTACTTTATTCGGAGATAAAAAAAGATTAATACTGAAATAGTTTTTGAAAACGATTTGTTTGTTATTTTAAACAAGCCCCATGGTTTATTGGTACATCCAACAGACACTTCAGATGAATATACACTCAGAGATTTTCTGATTGAAAATTTCAATATTAGTAAAGTAGGAGAGTATAAAAGGGAGGGCATTGTACATAGACTAGATAGGGTTACATCTGGACTTATAGTTTGTCCTATTAATAATGAAGCTTTCAATCAACTTCAAGAAGATTTTAAAAAAAGAAAAATTAAAAAAAAATATAGAGCAATTGTGGAAGGTTCCTTAAAGAGTAAAACTGGTGAAATTAATCTCCCGCTAATACATTCTCAAAATAACAGAAAAAAGAGAGAAGTTGGCAAGAATGGAAGAGAAGCTATAACTAAATACAAAACTATCTTAAAAACTGATTCCTATTCCTTGCTAGAAATTGATTTAATCACTGGCAGAAATCATCAAATTAGAGCTCATTTTGAGTATTTAAAGACACCAATAGTAAACGACACTCTCTATGGTGCAAAAAAAGTAAATGAATTAAATCAAAAAACAATTTGTTTGCAGTCTTACAATATTGAATTCAAATTGTTTGAAAAAGATTATAAATTTTCAATTAATGAACCAGATTATTTTACTTCGATAATGAACATGTAATTTTTTAAAAAAACTTTACAATTGGTCTATGAGTAAATCTTTTGTACATCTTCATGCACATACTGAGTATTCAATGCTTGATGGCGCAGCAAAGATAAATGATTATCTTAAGAAAGTAAAAGAGTTAAATCAACCAGCTGCTGCAATAACTGACCATGGAAATCTTTATGGTGCTTTAGAATTTGTACGTCAAGCTCAGTCACAAAATATAAAACCAATTATAGGTTACGAAGCTTATGTAACTCCAGGCTCAAGGTTTGACAGGCCAGAAAGAGACAAAAATAAAAGATATCATCTTACTCTCTTGGCTGAAAACAATATTGGTTACCAAAATTTAGTTGAACTAGCTAGCAAAGCTTATCTTGAAGGTTTTTATTATAAACCACGTGTCGATTATGAATTATTAAGAGAACACTCTGAGGGAATAATTGCATTATCAGGGTGTCTTGGAGGTGAAGTAGCTCAACATTTAGCACCAGATGGTTCCAGAGAAGAAGGCAATACTGCAAATGAAAAAAGTTTTGAAAAAGCTTTAGAAAAAGCAAAAAATTATCAAGACATATTTGGCAAAGACAATTTTTTTATAGAGTTGCATAATCATGGCATTCCACAACAAATGGAAATTTTAGATGACTTGGTAAAAATATCTGAAGAGTTAAAAGCACCTCTTGTTGCAGCTAATGATTCACATTACGTTGCAAAAGCTGATTCTTCAGCCCACGATGCTTTACTCTGTGTTCAAACAAATGCAACTATGGAGGATGAAAATAGATTTAAGTTTGAAGGTGAAGAGTTTTATGTAAAGTCATCCGAAGAAATGCGGATGCTATTTCCAGATGATAGATTTCCTGATGCTTGCAATAATACTCTAAAAATTGCTGAAAGAGTTCACTATGAATTTGATTTTGATCAAGATTATCTTCCTGATTTTCCAGTCGACGATGATTCCATAAGTGTTGAAGAATATTTAAAAAAGAAAGTATTAATTGGGGCAGAAGAGAAATATGAAGACGTAAACAAAGAGGTACTTGAAAGAATCGACTACGAACTTGAAGTAATTAACTCTATGGGGTTTGCTTCATATTTTTTAATTGTTGGAGACTTAATTGAATTTGCAAAGTCTAGAAACATTAGAACTGGTGCTGGAAGAGGTTCAGCTGCTGGATCTATAGTTTCATACTGCCTAGGTATAACAGGAATAGAACCCTTAAAATATGGATTAATTTTTGAAAGGTTTTTAAATAAGGGAAGGAAGTCACTTCCTGATATTGATATGGACTTTGATGAAAGATATCGTGGAGATGTTATCCAATATGCTATTGATAAATATGGCCAAGATAGAGTTGCTCATATAGTCACATTTGCAACTATAAAAGCAAAACAGGCAATAAGAGATGCAGCAAGAGTTTTAGGTCTGCCATTTTCCAGTGGTGATAAAGTAGCAAAATTGATGCCACCTATGATTCTTGGAAACACGGCCACTATATCTGAATGTTTAAATCTTGATGAAAATAATGAAAGTGGTTATAGCAAAGAGTTTTACTCTGCTTCAGAAGAATTAAGAAAACAATATTCAGCTGATGAAGAAGTTAAAAGAATAATTGATATAGCCCTTGGTCTCGAAGGCTTAAGGCGTCAAGATGGGATACATGCAGCAGCGATTGTGATATCACCTGACAAAATAACTAATTTTCTACCAATACAAAGAAAAGGAGAAAATACAGAAATAGTTACACAGTATGAAATGCACACAGTTGAACAATTAGGTCTTTTAAAAATGGACTTTTTAGGTTTAAGAAACTTATCAATTGTAGATAGAACCATAGAGTTAATTGGTAATAAAAATTTAGACATTGATAATTTAGATTTACAAGATGACAAAACTTTCAACTTATTTTCTGAAGGAAGAATGACTGGAGTGTTTCAGCTGGAAAGCAGGGTTGCTCAGTCAGTTTCCAGAAGTTTAAATCCAAAGAGATTTGAAGACATTGTTGCCTTAGTTGCATTAATTAGGCCGGGACCACTGGGTGCTGGAATGCATAATGAATTTACTGATCGTGCAAACTCTCGTAAAGAAATTGAATATTTACATCCAGACTTAGAGGACGTTTTGAGTGAGACTTATGGAGTGATTTTATATCAGGAGCAAGTTATGCAGATTGCTGAAAAAATTGCAGGATTCAATTTACAGGAAGCAGACAATTTAAGGGTAGCAATGGGCAAAAAAATTCCTCAAGTAATGGAGGAGCAGCGTAAAAAATTTACTGAAGGATCTGTAAAAAGTGGATATTCTGAGCAATTCGCAATAGAACTATTTGATCAAATAGCATTTTTTGCTGGTTACGGATTTAATAAAAGCCATTCCGTACCTTATGCACTTCTTGCTTATCAAACTGCTTACTTAAAAGCAAACTATCCTGCAGAGTATATAGCAGCTTCATTGACTGCGGTAAAAAGGGATAAAGATAGGACAGCAATATTTCTTTCTGAAGCTAGAGACATGGGAGTCAAAGTGTCTACTCCAGATATAAATAGAAGTGCATCAGATTTTACTGTTAATGATAACGAAATACTCTTTGGTCTATCTGCTGTAAGAAATGTTGGAGATATAACCTCGGAAAAAATTGTTTTAGAAAGAAATGAAAATGGACCCTATAAATCAATTGAAGACTTTTTATCAAGAATAGATTCAAGATCATTAAACAAAAGAGGCATAGAAGCTTTAGCACAAGGGGGAGGGTTTGATTTTTTTGGACACTCAAGAAAAGGTGTGTTTGATGCAGTACCTGATTTAATTGAAGACGCCAAAGATCTTAAAAATAAAAAAGCAAATAACCAAACTTCATTATTTGATTTGGATGATCAATCAGATAAATTAACAAGTATCAAAGACACTGAATGGACAAAGAAAGAAAAACTAGAAAGAGAAAGAGAAATGTTAGGTTTTTTTGTTAGTGAAGATCCACTAGATGGGTATGGAGAAGTGCTTAAATCAGAATCTTCGCACTCTATATTAGAGTTACAATCATTTGACGAGGAAGAGGAAATAAATGTTGTTATTGCCGGTTTGATTTCCAATGTGCAAAAAAGAGTATCAAGAAGGGGAAATCCGTGGATTCAATTTGATTTACAAGATACATCTGGCTCAGCTGGTGTATTAATTTTTAACAAGCTAGTAGATAAATACAATAGCAGTATTGATGGAGAAATATATCTTAAGGTTTCAGGCACCTATGTTGGAGGTTCTGAAAACACTATTCGAGCAAGAGACATTGAAGTAATAGAGCCATCAAAAATGGTTGAAGATTTAGACACTTCACCATTGAGAATATCTGTAACTGAGAAAAAATTAGATAAGAAAAATCTTATATTACTGAAAGAATTACTCGAGAAATATCCGGGTCTCTCAAATGTTGAGTTAGAGGTTCATGGAGAACAAAATACTAAATTACTTGAATTGAAAGAAATAAAAGTTAAAAAAACTAATCAATTGAAAAATGAGATTAACACATTGCTTACTAGTTAAGTAAAATGATAAATATATGAGTTTTAACGTAGAAGAATTTATAAACAGATATAAAGAAAGAGCAGAAGCTGTAAAAAACAGATCCATTCCTCCTGTTGGTGGAGACGATCGCATGGCATTTATCAAACAAGCTGAAACTGATTTTCAGGATTACATGATAATTGCAGATTCAGAATTTACAGTTGAGGAAGACTATTTAGTATTCAAGTATAAATTAGATTCTTAATCAAGATTTTTACTCATAGGAAAAATTTTGGTAATAACCTCTGCACACGCAACTGCTATTTCCATATGTTCTTTTTGAGTTCCATTCCCAGATCTTAATTCAATGTAATGTATCCAGCTTCTAAGTGTGCCATTCATATACATCCTGCTAACAGTATTTCCTTCAGGTAAGACTGCACGTGCCTGTTCTTTAGCAATTCCATTTTCAATTGCCCAATTATATGTTTCTCTAGCTTCGTTAATAATATGTTCCTGTTTTTCAATCCACATATTTGAAATTTCCTCGTCATCATTTTCAATAGAGTTTTGTCTATTTTTAAGATCTTGAAGCCTGGCTTCTCTAGTTACAAATTCTAAATCTTTAACAGGATTTGCATATCTTTGAGAAAATTCTTGGAAACTAAACGATCTATGTCTTAAAATTTGCCTTGCAATGTCTCTTGTTGTTTCTATTTCAAGACATGCACTGACCATTTCAAGAGGAGACCAATGTGCGTTTTTAATTAGATACTTTATTAGTTTTTCACTTGTTTCGGTATTTAATTGATTTGAAGGGTTTGAGACTCGTGCACAAAAAGCCACCAATTCTTGAGCATTATCAATTCCTTCATTTAGAAACTCTTCTGTTGGCGTAGAATAACTTACTAATTTAACTTTCATTTATGTAACTATATTAAAATAAAAAAAATATGTTTTTATTAAGGATAATTGTTTTTTTAATACTTGTTTCTTTATTAATTATTTTGGCTTACCCATTATTAATTATTTATAATATTTCCAGAGGTGGAAATGGATTTGGAATTTGTAATGATCTTGTCAACTGTATTATTCCCATAACTGAGGGTCCTAGATTATTAATTATTCTTATTGCATCATTTTTCGTACTAGTTTTTTTATTAAGAATTATTATGAAATTTATTAACTCTTTAAATAAAGAAAAATCTATTCTTTAACAACTAAAAAGATTGATAATAAGACCATAAGTACGCCAAACCAATTCAAAATATTTAGATACTCATTTGCTATTAAAATTCCAATTAGTAAGGCAAATATAGCTTCCATGCTTAATATCAATGCTGAAGTTGAAGCTTTTATTATTTTTTGACCGTACAGTTGTAAATAAAATGCTCCAACATTAACTACTAATCCCAAAAATACTATTGGAAATATATTTTCATACAAAAATTCAAACTCTGAAAAGGTTATTAATGGTAAACACAAAACCGCTCCTGTTAATGACTGAACAAACATTAGTTGTGAAATATTTTGTTTCTTTACATATCTTTCAACGAGAACTATATGCATTGCATAAGCTACAGCACAAATTAGAGTAAACAAGTTTCCAAACACTTGTGAAATATCATTTATTGATATCAGGGCTATGCCGGTGAATCCGAGAAATGAATATATGTAGTTTTTTGCTTCTAAGTCTGTTTTGTTAATAAATTTAGATAAAAAAGGTGTAAGTACTACATAAAATCCAGTTACAACACCTGAATTAATAGTGGATGTAGTTAACAAACCTTGTGTTTGAGTTATGTATCCTAGCCATAAAAATAATCCCATCATTAAACCGGGTTTCCAAGTTCTTTTTTCAGGTATACCACCAATTACAGCAAAAAAGAATGCTGCGATTAAATATCTTAAAAAAACAACAAAAGTTGGACTAAAAATACTCAGTAAATTTTTTACAATTAAAAAAGTTGAACCGAAAAATAATGCAGATACAAATAATGCAATTAGCGATTTGTTTTTTTCATTAATGAACATATGAGAGAACTTTAATATGTTGTATAAAATAATATAGTGGTAATAAGTAAAGATAGAAAAGTAAAAGATATTGTAAATATCTTAGAGAAACTATATCCAAAAACCCCTATTCCACTAAAACATAAAGACCCATTTACTCTTTTAGTATCTGTTGTTTTATCTGCACAGTGCACAGATGAAAGAGTAAATCAGATTACACCAATTTTATTTGATAATGCAGATACACCTTTAAAGATGTCAAGATTACAGGTTGGAAAAATTGAAAAGATAATTAGACCATGTGGTTTATCGCCTCAAAAATCAAAAGCAATTAGTGGTTTGTCAAAATTAATAGTTAATAAGCACAACTCTAAAGTGCCTCAAAACTTTAAAGATCTAGAAAATTTACCTGGTGTTGGTCATAAGACTGCATCTGTCGTTATGAGTCAAGCATTTGGATATCCTGCTTTTCCTGTTGACACACACATACATAGACTTGCATGGAGATGGGGTTTGTCGACAGGAAAAAATGTAGAAAAAACAGAAAAAGATTTAAAAAGACTTTTTCCAGAAAGTAAGTGGAACAAACTTCACCTTCAGATTATTTTTTACGGTCGTGAATATTGTCCTGCTAGAGGACATAATTTAGATGTTTGTATTATTTGTTCAAAATATAAAAGAAAAGAAGGATTTAAGTAGAATTTTTTTTATATCAAGTTGAGGTATATATTTAGTTTATGGAAATTAATGCATCAATAGCCTTCTTCTTTGGAGCTTTATCATTTTTTTCACCTTGTGTCCTTCCATTGGTCCCTGGGTACTTTGCCATATTTTCTATAAATAAAAATTCAAAAATTTCGAAAATTAATGGTGCAGTTCAATTTGCACTAGGATTTTCTATTGTTTTTGTCTCACTAGGTGCATTAGCAAGTTCTGTAGGTTCTTTTTTTAGTAGAAACGCTACAATTCTTGGTCAAATCAGTGGCGTTATCATAATTATTTTTGGTTTGGTTTTATTAATACCATCACTTAATAAAAGATATTTTTATAGTTCAAACTATGTTGATATCAACAATTTTTCAAAATCTAAAAACTTTATAATGGGTTTTACATTCGGCTTTGGGTTTACTCCCTGTATTGGACCAGTCCTTGGAGCATTGTTAACTCTTTCATCTAAGTCTGAAACATTATATTCGGGAGTTATGTACCTAATATTATTTTCATTAGGTTTAGCTGTTCCTTTTATTACTATTGCAATCCTTTCAGATCGGATTAATTTCAATAACAAAGTTTTTAAAAGTTTTCAAAAATACTCAACAAATGTTTCTGGTGTTACATTAATTGCATTAGGTTATTTAATATTTACTGACAGAGTTTATATTCTTGCATCATTTTTTCAAGAAATTCTCTACATACTTAATTTAGATTGGTTAAGTACTATTTAGATTATGAAAGTTTTAAAATCATTAAATTCTTTATATGTTGAAGGGAGTGATTCTTACACATTCATTGATTCACTTGTATCGAACTCTATAAATGAAAACGAATATAAGTTCTCCTATTTATTAGGTCCAGATGGAAAAGTAAACTATTGGTTTATATTTTCAAGACAAAACGATTTATTAAAAATTTATCAATCTGAAAGTAATTTGATTGAATTGAAAAAAGTATTAGAAAAGTACAAAATTCGTATCAAATGTGAATTAAATATTGTTAAAGAAGATGTATTTTTCGAAATTAATGATAAAGAAGATACTCTTAGTGTAAAACCAACTAATGAAGCTGAACATCACCTTGATTGGTCTAAAGTTGAAATGGCCTATGAGCTTCCTTCATTAAAGATAATTGAATCGGGCTTATTACCTAATGAGATTAAATGGCTAGAAAGTTTTGTTGATTTTTACAAAGGCTGCTTTATGGGACAAGAACAGGCCTCTAGAGTTAAATTTAGGGGTAATCCTAGAAGAATATTAAAAACTTTACCAAACTCTACTCAAGAAATAGTTAAAAAATAATTTATTGTGACCGAAAAAAACACCAGATGTAATTACTGTGGGAGAACTTTATATAAACAAGTTTCTGAAAAATATTTCGTTTGTTCTCAAAAATGTAAAAAATTGATAAAAAATAATACCTATATTGAGACAGTTGATTCTCTTATCTTAAGAGTTAACAGCACTAAGTGGAGTAAAGTTGATGATTTGAATAAAAAAGTTGATGTAAATAAATTTGACTTCATTTCTTCTGTAAGACGTTTAATTTATTTTAAAGGATTGCTTTTAACCAAAGAAAAAAAAGAAATTAATCAAAATTCACTCATATCTAAAGTGAAAATATAGCGCCTTTATCAAATCGTTTTAATGAATATTGAACAATTGGGCCAACTGTAACAACCATAAAGATTGTACCTAGTCCATAAGAACCACCCAATAATACCCCAACTACAAATGCAGTAAAGTCAATTCCAATTCTTGTAGCTCTTATACTTGGACCTAATTTAGCTATGCCAACCATAATTCCATCCCTGGGACCTGGTCCAAGCCCAGAACCAACATAAACACCCACTCCTAAGGCAAACACCACAGTTCCAAATACGAGAAAGATTACTTTTACGGACAAGATTTCTGGACTGGGCAAATAATACATAGTTAGATCGATCACGTTTCCAATAGTTAAGATATTTAAAATAGTGCCTATAAAAGGTTTTTGTCTCAGTGGAATCCACCCTAAGAGTAAAATAAAACCTGTTAGGACGCCAGCAAACCCAATTTTAACTCCTATTAATTTACTAAATCCATCGTGAAAAACATCCCAGGAATTTAATCCAAGGCCAGCCTCAATAGTAAAAGCTAATCCATAACCACATAAAAAAAGTCCAATCATTAGTTGAGGAATTCTCTGAATGATTAATTTATTTTGCATCTATGAACAAGCCTTCTAAGACTGAGATGTTTTCCGGACATAGTTCGTAAGTAGATTGAAAGCGAAGTATTGGAATAATTCTATTATTTATATCAACTTTAATATCATTATCATTGAGTAAATTTAATATAACATTTAATGATGCTTGCTCATCAATCCATCGATTTGAACTATTACAAATATCTTTTCCAACTTGTATTAAGGTATCATCAGAGTAATTTTCTAAAGTATCCTCACTATCAGCAATTCTAATTTGGTCTACAAAACTATCACCAAAATTATCTGGGCTTAATGAGGAAAACGTTATGTAGAAAATTACTGAAATGATGAAAAAAATCGTAACACCAATAATTGTTTTATTGTTCATATTCTATTATTAAGTAATTTTGAATTTATATATAAACGTATTCAACAAATGTACCCGGAGGGGGAGTCGAACCCCCACATCCGAAGATACTGGATTTTGAATCCAGCGCGTCTGCCAATTCCGCCATCCGGGCTTTAATAAGATTATATTTGATATGCAGATGAATGAGAGAAAATTTTATTAAGTTTAAAATGAGAGAGTGATATTCCTAATTGATGGCCACAGCATTGCATTTAGAGCCTTTTATGCATTACCTGAAACTTTAGAGACAAAAGATGGATTTCCTACAAATGTAATTCATGGATTTCTTATGATGCTATCTAAGCTTGTGAATAATTACGACGTAGAAAAAATTATTATCACATGGGATGTCTCTAAAAAAACCTTTAGAAATGAAATATACGAAGACTATAAAGCTAATAGAAGTTCATCACCTGATAACTTTAAAATTCAAATTAATAAACTTCAAAGTCTGCTTACTAAATTTAACTTACCTCAAGTTTCGCTTGAAGGGTACGAGGCTGATGATGTTTTAGGTAGTTTGTCAAAACACTTTAATAAAAAGAATAAGAAAGTAACAATAGTTACAGGAGATCGAGATTCATTCCAATTAATTAGTTCCAAAACTCATATTATGTATACAAAGCGTGGAATATCTGATGTTGAAATATTTGATAGCAATATTTTTACTGAAAAGTATCAAATCAATACGAATCAATATATTGAATACTTAGCCTTAAAGGGTGACAAATCAGATAATATTCCTGGCTTACCGGGTGTTGGTGAAAAAACAGCAATATCGTTATTACTAAAGTATAAAAAAATATCAAATATTTATAAAAATTTGGATGAATTGACACCAAAATTAAAGTCAAATTTTGAAGAACATAAAGATTTATTAAATATGAGCAAAGACCTGGCAACTATAAAAACAGACTTAGATCTTGAAATACCAACAACAAATCTTAGTGAAACTATATTTCTTGACAATAAGGTTCTAGAAGATTCTGGAAATGAAATTTCTAAATATGAACTTAATCGATTTCTTGGTGAAAGAACTAACTTAAATAAAAACGAGAATGAAAAAGAGCAATTAGAAATAAAATTATTGGATAAAAATATTGATGTACTCAGTGTTGTATTTAATTTTGAAAACAAAAACTACTTTGTAAACAATGATGAGTTTGGTGAATTTGAGTCACTACTAAATTTCAACAATATAATTTCTCTTTCATCACAAAAATTGTTTAACGAGTTTCAAATAGAAAAGACTGATAAATTTATTGCATACGACTGTATGCTGTTTTTATTAGATCCAAGTATTAGACCAGACAATCTTTTAAGTATTGTTAAATACCTAGATCCACAAAGTGAATTAAACAAAAAGTCTGCTGTGGATGAGTATATAAAATTTTTTCAATCCAAATTTAGTTCTGTTAATAAATCGATTAAAGAATTCGAACTTGAAGCTACACTTCATCAACTTTATAAAGATGTAGATTTTCCAATGTTGAAGATTTTATCTGAAATGGAAAATGAAGGAATTACAGTATCAAAAGAAAAAATGAAAAAGCTATCAAAAAGTTTATCTACTAAATTATCTAACCTTCAAAATAAGTGTTACACCATTACTGAAAAAGAGTTCAATTTAAATTCACCAAAACAACTTTCTGAAATATTTTTTAACGAACTGAAATACCCAGTCTTGAAAAAAACACCTAAAGGAGCTCCTTCTACTGATGCAAGCGTTTTAGAGGAATTAGCTAAGAATTATGACTTACCAAAACATATTTTAAAATATAGAGAATTAGAAAAAATAAGATCTACCTATGTAGATGGTTTATTGCCTGAGGTAAGTAATGATTCAAAAATACACACTCATTACAACTTATTCGGTACCACAACAGGCAGATTGTCATCAGAAAAGCCAAATTTACAAAACATACCAAACAAGACAGAGTTAGGTCAGCAAATTAGAGATTTTTTTATTTCTAAACCCTCTATGAACTTCATCCTTTCAGATTATTCGCAAATTGAGCTACGGGTTCTTGCGCATCTAAGTCAAGACTCAGAAATGATAAAAATATTAAATGAAGAAAATTCAGACATACACTCTGAAACTGCCGCTCGAATTTTTAATCAACCACTAAATGATGTTAACTCTGAAATGAGAAGAAAAGCTAAAGAGGTTAATTTTGGGTTAATTTATGGGATGGAAGCATTCGGTCTTTCCAAAAGCTTAGATATATCTCAAAAAGAAGCTAAGAAACTAATTGATTCTTATTTTGATCAATTTCCAAAAGTAAAAGGATTTTTAGAAAATGTTGTATCTAATGCTGAAAAAAATACATATACAAAAACTTTATTTGGAAGGAAACGATTTATAAGAGAATTAGCCTCTTCAAATTTTCAATTGAAAGCCATGGGTAAGCGAATCGCTATGAATGCACCAATTCAAGGTACAGCATCAGATATTATGAAAATTGCCATGATAAAAGTACGTGTTGCACTTAATAATTTTGATAATGCCAATTTATTACTTCAAATACATGATGAAATAGTGGTTGAAGCTAAGAAAAAAGACGTTGATAAAGTTTCATCAGTTGTTTCTAAAAATATGCAAAATGCAGTTAAACTCGATGTTCCTTTGTACGTTAACACAAAGATAAATACATCCCTTGCAAATTTTAATAATTAGTTTGTAAATATCACAGATATGTTATTCTTATTGACGCAACACTATGATTGGAATAATTTATACATATGACAAGTAATAATGAAGAGAAGTCCTCTCCATCAAACGTCGTCGAACTACCTGAAGATATAAAACCAGAAGATTTTCCTGAACTTCTTGAACAAACTCTAGTTACTTTTAATAATGGAGACGTTATTGAAGGAACTATTGTGAGAGTAGACCGTAATGAAGTAATGGTTGATGTTGGATATAAATCAGAAGGAGTTATTCCGTCAAGAGAACTTTCAGTAAGAAAAGGTGTAAACCCCAAAGAAATTGTTAATGAGGGTGAAAAAATACAAGCTTTGGTCTTAGATAAAGAAGATGATGAAGGAAGATTAATTTTATCTGTTAAAAGAGCTGTATATGAAAAAGCATGGGGAGATATTCAAGAAATCTCCGATAGCAATAAGTCTATAAAAGGAACTGTTATTGAATCTGTAAAAGGTGGACTGATTGTTGATATTGGAGTTAGGGGATTTTTGCCAGCTTCACTTATTGATGTAAGAAGAGTTAAAGAATTGACATCATATATAGGTGAAGAAATAGAAGCAAAAATTCTTGAACTTGATAGACAAAGAAACAATATTGTTCTATCAAGAAAAGCCCACTTGGAAGAGGAAATGTCAGAGGAGAGACAAGGTTTTCTTGATGATTTACAAGTTGGAGATGTGAAAGAAGGTAAAATTTCATCTATTGTCAGTTTTGGAGCTTTTGTTGATATTGGCGGTATGGATGGATTAGTACATGTATCTGAACTTTCATGGAGACATGTTGAAAACCCAAATGAAATTGTAAAAGTCGGAGATCCAGTCACAGTTAAAGTTTTAGA
>CACKFQ010000011.1 GCA_902599555.1 uncultured Candidatus Actinomarina sp. | reverse complement strand
CTGTACCACCTGATATGGATATCATTTTTTTGATATCAACGTAACCTCTTGAGACAATCGCCCACGCTACAATAGAACCCCAATCATGTCCTACAATTATTAAATTTCTATTTAAATTTAGTACATCAATTAAGTATTCAATATCTCTGGATAAGAAATCGATATTAAAGTCGGTGTTTTTTGCATTTTCAAGCGATGATAATGGATAGCCTCTTTGTTCAACAACTGTCACTCTATAGTTACTCAATAAATCATTCTTAATATTATTCCAAAAGAACATATTTGAAGGAAAGCCATGCAACAAAAGAACATCACTCCCCTCACCTTCAGATGTATAAGATAATTTAAAATTATCTAATTGAAGATCTTTAATCATATTATTTTATTTTTCCTCAAGATAACAATAATTAAACATAATGCGAAAAATAACCACTGAAAAGAATAACTGAGATGAGGTGCATCATAAGGGTCAGTTAAATTAATACACTCTACCCCACTTCCACACGACTTAGTCAATGTAACATAAAAATTAGGTAAATTTGTTTGTGTTTCATTTTCTATAAATTCTTTATCAACTCTAAATAAGTATTCAGAATTAGGAATATCATCTTGACCAAACGTCTGCCTATCATATTTAATTAAACGACCAATAAATATAGTTTTTTCACTAAGAAAGGTTCTATCAATATTTTTATCTAATGGCACCCATCCATTTTTCACTAAAATATTACGTTTTGTAATATTGTGTCTATATAAAGTCACTAAATGATATCCATTTACTCCATTATGCACTCTTGATCGTAAATACCAAGACTTAACTATCTCTAGTTCATCTCCATCGATAATTTCGACGTTATTATATTCAAAACTGATCTCCTGGTTGTTAGCGTAAAGGTCAGATAAAGTTACTGGAGCTGGGTTTTCAGTATTGACAATTTTTTGAATTATATCTTTATCTTGTAAATAGCTATTGAACTGCCAATAGGACAGACTTATAAATATAATTACAACTAAAAAACCAAAGTAAAATAAAAATTTATGTTCCAGATTACTTAATTTTTCCAAGATACATTCCCTCTTCTCTTATCACCTATAGAAAAAACATCATTATATAGCCCAGAAACACAAACACCACCAAAATACATGTCATATTCATCAGTTAAAGTAATATCTTGTTGATTTTTCAAAGACTCTGGTTCTGCACGCACGGATCCATCTCCATTTACATGAAACCGTGGTTTATCAATTGATTCTTGCCAGTTATTGTTTTTTGAATAATTAATAAGAACTTGTGCAATTGCTGAACTTATCCTATCAGCTCCTGGTGAACCTATAGTTGTTATACCATCTCTATTTTCAATAATTAATGGACTCATATTTGAAATTAATCTATCTCCTTTAGTGTCCCCTAAAAAACCTTGAGGGTTTAATTCTATTTCTCCAAGTGAATTATTAAAATACATTCCTGTATTAGGACATAAAACTCCTGAACCATACCCACTAGAAAATGTAATTGAATAATGGTTGTTGGAGTCATCTGAGGTGTTTACTTGAATAGTAGATGGTGATTGAGTAACTTTTTTTATTTCATTACTTATATATTCTTTCCTATTTCCAAAAAATTCATAATTATTTTCTCTCTCAATGTATACATTTTGAAGTAATCTCATCATATTTTCAGAATTTGAAGATAAAGCATCTAAGTATTTCAACACCATTAGGCCTCCAATAGAAGGACCTGAATGACCTGTAAGATTTAAATCATTATATTTAGTATTAAATTTATTATTTTCAATAAGTTCATAGTTACTAAAATCAGCAGCGGTTGCATGACCACCTTCTATTTGAACAGTTTGCAGTATAGACTTTGAAATATCTCCAACATAAAAATCATTAAAACCCTCAATAGCAATATGTTCGTATGTATCACTCAATTTTTCAAGCTTTACTATCCCACTATCAAGATCTTTGCCTACTTCCGACAACACGATTTTAGAATTTTCATGCCACATAAACATGGGTTCTAATGAATGTATGAAATAATCTTTCGTCGGCTGTGTTAAGGTGAACCCTTCTTTTGCGATATTAATCGGATATTTCATCAATTCATTTAACGGTAATGAAGCAAAATTCCTGTATACATAATCTAAAATTTTATATATTCCAGGTATTGCAAAGGTATTACCCCCTTTACATGTTTCAACATACCCTCCATATGTCATAGAAATCCTATGTTCATCATGATCATTTCCATTAAACAATTCAGGAGCTACAAAGTATCCATCGATAGTATTAGTTGAATCAGTGTTTGAATCATAATATGACAACAAACCTGATGCAGTTGGTGATACAACACCTAAATCAGTTACCATTGACGTTAAGACACTTGTTATAAGTACATCTGCAGCATTTGGGTTCAAATCACTTATAGATTCTGCTGCTTTTGAGCTATATTCAGAAGTGCTAGCTAAAGAAACTTTCATTTAAACATTGTAGTTTATAAGTTTGTTATGCAAAAATGTATATGTAAATGAAACAAGACATAAAAAAATTTTCAAATAACATATATCAAATAGATGTTTTCATGGAAGACAAACCTGGCAGGATGTCTTGTTACTATATAGATTCATCTAATCCAATATTAATTGAAGTTGGTCCATCGAAGTCTTTTCCTTATTTGATTTCAAGTTTAGAAAGTTTAGGTATTAATGAAGTTAACAGATCTGCTATGACACATTTACATCTAGATCATGTAGGTGGAATCGGACATCTTGTTGAAAAGTATAAAGATCATTTTGTATACATTCATGAATTGGGACTAAAACATTTACCTAACCCAGAGAAATTATGGAAAGCAGTTTCTGAAGTATATACAGAAGATTGGCTGTCTGCTAATTGGGGTGAAATAAAACCAACACCATTAAATAATATACATTCACTTAAAGATAAAGAGTTGATCGATTTAGGTAATGGAAGAAAATTAGAAGCAATCTATGGTCCCGGTCATGCAAAACATCACTATACATTCTATGATGCATATTCTAAAACACTATTTATGGGAGATACACTAGGATTAATTTATCCTCATGGAGACTTTGTTCAGCCTAACCTTCCCCCACCAGATTTTAATAAAGAATTACTATTCAACACTTTAGATAAGTTATATACACTAGACCTTGAATATTTAGCTCTTGCTCATTTTGGAATACATAAAAATCCTTATGAATTAATAGACAATGCTAAAGAAAGTATTGAACTCTGGATTGACTTTGTAACAAAATTGCCAAATTTATCGATTGATGTAGCTGCTGAATCCCTACAAACATGGTTAAGTAGCAATTATAGAATTCTTGGTGTAGATGAAGTAACTATAAAAAATTATTTAGATAACGGAAATTTACAAATGCAAATTCAGGGAGTTAAAAATTTTTTAAAAAATACTTAACTTAATTTAATTATCTTACTTCGGAAGTAAATATGTATTGGAGCAATAAAAAATTCTGTAAGTATTCCAAAAAAGAAATATAGGTCAATCTCAACATTTCCAATTATTAGTAAAGAAATAATCCTTGAAATCAGAACAATAGTCCAAAATATTGTTAAAAAATTAAGGTAAAAAATATTTTGACTACGTAAATATTGAATACAACCAAATGTACACATTAAATATAAACTTAATGGATATGTTAATAAATTTAAATGTCCATTACCTCCAGTATTGGCGAGTGCTAAAACTTCAAGATATGTATGTTGAAAAAATAGAAAAGTTGAATCAGGAAAAAAAACTGAATAAATTACCAACAAGGAGCTATTAATTAACAAAAAAGACAAATATAAATTTAAAAGTTTTTTGTAATTCATATTAAGAAATTATAAAAGAAAAACCCCTAGTTTCCTAGGGGCTCTTCATTAAAAGTCGGCAGTGTCCTACTCTCCCAAGGGGTTGCCCCCCAAGTACCATCGGCGCTAATGGGCTTAACTTCCGTGTTCGGAATGGGAACGGGTGTATCCCCACTGCTATCACCACCGCAAACCTACTTCTTAAAAATTCTATAGCAAGCGCTCAAGCTCAGTATTCAGCTCAAGCCCTCGACTTATTAGTATCAGTCAGCTACATACATTACTGTACTTACACTTCTGACCTATCAACCTCATGTTCTATAAGGAGTCTTAATCGGTTAACCCGATGAGAAATCTTATCTTAGAAGGGGCTTCGCACTTAGATGCTTTCAGCGCTTATCCTTTCCGATCGTAGCTAACCAGCCGTGCTCTTGGCAGAACAACTGGCACACCAGCGGATCGTTCATCCCGGTCCTCTCGTACTAGGGACAACTTTCTTCAAATTTCTTACGTGCGCGACGGATAGGGACCGAACTGTCTCACGACGTTCTGAACCCAGCTCGCGTTCCTCTTTAATAGGCGAACAGCCTAACCCTTGGGACCTGCTCCAGCCCCAGGATGAGAAGAGCCGACATCGAGGTGCCAAACACCCCCGTCGATATGGACTCTTGGGGGGTATAAGCCTGTTATCCCCGGAGTACCTTTTAGCCGATGAGCCATGGCGCACCCACATGCAACCATGGGATCACTAGTTCCTACTTTCGTACTTGCTTCACTTGTTTGTGTCACAATCAAGCCACCTTTTGCACTTACACTCAATGCGTGATTGCCGTCCACGCTGAGGTGACCTTTGAGCGCCTCCGTTACTTTTTTGGAGGCCACCGCCCCAGTGAAACTGCCTACCAGACAATGTCCCTGATCCGGATAACGGATCTAGGTTAGAAGGTCAATATGAAGAAAGTGGTATCTCAAGGATGACTCCACAATGACTAGCGCCATTGTTTCAAAGTCTCCCACTTATCCTGCATACTGCATACCAACATTCAATATCAAGTTGCAGTAAAGGTTCCGGGGTCTTTCCGTCCTGTCGCGCATAGTGAGCATCTTTACTCACATTGCAATTTCGCCGAGTCTCTGGTTGAGACAGTACTCAAATCGTTACACCATTCGTGCAGGTCGGAACTTACCCGACAAGGAATTTCGCTACCTTAGGACCGTTATAGTTACGGCCGCCGTTTACTGGGGCTTAATTTCAAAGCTTTGCCGAAGCTAACCTCTCCACTTAACCTTCCAGCACCGGGCAGGTGTCAGAGGATATACGTTGTATTAGAACTTTGCATCCTCCTGTGTTTTTGATAAACAGTCGCTTGAGTCTGATTACTGCGGCCCTTTCAAGCTTATAAAGTTAATTAATCACTTTACTTGGGCGTTCCTTCTCCCGAAGTTACGGAACTATTTTGCCGAGTTCCTTAACCAGAGTTCTCTCGCTCGCCTTAGTATTCTCTACTTGTCCACCTGTGTCGGTTTGGGGTACGGGCACTAATAAAACTAACTAGAAGTTTTTCTTGGAAGTATGGAATTAATGACTTCGCCTAAAAGCGGCTCGGCATCGTGTCTCAGGTTTATTGTTAACGGATTTGCCTATTAACAACCCTACTCACTTACCCCAGGACAACCATCGCCTGGGTTCATCTATCCTTCTCCGTTACTCCATCGCTAATCTAGTAATATGTGGGTCGGTAGGCCCCGAAGGGCTTTCCTTAGCAACATATATTCGATTTGGGCGTGTTATTAGTGGTACAGAAATATCAATCTGTTATCCATCGACTACGTCTCTCGACCTCGCCTTAGGTCCCGACTAACCCTGGGCGGACGAACCTTCCCCAGGAACCCTTGGACATTCGGCGGAAGAGATTCTCACTCTTCCTTCGCTACTCATGCCTACATTCTCACTTGTATGGTCTCCACAACTAACTTACGTTGTTGCTTCGCTGTCCATACAACGCTCTCCTACCGATCTTACCTCCTGGATATAAATATCAAGATTAGTAAGATCCCATAGCTTCGGCAGTATGTTTAGCCCCGTTACATTTTCCGCGCGAGAACATTCGACCAGTGAGCTGTTACGCACTCTTTAAAGGAATGGCTGCTTCTAAGCCAACCTCCTGGCTGTCTGAACACTCTCACATCGTTTCACACTTAACATACATTTAGGGGCCTTAGCTGATGATCTGGGTTGTTTCCCTCTCGTCTATGGAGCTTATCCCCCATAGGCTCACTGCTATATTTATACACTTTGGCATTCGGAGTTTGACTGAGTTCAGTAAGCTTGTTGGCCCCCTAGCCCAATCAGTGCTCTACCTCCAAAGCGCAACATATAACGCTGTCCCTAAAGACATTTCGGAGAGAACCAGCTATCACCAAGTTTGATTGGCCTTTCACCCCTATCCACAGGTCATCCCCTGATTTTGCAACATCAGTGGGTTCGGGCCTTCACGAAATCTTACTTCCGCTTCACCCTGCCCATGGATAGATCACTTGGCTTCGGGTCTATCGCATGCGACTAGACGCTCTATTAAAACTCGCTTTCGCTGCGGCTACGGATTTACTCCTTAACCTTGCCACATACGGATAACTCGTAGGCTCATTCTTCAAAAGGCAGGCAGTCAGGATATAAAATCCCTCCTACTGCTTGTAAGCTATTGGTTTCAGGTACTATTTCACTCCCCTCGCCGGGGTACTTTTCACCTTTCCCTCACGGTACTTGTTCACTATCGGTCGCTGGTCGTACTTAGCCTTACGAGGTGGTCCTCGCAGATTCACAAGGAATATCCTCCTTGATACTCGGGGTGGCCTTAATAAGTAAATAGATTTTCGAATACGTGACTGTTACACTCTATGGTTTAACTTTCCAGATAATTTTTCTAATCTAAATATTTGTAACTTATTGAAAGATCTGATGCTCTTTCTAAAGGACCCCACAACACCAAAAAAACAACGACATCAGTCTTGACATTAATTTGGTTTAGGCTCTTCCCGTTTCGCTCGCCGCTACTCAGGGAGTCGCTTTTGCTTTCCTTTCCTCTAGGTACTGAGATGTTTCACTTCCCCTAGTTCCCTCTACCTACCCTATATATTCAGGTAGGAGTAATTTATTAAAATAAATTGGGTTTCCCCATTCGGACATCTACGGATCAAAGCTTGTTTGACAGCTTCCCGTAGCTTTTCGCAGTCTTCCACGTCCTTCATCGGCTTCCAGCGCCAAGGCATCCACCAATAGCCCTTAGTAGCTTGAACTATATGAATACTTTGCAATTGCGCTTGCTATACAATTTTCAAAAAGCCAATTTGACTTTTTCACAGCTGAGTAATGTATCAGTCTTGTAGACAACCGACGATTGACCTTAGAACCGAAGTTCTATGCTCCTTAGAAAGGAGGTGATCCAGCCGCACGTTCCCGTACGGCTACCTTGTTACGACTTAGTCCCAGTTACCGACCCTACCTTCGACAGCTTCCTCCCAAAAGGGTTGGACCACTGGCTTCGGGTATTGCCGACTTCCGTGACTTGACGGGCGGTGTGTACAAACCCCGAGAACGTATTCACCGCAACTTTGCTGATTTGCGATTACTAGCGACTCCAACTTCAAGGAGTCGAGTTGCAGACTCCTATCCGAACTGAGACAAGCTTTAAGAGATTTGCTCCACCTCGCGGTATTGCGACTCGTTGTACTTGCCATTGTAGCATGCGTGCAGCCCTGGACATAAGGGGCATGATGACTTGACGTCGTCCCCACCTTCCTCCGGTTTATCACCGGCAGTCTCCTATGAGTCCCCAACTAAATGCTGGCAACATAGGACAGGGGTTGCGCTCGTTGCGGGACTTAACCCAACATCTCACGACACGAGCTGACGACAGCCATGCACCACCTGTATAGGGCGCTAATGCACACTATATCTCTATAGCTAGACCCTATATGTCAAGTCCAGGTAAGGTTCTACGGGTATCATCGAATTAAGCCGCATGCTCCGCCGCTTGTGCGGGGTCCCGTCAATTCCTTTGAGTTTTAGTCTTGCGACCGTACTCCCCAGGCGGGATACTTAACGCGTTAGCTGCGACACAGAAACCGTCAATCCAGTTCCTACGTCTAGTATCCATCGTTTACAGCTAGGACTACCAGGGTATCTAATCCTGTTTGCTCCCCTAGCTTTCGCTCCTCAGCGTCGATAGCGGCCCAGTGAGCTGCCTTCGCAATTGGTGTTCCTCCGAATATCTACGCATTTCACCGCTACACTCGGAATTCCACTCACCTCTACCGTATCCTAGTCACAACAGTATCGATCGACATTTCAGGGTTGAGCCCTGAACTTTCACGACCGACTTGTTGAACCGCCTACGAGCTCTTTACGCCCAATAAATCCGGACAACGCTCGCCCCCTACGTATTACCGCGGCTGCTGGCACGTAGTTGGCCGGGGCTTCTTGTGGAGGTACCGTCATTTTCTTCCCTCCTGAAAGTGGTTTACAAACCTAGATCCGTCATCCCACACGCGGTGTCGCTGCGTCAAGCTTTCGCTCATTGCGCAATATTCCCTGCTGCAGCCTCCCGTAGGAGTCTGGGCCGTGTCTCAGTCCCAGTGTGGCTGATCGTCCTCTCAGACCAGCTATCCGTCGTAGCCTTGGTAAGCTATTACCTCACCAACTAGCTGATAGAACGCGAGCTCATCTTAGTTCGGCTGACCTTTCCTTTTAATTTCATGCGAAATATAAAGAATATCAGGTATTAATCCGAGTTTCCTCGGGCTATCCCTGTAACTAAGGTAGATTGCTCACGCGTTACTCACCCGTTCGCCGCTCAGTCATTTTCTGTAGTAAACTACTGAAAAGCTTCGCTCGACTTGCATGCATAAGGCGCACCGCCAGCGTTCGTCCTGAGCCAGGATCAAACTCTCCAACATAATCTTTGAATAATTTAAATCTGACCAAAGAATCAACATGGGTTTTACCCATTTCAACTTAAAAAAGCTGAATCAACTTAGTTAAAAGTTGACAAAAAAAGAGTGCTAGATATTTCTATCTGCACTACCGGCGTTCATACATTACTCAGTTGTCAAAAAGCCAATTTTTTTCGTAATATATACAGTAACAGAACCTTGTTTAAGTGTGTAAAAAAAATTAAATAAATGTAAAAAATGTTCTCTTACCTAATTGAAGTGTTTTGTTCAATAATTTACCAGTTTCAACATCAAGTTCTGTAAATTTTTGATCATCTATCTTAAAACTACCTGCATTTATTAACCTGCGTGCTTCTGAATTTGATTTTGTGATGCCTAATTCAGTTAGTATTTTTGGTAAGTGTAAAGTTTTTTCATCTGGAGCTTTGTATGAGTCTATTTCATCTGGTGTATTTTTATTTATCGTGACATTTTCAAAAGTATTCTGAGCAGTATCCGCTGATTTATCATCGTATAATTCAGTGACTATAAATTTTCCTAGTATTTTTTTTATTTCAAATGGGTTTTCTTTATCTTTATCAATTGAATTTTTTAATTCATAAATTTCTGCTACTTCAAGATCAGTGAGCATTGTAAAGTATTCCCACATAATTTCATCGGGAATACTCATAATTTTTCCGTAAATATTTTCAGGTGTATCAGTTATTGAAATATAGTTATTTAAAGATTGTGACATCTTCTTTTTACCATCAGTACCAACTAAAAGAGGAAAAGTCATAGCGACTTGTGGATTCATAGAGTAAAATTTTTGGACATCTCTGCCCAGCATAAGATTCCAAAGTTGATCATGCCCTCCAATCTCTATATCTGCTTTTACTGCAACTGAATCATAACCTTGAAAAAGTGGGTAAAAGAATTCCATTAAAGATATTGGTGAATTGTTTTTATACCTAGATGAAAAATCTTCCCTCTCAAGCATCTGGGCTAATGTGGTTGAAGAAGCTAGATTAACTAATTCAGAGGTTGTAAGTTTTGAAAGCCACTCATTGTTAGATACTATTTCGAGATTTTCTTTGTGAAGTATGTTTTCAATAATTGGTAGCACCCCTTCTGAATTCTTATTTATTTGATCTGATTCTAATTTTGATCTAGTTTCTGACTTTCCAGAAGGGTCTCCTACCTGAGCTGTAAACTCACCTAAAATAAGAACAGCAGTATG
Organism: uncultured Candidatus Actinomarina sp.; assembly: GCA_902599555.1. Classification (GTDB taxonomy): domain Bacteria; phylum Actinomycetota; class Acidimicrobiia; order Actinomarinales; family Actinomarinaceae; genus Actinomarina. The sequence continues at coordinate 21,011 of CACKFQ010000011.1, read as the reverse complement.
TCCATACTCTTGAAATTTTCTTAACGCTCTTAGAATGGCATACCATCCTAATGTTACATCAGGTGCTGTCGGATCAACTCCTAGCTTGATACGTAAAGATTTTTTTGAATCTAGTAAATTTTCAAAGTCTTCCTTTGGACTTATGGCACTCGCACGGTCCTGTAAATATTTCATTTTAATATCAGTGAATAACGCCAAAGATGTTTGTCGTTCCTTTTTGCATTTTTTCTTTGCTTTGCAACTGCTTTATCTAAAGGATGTATTCGAGGAGATAAATTTATAATTCCAGATAAAATATTTTCTCCGTCAAGCTTTTGATCAATACCTAAACTTTTTGTAATGTTCCCTGGTCCATTTAATTTATCAAATTTCATTTTTGTTTTTCTTCTATTTTCAATATGTTTTTTACCAAGAAGTATGAGTGAAGATCTTATAAGAACAGCTTCTGCTGAACCTTTTTTCCCACAAAGAAGAAAGAGTCCTCTGTTCGAACCATAAGATTTTAATACCGCAACGTGTGGTGGTCCTAGCGTGATTGAAGTTGGAACATTTTTATAAGTGTTTAAAAGTGCCATTTTGTCTGTAGATTTACGACCATAAGCCTCAGTTTCAGTAATCATAATTTCAACAAATTTATCATTAATAGATGTAGAAATTCTCATCCCAAGCAAATCTACAGCAGCTTTAGGAGCTGACTGTGAAAGAGTTTTTAAAACCCTATTATTCAATCCATTAGGTTGCATTCTCATCCTTTTTGTTTAGTTTAATTTTAAATTTAGACTCAGCTTCCTTAACTATCATTTCTAAAATTTCAGTACTTTCTGTTTCTGTATAAGTTTTCTCATAACTTCTTGTTACTATTCTAATTCCTAAATTTCTTGTTTTCTCATTTGTAAAATTGTCAAAAATAGATATATTGTTTTCGTTGTCGCTAAGAATAGATTCAATGCAATTAATTAGATTAGAAGCTTGAAAATCATTAGGGACAGAAAAAGATAGATCAAATTTAATGAATGGATAAGCAGACAATGGCTTATAAGTGAAAGCTTTCAATTGGTCAAAATTAAAGTTTTCAGTGTTAATTTGTGCAATATAAAGTGAATCATGTAGTTCTAACTCAGATTGAATTTTGTACGAAAGTTTACCCATAAATCCTAAAATTTTATTATCAAGTTTTATTAAATATGAATAATTCTTATGAAACCCTGGTCGTGAAAGGTGTTCTAATTCAGAAGAGGGAAAAAGGTTTTTAATAACATTGGCTAGAGTATTTATGTTATTTGTTTTTGTTTTTCTTTTACGGTCTTCCACTGTTTCATTTTCAGGTATGAGTAAACCAAGAGAGTATTCTTGATTTGGTATCATCTTAAATTTCTTATGTTTTGAGTCATCGTATACATTATTAATTTCGTAATACCTATGTGACTTACCATTACTTTCAAGGTTAAATCTATATGTATTTATTAATGATGTAAGTAAATTTGTTCTTAAATTTTCTTGTGTTTGGTCTATGGGGTTTATCACGCTTACAGATTTTTTTTCAGGCGTAAATAATTCGTTTGATAATGAATCAGTGAATGAAAGTGTTTGAATTTCATAAAAGTTTGTAGATGATAATTTTTCAGATAAATAAAGACGTTTATCCCAGTAGTCCCCCGTTGAGTTTAGGTTATTACCTATTGGAAGTGTTGATTTAAAATTGTTAAACCCATAATGCTTAGCAAGTTCTTCGATGAGATCAACTGGTCTTTCCAAATCGTATCTCCATGATGGAGATTTGAACTTAATTTTTTTATCAGAAACATCTGATTCAATTTGTAGTTTTATCAAAGTGTTTCTAATAAAATTATCATCTAACTCTACTCCTAATATTTGTTCAATTTCATTTTTATCGAATGATATTGACTCATAAAAAATTCCATTTTTACTGCTATCTATTATGCTTGAATAATTTATATCCTGATCGTTTTCAAAAAGATTAACGAATCTCTGTAGCCCCTGTTTCTGCAAATTAAAATCAATACCTCTTTCAAATCTGATTGATGCATCTGATATTAGATTTAATCTTCTCGACGTTTTCATAATCGATACTTTATCAAAATAAGCGCTCTCTATTAAAAGATTAGTAGTTGTATCAGTGACTTCGGTATCGTACCCTCCCATAACTCCTGCAAGAGCAATTGGCTTATCGTTATCTGTAATAATTAAATCTTCAGATGTTAACTTTCTCTCTTGTTCATCTAATGTTTTCAATTTTTCATTATCTTTTGCGAATCTGACAGAAATAGTTCCAAATAATTTATCTCTATCAAATGCATGCAACGGCTGACCAATATCGTGAAGTACGTAATTGGTGTAATCTACAACATTATTAATAACGCGGACACCAATAGATGAAAGTCTGTACCTTATATTTAAATTTGAATCACTTAAAGTAAAATTTTCAATTTCAATTGATTGGTATGAATTACATGCTTTTATTTTGCCGCTGTTAACTTTTATTACACTTTCAATGTTAGATTTAAGTGATTGTGAATTTTCTTTAAGTGTCAGGTTGAAATAATTTGATAGCTCTCTAGCGATTCCTAAATGTGACATACAGTCCCCTCTATTTGGAGTAACACCAATTTCCCATAAGGTGTCAGTAGAATTGTATATTTTTGAAAAATCAGAACCTAATTTTGTTTGATCTGAAAGTTTTAAAATCCCTGCATGATCATCCCATAAATCAAGTTCTGAAGCTGAACATATCATGCCATTAGATTCAACACCACGTATATCTCGTTTGTCAATTTTAAATCCATCTTTAATTTCACTTTTAGGTAGCGCTACAGGTACAACTGCACCAACATCAAAGTTCCAAGCCCCACAAACTATTTCATATGTTTTTGAACCTACATCAACTTTAGTAATTCGAACTTTATCGGCATTTGGGTGTTCGTATATTTCTAATACTTTGCCAACTGTTATATTTTTGTAGTTCGGAGTTTTATCTGTCCTAGACTCAATTTCAAATCCTAATGATTCTAATGCTTCAGATATATCATCTGTACTGATAGCTTCAATGTCTATCCAATCATTTAACCAAGATTTTAATATTTTCATTAAAATTGCTCCAAAAATCTTAAATCATTATCATAAAAGTTTTTAATGTGGTCAACTTGGTACTTAAGCATAGCTAGCCTTTCTATACCTACTCCCCAGGCAAATCCTTGATATTCATCTGGGTAACCGACATGATTTAATACATTTGGATCTACCATTCCACATCCTAATATTTCTAACCACTCACCATTCTTCCACTTGACTAGAACTTCAGCAGAGGGTTCAGTGAAAGGAAAAAAATGTGGAATAAATTTTGTTTCAATATCCTCACCAAAAAATTGCTTAACAAAGTACTCCAATGTGCCTTTAAGATCTGTAAATTTCAAATTTTTATCAACTGCTAGACCTTCAAGTTGATGAAAAACAGGCGAATGAGTGGCATCAAGTTGGTCTGATCTAAAAACTCTACCTGGTGCAACTATATAAACAGGTGGGTCATTTTCTTCCATATGTCTAATCTGCACAGTGCTAGTTTGAGTTCTCAGTAAAGTTTCCAAATCATTATCTGTATAAAGAGTGTCAGATTCATAACGTGCAGGATGCCAGTCTGGTGTGTTTAATGCATCGAAGTTGTGCCAAGATGTTTCAACTTCTGGTCCATAAGCTACTTTATATCCTATGGAAGCAAAAATGTTTACAACCTCATCCATAACTTGTGAAAGAATATGTCTATGAGTTCCAGTATTAGTGATCCAATCTATTGTTATATCTTCATTTTCTTCATCTTCTAATGAAGCATATTTATTGTTAATAAATTCTTCTTTAGCTTTTTTTATATTTGTAACGATTGATTTATTAACATTATTTAAAGTTTCACCGTAAACTTTTTTGTCTTCATTAGAAAGATTAGATAAATTTTTTCTTTCAGCAGACAGGAGTGATTCTTTTCCTACATACTCTTTTAAAATCTCATCAAACTCTGATTCATCAAGAACATCGTCTAATCGTAGTTTGAGTGATGCTAGTACTTTATCGAAATTTAGTTCAGGCATTTAGATTTTTCTTAGCAAGATCGACAAGTTTTTTAAAACCTTTAGGATCATTTACAGCTAAGTCTGCGAGTATTTTTCTATCGACTTTAATACCTGCGTTGTTTAAACCATTAATAAATTTAGAATAAGCAAGATCATGCTGTCTTGAAGCAGCATTTATTCTTGAAATCCATAGTTTTCTATAATCTGATTTCTTGTCTTTTCTGTGAGTGAAAGAATCAGCACCAGCGTGCATTACCTGTTCTTTTGCAGCTCTTAGTCTTTTACTTCTAGCTCCCGTATAACCTTTAGCTTTCTTTAGTACTTTCTTCTTAGATTTTTTACTTTGAACTGAACTTTTAATACGTACCATGTTAACCTAACAACTTTCTGATTTTCTTACTATCACCACTAGATGTTTCCACATCTCGCTTTAGTCTTTTCCAAGTGCCAGAACTTTTTGCTAACTTATAGTGAGATCTGTGGGATCTACGTCTCATATATTTACCAGTTCCAGTAACTTTTACTCTTTTTTTCATACTTTTATGAGTTTTTTGTTTCATTTTTTTCCTCCTAAAGGTGCGAGCACCATTGATAAAGACTTTCCATCAGGACTTGAGGTAGACTCAACCATTGCTATATCACTTAGTTCTTCAATATAATTATCTAATACTTTCTGGCCAAACTCTGGATGTTCTGCTTCTCTTCCTCTGAATCTCATAGTGAATTTAACCTTATCCCCCGAATCAAGAAATTTTCGTGACTTATTTAACTTAATTTTGAAATCATTAGTATCAATTTTAGGTTTAAGTTGAATTTCCTTAACTGAAATTTTTACTTGTTTTTTCTTTGATTCTTTTGCTTTCTGGGCAAGTTCATATTTGTATTTTCCGTAATCCATAAGTCTTGCGACTGGCGGTTTACTCTCAGGCGATACTTCTACTAAATCTAGATCAAGTTGTTCAGCTACTATTAGTGCTTTTTTCAGTTCTAGTTCACCAATTTGAACACCATCTGGTGCAATAACAAGTAATTTCTTTGCACGAATTCCTTCGTTTATCTTTAATTCAGGTATATTTTCTCCTTCCAATAAAAAAAACAGCACGAAGCTGTTTTACTACCTCACTATTGTTCACAGTGGGTGGAACATTGTTCGCTTGAGATAATTATAGCTAATTATTAATTTATTTATACAAAAAGATTATTTAAAGCTGAAGCGGCTTCAATCCCTTTATTCTTAGCACCTTTAGTTCTGGCTATTGCTTGATCCATGTTTAATACATTTAATACACAGTTTGCAATGTAAATATTATTTTTAATAGTTAGATTAATTAATCCATCAACCACACCTTTTGAGATATATTCATAGTGATCTGTGTCACCTTTTATTATTACACCTATAGCAACAAATTTATCTATAGATTCATTTACTGAGAGCTCGTTTATTTTATAGATTATCTCCCATGCACCATCTACAAAGTATGTACTCGTATTAAAACTATTATTAAGATTATTTTTTACACCATCAACTAAATCAGAAGTTATATTTTCGTAATAATTTGCTGCAACTATGGCTACCTTACTCTTCATTGAATACGTGTCCCATTTTTAATTCTTTAGTTTCAAGATATTTTTCATTTTCTGGCGTTGTTTGTCCAAGTAAAGGTGTTCTCTTTGTAATACTTAGCCCATAACCTTCAAGCCCTGCTCTTTTTGATGGATTGTTAGTTAGTAAGTTCATTTTCTCAATTCCTAATGATCTTAAAATTAATGCACCCGTTCCATAATCTCGTTGATCGTTTTTGAAACCAAGTTTAAGATTTGCATCTACAGTATCATCCCCCTCATCTTGAAGTGAGTATGCTTTTATTTTGTTGCCTAATCCAATACCTCTTCCTTCGTGACCTCTCATATACAAGAGAACACCACTTCCATTTTTGGAAATAGTGTTTAAAGCATTAGATAGCTGGGAACCACAATCACATTTTGAAGAAAATAAAGTATCTCCTGTTAAACATTCTGAGTGAACTCTAACCATTGTGTCTTCATTATCGAGGTAATCTCCAAGTGTTAATGCAATGTGTTCAGTATTATCTACCGTATCTTTATAGACATGTCCTGTAAATTCACCATATTGAGTAGGAATTTTAGATTTCGATACAAATTCAACAGGGTTTGAGCTATCTAATCTGTGTTGAATAAGATCTTTGATTGTACCAATTTGTATATTGTGTTCTTTTGAAAACTCAATTAGATCATCCATTCTTGCCATGGAACCATCTTTATTTATAATTTCACAAATAACAGCAACTTCTTTGTGCCCTGAAAGTTTACAAAGGTCTATTGCTGCCTCAGTGTGTCCAGCACGCCTCAATACGCCACCATCCATTGCTTGTAAAGGAAATATGTGACCTGGAACATTAAAGTTATCTCTTGTAGAGTTTTCATCTAATAAACCTTTTATAGTTTTATGACGGTCATCAGCTGATATTCCAGTTGTTACTCCGTTACCTTTTAAATCAACTGAAGCAGTGTATGCAGTCTGCATTTCATTATTTACACCTTGCATTAATGGCAATTCTAATTTTTTAGCAATTTCGGATGATATTGGTGCACAAACTAAACCCTTACCAAATGTAATCATAAAATTTATATGTTCAGCAGTTAAGTATTCAGCTGAAATTATTAAATCACCTTCATTTTCTCTATCTTCATCATCAACAAGGATGATCATCTCGCCATCTTTAAATAATTTAATAATATTTTTTATATCAGTTATCATGATTAATTTTCTCTAAATATTTTATTATTATGTCGTATTCAACGTTAACTGCACTACCAACATTTAAATGCTTCAAGTTTGTTCTATTATATGTTTCATCTATCACAGCAACTTCAAACGTATCTTTGACAGGGTTCACTATAGTCAATGAAATACCATTAATAGTTATCGATCCTTTATCAACAATATATTTACTACTTGCATCTTTAAATTTAAAATTCCACATATTATTATTAAGTTCATTAATTTCATGAATATTTATTGTTGAATCTACATGTCCCTGCACTATATGACCGCTTAAAAAACTATCAAGCGTTGCTGGAAGCTCTAAATTAACAAAACCACAATGATTATTGTTTAAAGCTGTTCTGGTATATGTTTCATTTGACACTTGAAAAACTAAATTTTCATCTCCATATTCTTTCAGTGTCAAGCAGCACCCGTCAATTGCAATACTTGTACCTGGATCTAAATTTGAGTAAATTTTATTATTAAAACTTACAGTTAAAATATCTTTATTTAGATCTACAACTGTACCTATATCGGTAATAATTCCAGTAAACATTACATACAAGTATATGTTGTTAATTGATTATCTTTAAGAAGAAATTTATTAATTGGTTTATATCTATTTTTCAATGAGTCAATAACTTCATCACTGAATTTAATTCCACTATGTATATTGTTAGTACTTTTAAACCAATAAAACTTATCATATAGTGCATTAGTTGTGAAATATTTGTGTATGTAGTTACCACCTTCAATTAACAATGAATTGATGTTTAAATTTTTAAATAACATATTCAAATCAAAATTATCATCAAGTATTGGAATAATATTATCTGCTTGATGAGTAAAAGATGTTATAAAATATATGTCTGAATGTTTTGAGATGTGTGCGTCAATATTTGGATCAGCTCCCCAAAAAACGATTTTTATTGGATTGCTATTCTTAATATTTACATTTCTTACATCTAGTTTTGGTTTATCAATTAAAAATGTATTTTTCCCTATTGCTATTCCATCAACACTTGCACGTAGTATATGTGTTAGAGCTAACGATATATTATTAGATATATATTTATCATCAGTTTGATCATTATAAATATAATTATTCTGTGAACTTGCAATCTTTCCAATTATTGTATTTGAATTGTCATTTATTTTTTGGTTTAAGTAGTGAGGATTAATTAAATTATTTGCATTGTATTCAAATTGAATATTAAGGCCCTTATTTTTAAAAAGGTCTATACTTTTTCCATTAGTTCGTGGATCAACATCTATATCGCCTATAACAATATTTTGTAATGATGTATTGAGTAATTCAACTGCACACGAAGGTGAGCTATCAGCATGAAAACATGGTTCAAGAGTTACGTATAATATATCATCTTTATCAATAGTTGTTTTGTTTAATAAATCTATTTCAGCATGATTTGTACCTGGACCATGATGAACACCTGTAGCCTTTATATTTCCTTTGATGTCAGTAAGAACAGCAGCAACTTTTGGATTTGGAAATGCTTTTGTGTTTAATGCTGCAATTATTGCATTCTGCATAAATTCTGAATAATTTAAATATGATAGAGGATTATCCAAAAATTGCTCCACCTTGTACTACTACATCAACACCAATTTTCTCAAATATTTCTAATTGTTCGTTTTTAACACCACCATCCACAATTACTTCTCCAGAATAATTAGGAAAACTTGTATTAAAGTCATTAACTTTTTTAGGTAAATCAATAGCCTGTTTTTGATTAGAAAACCCAGGATTCACACCTAATAACAATACGGAGTGTGCATATTCTAAATATTCATCTAGTTCTGAATTTGATGTACCCGGTAAAAGACCTATACCAATATTAATATTATATTCAGAAAGCTTAATAAAGTCTCTTAACTCTGTGGACTCTTTATGAACTGTTACCAAGTCTGCACCACAGTCGAATGCTATTTTTCCATATTTCAGATTGTCAATAATCATCAAATGAATATCTAAAAAATAATCTGTATTGTTTTTAAGCATCTCAATAACCTTAAATGACATGCTTATATTCTCAGCAAAATGTCCATCTGTAATATCAATATGTAACTGGTCAAATTTTTCATTATTACTATCTATGTGACTCAAAAGATTAAGTTGATTAGCCGCCTGAATGCTTGCTGAAATTCTCATTTTATGCCTCTTAAATAATCAGGAAATAACATTTTATTTTTCCCCTCAGGAGTTACATATTCTGGATATAGAACACCTTCTTTATACATTATACCTTCTGAATTACTCTCTTCTGTATAACTATGGATCTTCAGAATCTTATTATTATGCGAAGTAAAAGATGGTCCCATTATGTTAAATGCTCTAATTTTAGTTTTAGCTTTTAAAAGAGAATCTTCACTTATATTGAAATCACTTTTTGAAAATTTAGATGTTCTAGAACTATTTTGAGGCTGTTCTTTTCCAGAGCTTAGAAAATCTATTTCTTTATAATTCTCATTAAAACTATTTGATAATCTTTCATATATGTTTGATGCATAATCGTCTACTTTTATAGGTATATCTTGTTGGTATATAATTCTGCCAGTATCTATATCTTCATCTATACGAAAAACAGTAAATCCAGTTCTAGAGTTATTGTTTAATATGGCTGATTCAACTGGTGAAGGACCTCTTAGTTCGGGTAATAAACTTAAATGTATATTAAAAATACTATTGTTTGAATTAAGGAAGTTAGGAGAAAATATTTTTGCGAAACTTGCACTTATACCTATATCCATATTGCTATAGACCGCATCTTGTGAAAAGTATTTAAATTCAATATTGTTTGATTTACAAAACTCTTCTACAGGATTTACAACGAGTTTTTTTCCACGTCCACTTTTAACAGGTTCAGTTGTAACAACAATAATTGATTCTTCAAAGTTGTTGATAGTAGTAAGGTAAGGAATACTCCTAAAATCTGAACCAAAAAAATACTTATATTTTGTCACCTGGAAAACCTTTTATAGAGATTTCTTTTAATGCTTCTTTTCTTACTTTTCTTTTTAGTTGTTTTAATAATAATTGGCCCTGTAGATGATCATACTCATGTTGCAGTACTCTACCTAATAAATCTTCACCCTCATAAGTTACTTCTTCACCATTTTCATTTACACATGAAAGTTTCGCATATTCATATCTTTCAATATCCCAGTAATACCCTGGTAAAGATAAACAACCCTCCATAAACACAACACTCCCCTGCAAATCTTCAATTTTTGGATTGATTGCTACTTTAGGACCATCACCAGCATCAAATACAAATATATTTTTATTTATCCCTATTTGTGGGGCTGCTAAACCTACGCCTGGTGCATCGTACATTATCTGAATCATTTTTTTAGTTAGTGAAACAATATAGTCATCAATATTTTCAACATTTATGGATTTTGTTGTTAATGATGGATGTCCAAATACAACTATCTCTGACATTAAATAAACCTTGCTCTACTTATTTCGTAATCTTTAAGATTTTTAAACATTTTCATAATTTTTAAATAATCATAACTTTTATTTAAATCTATGTTGATTTCATATAAAAAGTCATCGTTTAATTCAATAGGGCCACGAATATATTCGTTATTTTGAACGTTGATTTTTTTTGATGTGTTGAAGGTAAATACTTTGTTTAACAAACTTGGTCCAAATTTTAACCTTGTATTTTGTTCTTTTAAAATCCATTTACTCATATTTTTACTGTTGAGTACTTTATTAATATCTATTTCAGTTGTAGAGAAAACAACAATATTTACATTATTTTTTTGAGAATAATTTAATAACGATAATAAATAAATTACTTTATACGAATTTAATATATTGTTAGTTAACAAAGTTGGATTAACTATAAGAATCCCCTCTACTTCTTTTTCTGTTAATTTTTCAGCAAAAGTTAATCCTTTTAATTCTGGTATTTTGTTTGTAGAGTAGAAAAGTTTATGCTCGTCTTTATGTTTAATTGAGTATAAATCAATACAATCTTGAACGCTGTTACCGTAGAAATATTCAATTTCATATGATAAATCGTTTTTTATCTCTACTTTTTCATTATGAAACTCTAAATTTGGAAAGTAATTTATAAAACTAAAATTACCACCGAAAATTTTATTTTTTATATACGCTGCTTCTACAACGTTGAAATTGTTTAGTTTTGGTAATTTCCATGCAGCGTTGTTTGAATCATAAAAGTAATAGTTAGTTTTGTCATCAATAAGTAATCTATCTAAGTTTGTATTTAGTAAAATAATATTCTTTAATTTATTATTCTTTAATAAATCAATTTCCTCCTTACCTCCATATCGTTGATAAAAATCAATATTTAAATAATCAGATAAATAATTGGAAAGTTCTCTACCAATTTTTAAAGAAGGAACAAAGAATACATTGTTTTTTTTGTTATCAAAAACATTGAAGTCCTTTATTAGAATATTATTTATCTGTCTTTGATTTAAAACGTTTTGCTTTTTTAAAGTAGAAATATCAACAAAATTATACAACAAAATTCCTATATTCAATCGATATGATATTGCTAATTGTTCAAGATATTTAATCTGATTTTTATTTAGAGTGACATCTAAGAAATTTTTTATTTGTTTTGGATTTTCGATTAATGATTCGTTGGAAGTGGAAACAATTATTGCTTTGTATTCTCTATTTCGAAATGGCACAATAACAATAGATCCAACATTAATTTTATCTTTTAACTTACCTGGGACTTGATATGTAAATGTACTATTTTGATAAGTATTATTCGAAATTAACTCTACATCAACATACATTTCAATACTCTAATGTATTGAGGATATCTCTAGATATTTCATTTTTATCTAATTCTTCAGATTCAAATATAAGATGTTGTTGATCGATAATCGACACTTTGTTAATATCACTTCCAAATTTATTTTTTAATATATTGTTGATAACTAAATAATCTACGTTCTTTGAATTAATTTTATTGAAATTTACTTCATCATCCACTTGTGCTGAAAATGCAATGCATTTAATTTCTGGATATGAAGATTTAATATTAGCAATAATATCTTCGTTAGGTATAAATTCAAGTGTAATATTACCGTTACTTCTACTTATTTTTCCGGATGATTTTTTTACAGTAAAATCAGATACAGCAGCTGTCATAAATATTGCTTCAGTGTTATTTATATTTTCTAAAATTATATTTTTTAAATCATTAGAACTATGAAATGATACATTATCTAATCCAGGAATATGATCAATAGAAGCTGAATGTATATAAATTATTTCATAACCTCTAGCATTTAGTTCTATTGCTAATGCTCTTCCTTGCTTTCCTGAGGATTTATTTGTTACAACTTTTACATCGTCAATTTCTTCATACGTAGGACCTGAAGTAACAATGATTTTACCTTTTTGTTTATTTAGTACTTCCAATAACTCATCCGGCTCTACAAGCCTCCCTAATCCCTTATCGCCAATGTCTAAATTTCCATACCTTGGCCCTACAATATAATGATTTTTTGATAAATTAGAAATATTAGATTGGATTTGTGAATTCATATACATCTCCTCGTGCATTGCTGGACATATATATATAGGTTTTGAAAACATTAATATTGTTGACGTTAGTAAATCATCTGCAATTCCAGAAGAAATTTTTGATATTATATTTGCTGATGCAGGATAGATAATAATTTCATCAGCCCATCTAGCTAAATCGATATGTGGCGAACCTGATAATTCACTCCAATCTGAGTAAATATTATTAGATTGAATAAACTCTTCAGATAGATAATTTAATCCATTATGAGTAGAAACGAATTTAAAATCAAATTTGTTTGAATTCTGAACTACGAACAGTTCAGCTTTAGAGCATGCAACACTACCTGATAATCCAAGTAGTATTTTCTTTTTCATTAATCTTGGTCTGAAACTTCGACCTTTCCTGCTGCAATCTCTTCAAATGCAACAGTTAGAGGTTTTCTACTTAAACTTTGTACTTGAGGTGGTGTATATGCACCAATACCTTCGCCAAGTTGATTAAAGTATGAGTTAATATTTCTTGCTCTACGTGCAGCAGTTATAACTAATGCAAATCTACCAGGTGTTTCTTTTAGTAATTCTTCAATAGGTGGTTTTATCATGATTCCTCCAATTCATATATTATATCAAGTATCTGATTAACGGAAGTTTTTATATCCTCATTGTCAACATGGTATTGGTACAACTCTTTTTTTTCTCGTTGTAAATTAGCTAACTTCATACGTTTTTTAATAAAAGTTGCATCATGACCTCTATTTTTAAGTCTATTTATAAGTTCATAATCATCTATATCTATAAATATTCCTTTAAAATTATTATTCCCCTCTAATAATTTCGTAGCTCCGTTCACTTCAAGATCTAAAATAATTATTGAGGCATCGTTTGAGAGTTCTTCTTTACTGGTGCCATAATAAAAATCACCGTATTGCTCGTATTCAATCATTTGATCATTTTTAATTAAATTTTCGAATTCGTTCTCTGTAATAAAATAATAATCTTTTCCATTAACTTCGTTTTCTCTACGTGGTCTTGTAGTGTGTGAAACTGAAAAGTAAAAGTCTAAATGATTAGACAACTCATTAATTATTGTATTTTTACCGACACCTGAAGGACCTGTAATTATATATATCATTTATCTCTTAACATATTCGATAATGGCGCCTATTTGTTTGTTGTTTAATTCAATTAATTTAGTATTTTCAGTTAAATCTATTGAGTCTAGAAATTTAGCTGTAGCAACCTTACCCATTTCACCAGTGCTTGTAAGAAACTTGTGAACTCTAATTGATTGTAAATAAATATCTTTTGAAGCACTTACAATATCATTTGTTGATATTTTATCTGCTGAGAACGACTTTAAAAAGTGATCTCTTTTTAATTTAATGTCTTGTATCTCTTTATATAAATTCATGATTTTTGCTTATATTATCAAGGATAGCATTAACAAACTTTGCACCATCTGATGAAGCATGTTTATCTGTTAATTTAGTCCATTCAGCAACTATTACTTTAAAAGGAGTTAGATTTAACATTAATTCAGATATACCCAGAATAAGTGATGTCTTTTCAGCTTTACCAATCCTTTCTACACTCCAATTAAAAGAATTTTCTTCTAAGACATTAGAGATTATATCTATATTATCTTTTGTGTTTTTTAATAATTGCTCTGCTCTCAAAACTTGGTTATCAGATAGATCATTGTCAACTAATTTTACAGAAGCAATATTTTCTATTGAAAATAATGAAACGAAACAAAAATGTCTAAAATCATTTTTCATGCTCGAGTTATATAAGTTTGTGTTTTAGTATCAATTTTTATATATTCATTTTCTTCTATGAACATAGGTACCTGCAATGTAAATCCAGTTTCACACATTACTTCTTTAGTAGATGAGTTGACTGAGTCTCCTTTTACTGCAGGTTCAGATTTTGTAACTTGTAATGTTACTGTTGTTGGAAGAATGATATCTATTGGATTATTTTCATGCATAGCGATAGTTACTTCTTCATTTGGTTTCAAAAGTATTTCTTGTCCATCGAGAACAGATTTTTCTATTGAAATTTGTTCAAATGATTCATTATTCATAAAATAATATTCATCTGAGTCGCTGTAGAGGAATTGAAATGATTGTTTATCTATAAATGCTTGCTGTACATCTTCATCTGCTCTGAAAGTCTTTTCTATGTTTCCACCATTTGATAGATTCTTAAGTTTTGTTTTAACAAATGCTTTGCCTTTACCAGGTTTTACATGTTGATATTCAAGTATTTGATACAAGATATTATCAACAATAATTGATTGACCAGGCCTCATATCATTAGTTGATACCATTATGGAATTACTCCTTCTTCTTTTGCTTTATTTTTTAAGTTTATGAATTCTTCATAATTGTTTGTAAAAGTCATTTTTCCATTTATATCTGTTAATAGATAGTATATAAAATCATTTTCTGGTGTGTTGAAAATTGCTTGCATAGCCCTTTCACCAAATCCAGATATTGGTGTTGGCGGTAAACCTGTAAATTTATAAATGTTGTAAGGACTATCAACTTGCAAATCTATCAATAAAACTTGGGATTTTCTTTTTTGTAGTGCGTAAAGAACTGCTGCATCAATCTGTAATAACATTTCTTCTTCAAGTCTGTTTTTTATAACTGATGATACTAATGGCCTATCCTCTTCTAATTTTGCTTCAGCTTCAATAAGACTTGCAATTGTAAAAAATTCATTTGCATCATTAATCCATTCTGGCAAAGTATTCGTTGATAGTAGTAAATCGTACCTAGCTTCAAGTTCATCTACTAAAATTTGAAGAATATCTTCTCCATTAGCCTCTATATCAATTTGATATGTGTTTGGAAAAAGTAATCCTTCCCAATTTTGTAATACTTGAGATTGTTGCTCTGTTAAATATTTACTCACAACCTGTCCAGAGGTTAAAGAATTTTCAAGTTGAATAACTTCATAACCTGTTTGTGCTGACAAAGTTTCTAGAGTCTCAGATATCCATAAACCTTCCGGGATAGTTATCGTGTATGTTTTTAAAGGAGGACCTTTTAACAATAACGCTGTTAAATCTTCAAAAGATAAATTATTAGGAAGTTCGTAGGTACCAGCACGTAATTTATCAGTTAAATTTTCATTTCTTAGATATAATTCAAAAGCTAATTTTGATGTAATCACTCCAGTTGCATCAAGAATACTCGAAATTTCAGCAGCTGCAGATCCCTGAGGTATGTTTACAGAAATAATTTCTACATTTATTTCTGATATAGGACTGTTATTATCACTGCTTTCAATAGAATCAGCAGAACTCGTAACAATGTTATAGATAATAAATATTGAAATTAATGTTACAAATAACTGAATGTACACACGATTTTTTAAATAAAATTTATTCAATTTGAGACAAATAGCTTTCCAATATTTCCAATGCTGAAAGATCATCAATTCTGTCACTTTTATTGTTTTCAAAAAGTTTTGAAGATAATCTTTCGTCTATTTTATGAACCTCTAAATTTAATGTATCTAACTCGTTAATAAACTGATCAACTAAATTTGTCATACGATTTTCGGAATTATTTAACCCTATAGGATATCCAACAACAATTATTTGAATTTGATACTCATTAACATACTTCTTAACGACGGATATTGGTTCATCATTTTTTGAATCAACAACATTTATGGGTATTGGTATCCTAGTTTTTTCAGTTCTTACAGCAATGCCGAGATATCTTTCCCCAAAATCGATTGATAAAATATTGTTCAAAGTTATTTGTCTTTAAGAATTAGCTCTTTAGCCAATTTCAATGCATCAGCTGTTTTATAATTATTAGGACCTCCACCTATCGATAGATTAGGATCTTTGGATGCTCCACCACCGTATAATTTTGAAACTTCTGTAACTAAAGTTGAGATATTTAATGACACATTATTTTTTGTTGCTCCTACTATAGAATTTTTTCCATTGATAGATGCATATATTAAAGTTATATCAACATTAGATTCATTGACTATTTGTAATGCTAAGTTACGAAGTTCGTTTGCGCTATCTAGAGACATTTCTTTTATATATACTTTGTAATTATTTATTTCTTCTATGTGTTCATCAATATTACTAACAAGATTTGATATTTCTTGTTCTCTAACTTTTTTGAATTTTTCTTCATAAGTTTCCAAAGTTTCTAATTGTGATTGAAGCTTATTTTGAACATCGTCAACACTTACCTTTAAAATATTCGATACAGATTTATATGACTTGTAAGCATTAGATAAAAATTCATAAGCTAGTTTACCTGAGAGCATCTCTACTCTTCTAAGGTTTGAACCTATAGAAGATTCCTGTAATAGTACAATAAGTCCAACATCATGTGAATTATGAACATGTGTTCCACCACATAATTCTTTTGAAAAATCTCCAATATTTACAACTCGAACATCATCTTCGTATTTGTCACCAAAAAAAGCTAACGCACCTTCATTTTTAGCTTCATCAATATTCATAATATTGGTATTAACTTCATAATCCTCAAATACTGCACTATTAGATAATGCAAATATTTCATCTAACTCCTCCTGAGAAACCTTTTCGGTATGGCTGAAATCAAATCTAAATTTACCAGGTGTAACATTCGAGCCAGCTTGAGCAACGTGGTCTCCAAGAATATTACGCAATGCTGAATGGACTATATGTGCTCCTGTATGACTTTTAGAAACACCAGATCTAAAACTTTTGTTAACAGATAGCTCAACTTCTTGATCCACTTTGAAAATATCAGAATCAACGATTAAACCAGTTGCGCCATTGCTTGCTTGAAATACATCTATTACTTCAATAGAAGTATCATCTATAGTTATTACACCTTTGTCTGATATTTGTCCCCCAGCTTCATAATAGAATGGGTTTTCTTTAGTAAAAATTATAAATTTATCATCATAAGTTTCAACTTGATATATTTTTGATTTAGATTCTGTGTTCTCATAACCAACGAATTCGTTCAACTCAACTTCTATTTCCATATTCTCATTTCCTAATGATTTTTCAGCTTTAGATTTCTCCTTGTGCTCATCATATAGCTTATTAAAGTCTTCGTCATTAATATCAATTTTATTTTCTGCAGATATTTCTTTAGTCAGTTCGTATGGGAATCCAAAAGTTTCAAATAGATAAAAAGCATCTTTAGGAGTTATTGATTTATTGGAAGATATTAGATTGTTAATTTCCTGTAGTCCTTTATTTAGTGTTTTTTGAAATATCTCTTCTTCTTTTATAAATAACTTTAGAATTTTATCTTTATTGTCTTGAAGTTCTGGATATGAAGATGCATACATATCAATAACTATTTCTATTAAGAAAGTAAGGCTTGTATTTGATGAATTTAATTGATTGTAAGCTCTAATAGCTCGTCTTATTAACCTTCTTAATACATAACCCCTTCCTTCATTAGTTGGAACTACACCATCAGATATCATGAAAGTTGATGATTTAATATGATCAATAATTATTTTTTCATATTTATTATCGTTTACAGTTATTTGTGATAATAATGCATCACGTAATGGTTTGAATAAATCAGTATCAAATAAGTTATCTTTGTCTTGCATTATCATTGCAATTCTTTCAAGTCCCATACCGGTATCTATATTCTTTTTGGGTAGCTCATCAATGACTTGAAATGGTTGGTCTTGAATAGATTCCATAAATACCAAATTCCAAATTTCAATGAATCTATCTTCACCACCACCAATTGGGCCGCCATCTTTGCCATATTTTGAACCTCTATCAATGAATATTTCTGAACAGGGACCACAAGGACCAGGTATGTTCATATGCCAGAAATTATCCTCATTTCCTCTTTGGATACGTTTTTCTGGAACACCAATGACATTTTTCCAGATATTGTATGCTTCATCGTCATCTTTATAAACAGTGAACCACAATTTATCTTTATCTACTTTAAGAACTTCTGTTATGTATTCGTAAGAATATTTAATTGCATCTTCTTTAAAATATTCACCTACACTAAAGTTCCCTAACATTTCAAAAAAAGATAAATGCCTATCAGTCTCTCCTATGATATCTATATCAATAGTTCTTATGCATTTTTGTGAAGAGACCATATTTGGAGTGTCTGTTTTTTTATTACCTAAAAAATAATCTTTTAAAGGAACCATTCCTGCAGCTGTAAATAAAAGTGAATTGTCATGAGGAATCAGCGAAGATGAAGGAATTATGTTGTGACCTTTTGATTCAAAAAAACTTAAAAAGCTTTCTCGTATTTTATTACTATTCATCTTTATTTATATATTTAAGATTATATTCTTCAAGAACTTCTTCTTCAATATTAGCTGGAGCGTTTGTAAGAGGATCTAACCCTGATTGTGTTTTAGGAAATGGTATGACGTCTCTTATAGATGGTTGATTTAATACTTCAGCGATAAGTCTATCTATACCTATAGCGAAGCCTGCATGGACAGGTGTTCCGTATGATAGAGCCTCTATAAACCATCCAAATCTTTCTAATATTTCTTCTTTACTTAAACCCCACTTTTCAAGAACTAAAGTTTGAATTTCAGGATTATTAATTCTTTGAGAACCAGAGCCAAGCTCTACACCATTTAATACGAGGTCATAATGAAGTGCTGTTGCATTAGTTGGGTCATCTTTGAATATTTCATTGCTTTTAGGCGAAGTAAAAGGATGGTGAGATGGTTGTAATTCACCATCTTCGACCTCGAAAAATGGAAAATCTTCAATCCAAACAAAAGAGTAAACATCATTATTTAAAGGATGAAATACCGTCCTTCTAATTACATCTAAAAAGTTTGCAATTTCTTTAATAATTCCTGCTTGAAATAATAAAGTACCTGATCCGTATGAAAGCAATTTTGATTTTTCATTATCATTTAATAATTTTGCTAACGGGCCACTGATATTGCTATCTTCAATTTTAAACCATCCTAAACCATTAGAGCCTAGTTCCTTAATTTCATTGTCTAAATCGTCTATTTGTTTTCGAGTCAGTAATTCTTTTGTGTGCAAGGCTTTAACAGATCCTTGTGAAGACAAGATATCATTAAGGAAATTAATAGATGTATCACTAAAAATATCTGTGATATCAAATATTTTTTCTTCAATTCTCAAATCTGGTTTATCAGTACCATAAAAATTAATTGCTTCTTCATAAGTTAATGTATTAAATGGTGTTTTAATTTTGCAATCATAAGCATCACTAAATACAAACTTTACAATCTCTTCAACTTTTGATTTTACTAATTCTGGACTAGCGTCAGAAAATTCTAAATCTAATTGAGTGAACTCTGGTTGTCTATCTTTTCTAGAATCTTCATCTCTGTAACACTTAGCTATTTGATAATAATTAGGAAAACCTGACATCATAAATAACTGTTTATACATCTGTGGCGATTGTGGAAGAGCATAAAAATTACTTGGAGATTTACGCGATGGTACTAGGAAATCCTTTGCACCTTCTGGTGTTGATTTAATAAGAGTTGGTGTATCTATTTCAAATATATTTAATTGATTCATAATGGATCTAATACTTTTAAACGTATTCGATCGTGTCATGATGTTGACTTTCATAGGTTGTCGTCTTAAATCTAAATACCTATATTTCAAACGTATATTTTCATCAGTTTCTATTGAATCTTTAATCTGAAATGGAAGTGTTTTACTTTGATTAATAATTATTAAGTCTGTTACTTCTATTTCATAATCGCCGAATAAAATTTTATCATTTATTAGTGCTCCATCTCTTTTTTTGAATGTACCGTTAATTGATATATAGAATTCATTTTTCAATTTTGTATCTACGTCACCACTTTTATCAAAAACTAGTTGAATTAAACCTGTAAAATCTCGTAAATCAACAAAAGTTAAACCACCATGGTCTCGTATATTATCAACCCATCCGGTAAGTTCAATTACTTGCTGTCCGTCTTTTAAATTTTCTAAGTCTTTAATGTTCAAGGATAACCTCTATATCAAATGCTTCTGTTTCGTTTGTTATTAAGTTCTTAATTGTATCTTCATCTGCATTTATTAAATATTCTGCATTTAACTTTTTAGCTTCTTTAAATTGTGAATTTTCTTTAGAAACTCTAGATGGTTTATTGTAATTGATATTATTTTCATCCAAAATTTTTGAGTATTTAGTTAGATTATCAATATTTGTGCCAAGTAGATAGTACTTAGACGATATTTTAATTTCTGAGAGTAAATTCATTATCCTTTCTACACCAAAGGCAACACCTACACCGTTAAAGTCACCAATGGAGAGTATTTTGGCTAGATTATCATATCTACCACCCCCTCCAACTACTACACTTTCTTCTGTGTGAAACTCAAAAGTCAAATCATTGTAGTAATCTAAACCTCTAACTAGTGAGTAGTCTATCTCATAATTTATTTGAGAATTATCAAGTAATCTCAGTAAACTTTGAAAATTTTCTTTTGAATGAGTGTTTATATATTCGTTAATTGTAGGTGCGTTACTTATAATTTCTCTATCCTCTGAGTTATTGGAATCGAGTATCCTCAATGTATTGTTTTCAATTTTTTCTAAACTCTCATTTG
>CACKFQ010000010.1 GCA_902599555.1 uncultured Candidatus Actinomarina sp. | reverse complement strand
ATTGAACAAGACGAACTTACAGTATTTTATTTAAATAGAAATATAGATTTGTCTGAAAATGACATTATTTTTACAAATACATATTTTGTAAAAGATCTATTTAATTATCTTAAAAATGTAGATAATTTAAAAAATCTTAAACTAGTTACTCATCAATCAGATCAAGTAATTAACAAAAGTTTATATTCAAAAAAACCAAAGTGTATTTCTCAGTGGTACGGAATTAATATAGATCATGTCGATGAAAATTTAATTCCGATTCCAATTGGCTTATCTAATAACTGGTCGCCAAAAAATCTTAAATTAAATCATTTTGCCAATCTAGAAGATTATCAAGAAAAATTAGATAAAATTTATGTAAATTTTGAAGTAAATACTAACTATTTTTTTAGAAAAAAAGTTTTAAAAAGTCTTAAAAAAAATAACTTGGCACATATCGAAAATGCAAATATTGGGCTCTCAGAATATTTAAAAAATTTAAATAAATTTAAATATACTATTTGCCCATTTGGAAATGGACCTGACACTCATAGATTGTGGGAGTCAATTTATGCAGGATCAATACCAATTGTTTTCAAGCATAAGACTTACAAGCCACTTAAAGGATTACGGCACATTGAAATAGAATCTATAAAAGAATTAGAAGTTGATTCTTTAAAGGATAAATTATCAGATTTACAGAAAAGAGATTACGACAAACTAAACGTTAATTGGTGGATCAATAAAATAAATGAAAAAAATATAGAATCTAATGAAACCTTACAAAAAGTAATTTCACTAGATTCTGTTAATGATTTAGTTAATACTTATAAAAATTTGATAAAAAAACAACAAAGAAAAAAGAAGTTTAAAACTATTACAAGGAAAGTATCCAGTAAATTAGGTAACTAAATTTATTTGATACGGTAATTGATAAATATACATATAATATATATACGTGAGATTCTTTAGAACTGTTTTTAGAGATATACTATATGTTTCAAAAGTCACTGGTGTAACAAATAAAAAAGTAATTATTTTTACTGTAGTTGTCCTATCTCAAATTACAGCCTTTTCAGATGTTCTTTTAATTGTTATTTTTGCAGCAATAATTACCGAAAGTGTATCTGAAAGTTTTTTTGGTTTTTTGATTGAATTTTTTCTGGATAATACATTCCTTTTACCTTTTGTAGTATTGCTCAGGTTTTATGTAACTTACCTACTACAAATGACTATGAAAAAATTAGAGATGGCTGTTTCTAGAAATATTAAAGTTCATCTTTTATCTGAAGTTTTTGAAAAAAGGAACTATTCAGTTGCAGATGCATATTTTTACTTGAATAACTTAGCTGGACATGTATCATTTTTTTACTCAAACCTTGCAGCCTTTTTAAATAGTTTCCTGCAAGTAACAGCTTTTGTAATTTATCTTACAATTTCTGATAGTCAAATATTTTTTGTACTTGTGCTGGGAATAATAATTTTATTTTATCCAGTTAGATTTTTAATAAGTAAAGCCAGAGAGTATATGCATAAAATATATATATTTACTCAAATTTCATCAGAAGAGGTTCAAAGAATTGTTGACAATACTTTTTTGATTAAGCTTTTAAAAAAAGAACAAGAAGAATTAAATAATTTTAATGAAATATTGATAAAGCAAGATGATAGCAATTATAAAAATATTAGCTACTCAATGCTAAATGGCTTCCTTCCTTCATTCATGACTCTTTTTACTTTTTCTGTCATAGTAAGTTTTAAATCATTAGTCGCTTCACTAACAGTAGATTTTATTGCAGTTACTTTGAAGTTATTTCAATCATTAGGCCAGGTTACGGACTCTCTAAATAAAATTATTAACTCACACGTCCACATTGCAAAACTTTATGAAATACTTAAAAGTAGAAATACTATTGATAAAAATAAATTTGAATACAAAACTCTTGGTGATAATCTTGCAATAAAAGTTGAAAATATTGATTTTCAATATTTCAACAGTGAAGTAAAAATATTCAAAAATCTTTCATTGGAAATACCAGAAAAATCACATGTTATCTTAACTGGATCAAATGGTTCAGGAAAAAGTACGTTACTTGGATTGCTCGCTGGTGTTTACTATGCAAATAAAGGAAAAGTATGTACTAGTTTTGAAAATTATGGGTACATTGGGGCAACGCCATTAATTTTTTCAGGAACGCTTAGAGACAATATTATGTATGGAAACGAATTATTTGTAGAAGACGAAACCATATACAAAACTCTTAAAGAATTTGATATTTTTAAAGAGGAAAAAAACTATGATTTAGATAAAGAAGTAGATAATAAAAGCCTTTCTTCAGGACAAATGCAAAAAATAGCTTTTGTACGGGCATTATTGGCTGATGTTGATATATTGATTCTTGATGAATCAACTGCAAATTTAGATGACAGATCTAGGGATTTAGTATTCAATCTTTTAAGGGAAAAAAATATGACAATAATAAATTCCACTCATGATCCCGAACAGTTCAAAAATATTGATTTACATATAAATATTGATATTGTTGATGAATTAAGAATTATTGAATATCGATAAGACCTTGTTTAAAGATTCATCTAATAATTCTGCATCAAGATAATAATCTGAAGAGTAGTAGTCATTTTTTTCAGCTTTTGCAGGTATAAAATAATATTTGTGATTCAAGTCTGATGAAAGTGAAAAGAAACAATTATTTTTACTATCACTTTCATCCCTTACTTCAATAATTAATGAATTTTTCTCCATAAAAATCATATTTGTAAGTCCTGCTCCGTGTAGACCTCCAATGATTTCAGCCTCAAAGGATATTTTTATTTGCTCTATAAATGGTAAGCTTTCGTAATCAACAATAGTAAATTCGTGTTTTCTTAAGACTTTTGCAACTTCTTCAAAATTTTTAATTTTTCTTTTAGAAGCATTTTGCCTACTAACCCAAATTTTTTTATTTGAATTATTTTTTACAACTTCATTATTCATACCAATTATTTCAGAGAAATTATTGGAAACTTGATTTATTATTTTTTTGTGATAATTACCCGCACTCCCTACATGATTAGTAATTAATAATTTATCAATTTTGTATAAAATATCATTTTTAATTTCTATAAATGGGATATTTAAAGAACTTAATGATTCAATTACATATTCTTTTTTTAAAAATTCTTCTGGAATCAAAATTGGATATTCATATAGTTCTTCATCAATCAATTGTATTCTTTGCATACAATCTGTCAGCCAGTGGAAATATTGATCACTTCTTTCATCTATCACCCAAGAACCTTTCTTAATAATTTTGTATTTATCATTTTTCTGACTTTCTGTCTTAATGAATTTGAGATCTTCCAAAAATCTTTTTATTCTATTTTTTTGATTTATTGGATTCATTCTCCAAGCATAAGTATTTGTTCTGAAATATTTATATCTTCTGATAGTGCTATTTTTAACATACCTGTTATTAAACGTTTTATATCCAGGACTTTCAATTTTTTTTCTTAATTCGTGTTCAAATAGCTTTGCATTTTCTTCTGAATAATTTAATGGCTTTGACCTCTTGGATAAATAAGGGTAGAATTTTTGTTTCATATAATTAATAATTCTACTTAAAGATTTCTTAAATATTAGAGTAAATATTGTGAAAGATTATTTGGTAGTTCTTGCTGGTTCCCCAAGAGGTGGAGAGGTTACTTGGAATTACCTATATAAAAATGTTCTCAATGTACTTGATGCAGATTTAGCAATTTGTACAACTGATAAATTTTTAGAAAATAATAGCTTATTTCAAAAGGCAAAATTTAAATGGATATTTGAAGAATATGATGATTTTTTTGATTATTACAGAGAACATTTTGATAAAAATTGGGAAAATTATTTCAACAAGGGTTTAGACACAGGCCTTTATACATCTGGATCTATCCACTTTGTTTTTAAAGATTATATATTAAAAAACCATATTCAAGAATTAAAAAATTACAAATACATTATCTACTCAAGGTTTGACCAACTACATATATCCCCTCATCCTATAGGTGTTGAAAATAAAATTTTAATTCCTGAAGGAGAGGATTACTTCGGTGTTTGTGACAGACACGCAATGTTTCCATCAAGCATGTCTGAGAAATATTTAAATATTTGTGATTTTATTGATTCTGATGAAACAATGAAATTTGAAGATACTTATTTAAATTGTGAAGTGACATACAAAAATCAGTTAATTAATAACAATTTAATCAACAATGTTTCTAGATTTCCTAGGTCTCAATTTACTACTGCTTTAAAAGGAGAGTCTACAAACTGGAGGGTTCCAAGTTACAAATTATATTTTATTAGTAAATTGATGATTAAATATCCTGATGAATTTATTTCATCTATGAAAAATCAAATTTCTAATAATTCAGTTTTATATTCTTTATTTAAAAATTTTCTATTTACATTAAATTTCTTCTATTTAGAAATTAGAAAACAACTCGGAAAAGTGAAAAGGATTTTTTTTAACTACTTGTTAAGTTTCAAAATATTAAATATTATTTTTTCTTATTTAATTCTGAGTAAATATAAGTATTCGAGTTTTAAGCAAAAAAAATTTGACGCAGGCTATGGAGAGATTTCTTCTTCTTCCAAAGTAGTTGTTCCAATTGATAAAGTTTATGGGAATCTTTATTCATCAACAGGCTATCGCACCACACCTCTTGATCAAACTCCGCACTATAAGTATATAAATTCTTTTTATAACTCTCAAAATATTAATAAAGAAGAATATATAAATTATTTAAAAAAATACTTTCCCGAAATTAATCATGATGAAAAACTAGATACCTTTAAAAATCTTAAAAACGAAGTAGAAAAAAACCCAAACAATTTTTTTATTTTAATTAAAAGAGATTTCGACCTATTTAAAACTGGTAAAGTAAAGATTATTGATGGATTACATAGAGCAGCTATATTGAAGTCTATTGGTATAACTGAACTTGATTGTTTTATAGTTGATGAAATTACATATTCTTAATATATATATGCATAAATCGTAATATAATTCTCATCATTTATCAGCTTTCCAATCATGGCATACATTCTGTGTTTACCGCTCGTTACACAATTATTGGTCACTTCAATAGGGTTTTCCATAAAAAAGTTCTTAACTTCAATGTCGCTCATTTTTTCTAATGACTCATAATACTCTTTTGAGTATAGGTTTGGTTTATTTTGGCTACTGATATAGTTGTTTGCATCGGTATAGCTAGTAACATTTTTACGAAACCCATAAAGTAAATTATTTATAAAATAATTATTTCCTGAATTCCAAAATAATTTATTATGACTTATCGGCTCATCATATTTATTAAAATTAATTGTTTCATTTATTTGTTTCTTGGCATTTTCTAGATTTTCTTTATTTTTAAAATATTTAACTATGTCTTTTACTTTTGTATATTTCCTGTTGTTTGAAACTATATCAAGGTGTTTTCGCCTCATTATCCAATTTGGCGATAACTTAGGTTCAATTCTTAAATTTAAAAAAGCAGATTTATTTAATGGGTAAACTTCTCCACGATTTATTTCATTTGCGTCTAATCTGTTAGCCAGTTGGCTGAAAATTATAAAATTTTTGTATTTGTTAAATAAATACTTAAGCTTGTTAAACGTTTTTGTATAAAACATTCTGATTTTTCTTGTTGACTTGATAATGATTGCTTCTCTTTTAAAAAAATAGAATTTATATCCTAAAAATTCTATATTATTTTTAAAGAGTATTTTTGAGAAAAAATTTATCTTTATTAACCGCTTGTCTTTAAACAAGAGGCAATACTTATTATTATTTTCAATAATTGTAAACTTAAATTTTTGAAGTTCAGATAACAACAAATTTTTATCTTTAATTCTTATAGATAAATTATCTAACCTTTCAGAAGGATTAATAGTTTTATTTATTAAAATTGATTCAAGGGTTCGGTAACTAAGATAAACTTCTATATGATTATTTTTTGAAATTTCTAAAAGATCTTTTAATAATTTTTGCCTGACCACAACAGAGTTTTCGTGACCCTTTCTGTGCCAGTAGTCATAATATAGAAAATTGTCTATCTTATCCCATTTATTGATATCAGTCACTATCAAAATAGTATCATATCAATAACCAATCTATGTAAAATAAATACATAATACAAAATATGTTTATCATATAAATAATTGTTTCTGAGCTATCATCAATTTAATGAGTGATAAATCACTAGTTGAAAAAATATGTGGAATATACCCTGAAAATTTTCAATCTGTCAACATTACAGAAGGAGAAGTATATACTTTTCAAAATGATCCAGCATACCAAGCTGTAAAAGTGTTCGATGCTGATCGAAACTCTGTTTTTGTTAATTCATTTACTGAATGTGAACATTATGTAAAGGGTGGTTGGAATAAAATTCCAGAAATTGATTTTATTATTTTTCATGAAGGATTTTTTCATAATGTATTTTTAATATTATCTTTAGCCACAGTTTTTCTTGGATTATTTTATTTGAAATTTAAACAAAAAATATGATTATTACGGGTAAAAACTCTATTTACTTAAAAATTTTCTTTATTTTTATATTATTAATTCTTCCATTTTCTGTATCAAATTTTTCTGATGACGTTACTGCTCAGAAGATTACTTCTGATTTAGCATTCTATGAAATTAATACTTGTTCAATATCCCTATTCGAGTTTTTAGCAGAAAACCCGAATGTAATTTATCAAGACCATTACAAAATAAAGTTTAATGATTATTCATCTGCTAGATGTTTTGGCCAGATAACAGGCATTGATCAAATTGGGTACGTTTTTTATATTTCAATTGGTACAAACATTTTTTTTAATTTAGCTATTCAATCTTCAGTATGGTTGCTAATAATATCAATTATTCCAAAAAATAAAAATATTGAATTAAAAACAAAATCTTTTATTTCAATATTGGCTACAGCTTTATTGTTATGTATTGGCATTTATGCTGAACAAAGGTTTTATACGTCGAAGTTCTATTTACTAGATCTCACTTACTATAAGACATATTTTTATATATTTTGTTATTTTTTTGCTATTGCTTTTGTGTTTAAGATAGTTTTTGAATCTCGACAAAATAATATAGTCTACCTTCTTCCATTTCTGTATTTAACTATGGGCTTGTATACAGGTTATAATTTATATTTTCTATCAATTATATTTTTGGTTAATGGAATTGAAGAGGTAATTAGTAATAAAAAATATTTTAAATACCTTGGTTATTTAAACTTTTTGGTTTTCTTCTGGTGTTTTAATGCAATTGGGAAAGGTTTTTATCTAAATCCTGACAAGGTTAGAGGGTTGGTTAGTTCAGATTATAATTTCTTGTCTGTTTTTTATTGGAGCTACTTCTTTATATTTATCACCCTGGGTATAAAAAAATTAGTTTCATCTCAAAGAAAAAAATTTGATATATTAAAATTTAAAGATAATTTTTTAATTACTGGAATTCTTATAGTTTTATTTGGTTATTTAAGCTCTTCTATGCCAGCTGTAAACTTTTTTACAACATACTTTTTTGGACTTACAAAACCTGGGACTACAAATCAAAACTTGTTTGAAATTAACTTTTGGGGAGAAAGGGTAGCATGGAGAGGACTATTTCCAAGTGCTGAAACAATTGGGGAATTTTTTGGACTTTCTATATTAATTTTTGTTTTGTATTGTTTTAAAGAAAAAAAATATAAATTAACAGATGTGTTTATGTTTTTCCTTTCACTAGTTGGTTTGTATGCTTCTGATAATAAAGCAGCAACTTTTGCAGTTCTATTTTGTATTGTATTAAAAATAAATAAAAATCTTAAAGTTCATTTATTGTTAAAAATTTCAATGTTTCTGTTTTCGATAGGAGTGTTAATTTATTTCATAAGATTTGAAAATATACTTTTTTCTCTTGATTTTTCATCCAAAAACATGCTTAACTTAGCTAACGCATACTCATTGGATTACAATATTTCATCGTCTTTAAATTTTTTAACAAATTTAAATGAAAATTCAATTGTTACATTTTTTATACTTGCTATTGGACAGTTTGCTTTTTTAATTAACAGATCAGAACTTTGGGGTATATTTATTGCTAGATATAACCCCAATTTTTTCGAATTTCTTTTTGGAACAGGCCCTTTTGCCTTATCAGATCATTACGGTGATATAGATATTATTTCAAAGCGTCTTTCAACAGGTACAGATTTAGGATTTCTACTACCACATTCATCTGTTTTATTAGTATTTTTATTTTTTGGAATCTTTGGTTTTTTATTCTTTATTTTTTATTATTTAAAAAAATTATTTTTTGTAAAACAGCTAAATTATGATAATTTTTTGGTAATTTTATTTATATTTTTAAATATTCTTAAAAGTGATTCTATTTTGTATTTTCCAACTCTATTACTGTATGGCACACTTTATTATTCAATTGTTAAAAAAAAGTAATTTAACTATTTATTTGGCAATAAAACTCTTACCAAATTTCCATCACCAGAGGTTATTAAAACGCTATCTTTATTATCTTTATCAACAATAATAGAAGTAATATAGCTTTGAAATCCTTCAATAGGAATTTGGTATAGCACGTCATTTTTAAAATCGTATGCAAATAGTTCTTTACTTAAATAGTCTCCAAATATGTAGTGCTCATGATAACTGCTTGATAGGTCATCAATTACCTCACCACCTATTAAAGCTGCTCGATAATATGTAGGGCCTATGTGCTGATAGTAAACTTTTGGTTTTATACTATTTTCATATATATAACTGCTAATTGATTTGGATTCGCTTTCTTCCCAAAGCAATATTTCATTAAACTGAACCTCATTGTCTATAGAACCTTCAAAGTAAGGCCAACCAAAAAGATATGGTTGATTATCATTTTTTTTAAAATCATCAAGATTTATTACATTTAACTCCTCTTCGGTGTTATTCCCAATATCAGGAACAAACAAAAAGTTTTTGTATTCGTATGTTTTCCATGGGTTTCGTAATCCGTAAGCAAGTATATCTTTTCTTGGTTCATTTCTGTTTGTTACACTTAGCAGTTCTGGTTTACTGATTTCATTTTCTAAAAATAAAATCTTTCCCCTTGGAGATGTTGTATCAAAAGGTTCTGAATTCAACAGTGGCACGGCATTCATTTCCATATCACCAACACTTATGAGAAAATCATTGAAATATTCAGACCAAATCATGTTTCCGCCAAGATGATATTCAGCTGTTCCAGGAATCTTAATTAATTTTTCTACAGAATCAAGTATTGGCATCTTTTCATTATTCAAATAATATTTTTCAACAGTTAAATTATTATCAAAATCTGTAAAGCTAATTAAAAAATACTCATCTGTTGGATGAAACACAAGACCTATAAGACCTGTTTCAGTTCCATAACCATCAATCCTATTCATTATTTTATCTCTCAAGTCAATAAAAATAGTGTCAGGACTATTTAAGAAAACTACTCCAAAAGCATCCAAAAGATAGATATCATCTTCAAAGACAATTAAATTATTTAAGCTGTCAGAAAATTTATCAACTATCTCTACTTGGGCACCTAATAGGCAAGAGTCAAAATTATTACTACCTGCCCAACTGTGACAATCACCATTATTAGTTGCGAGACTAGATTGTTCATATTCTGGTTCGTCAAAGCTTAACTCAACAGACAAAGTCTCTTCCTCATTGTTTTGGAGTGAATAAATTATGAAACTTATGCTTGCTAAAAAAGCAATAAAAACAAATGACTTTATAAAGTTTATATTTTTAATTTTGAAAAGAACATTACTTTTAAGAATAATTAACAGCAATAAGAATATTAATGAATAAATTAAGGTAAATAGAAGCAACAGCCCTCTTGAAAGATTAAAAACTCTAAGGAAATAAAGTAGATAGAAAAGAACACCCGAGTAAATTAGAAAAATACTCATCAGCGCTGACAAAATGCTTTCAGGTTTTGTTGTGTTTAGTTTTAAAAATACAAAATAATAAATAAAAAGCGATGAGACCAAGCTTACAGCAATTGTTATTAACCATGAGTTAATTGTTATAGCAATTGGAAAACCAATTGTTTCAAAATCTTTTTGAATTTCATATAATGCAACAAGGCCTATATCAGGGTTATTGTTCAACAACCTGTTGATTATAAAATTGTTAAAAATAACATTAGCTAAAAGTATGTTTAAAAAATTCACTTCTTAATATTACTTTGATATGAATAATAAAAGAAATTAAGAAATTTATGGTTTGAAGTAAATTAAAAAAATATAATTAGTTCTTATTTATGTTTCAAGTAGTTAATAATTTTTTAATATAATAAAACAATGGATAAAGTTACCGATAAACCAATTGTTTTTCAGACCTGGAGAGAGAAAAAATTCCATAAAAAAATAGAAAAATTAAGAAAAAAAATGATTATTGAAAATCCAAAATTTAAATTTGAGTTATTTAGTGATGAAGAAATGAATAAATCTATAGAAGAATATTTTGATAAAGAGATAATTAAATCTTACTTTAAGCTAAATCATTACGCTGCTAGATCAGACTTTTGGAGATATCTTATGCTACATAGGTTTGGTGGTGTCTATCTGGATATAGATTCGTTAATTTTAAAAGACTTAAGCCCAATATTTTTTAAAAACAAATCAATGCTTACACTTGAACCATCTAAAACTGATTTTATTCAGTGGATTCTAATGTTTAGAAAAGATGATAAAGTTCTTGAGAAATGTATTGAATTAATTATTGAAAATATAAGTAGAAATAAATTTAAAAATAATATTATGGCACTTACGGGACCTACACTTTTCACAAACGCAATAAAGCTAGTTCTGGATTTAAACAAGGATTTAAAAGAAATTGATGTTTCTGATAAAGTTACTTTAGAGAAACTAAATTCTTTAAATTATTTTTATTTTTCCAACAAGCAACATGACGAATTCTTTCTTTTTAAGCATAAGTACAACCACTTATTACGAGCTAGAAGAAAAGCGATTTTTAGAAATTACAAACCTGATTTAGAACATTGGTCTCAATATCAAAAAATAAATCCTATTTATTAATTTGAGTATATTGGTTCCTTTTTTTGATTTGACCAATGAGTTTGCAACTCTTTTCCTTTAGGCCTATTGCGAAGTAGATGATTGTATTTATGTTTAAAAGAAAAATATTTATTGTAATCTACTCCAAAAATTCTAACGGAGGAATTTACTAAACTAAGTGTCATGTCTGTTGAAGGAGTAATCGCACTCCATTCCAAAGATTGATTACTTTGCTCTGCAACCTTAAAAATAGCTTTTGCATAATTTGCAACAGTTAATTCGTGATGGTTAAATTGATTTTTGTTATTGTGGATGTCTCTAATGATATTATTTAAAGTATTTTCTAAGATAATATGGTTTTTTTCAAACAGTAATGCCCATTGAACAAAAAGATTTTTATTTTTTTCAGCAGTAATGATTGCTCTATCACTAGGACTTATTAAATTTTCAAGTGACCCGGTAATCTCTGAGTCTATATCTAAATATATCCCACCATTGTTTAGCAAAATGGTATATCTCCAAATATCTGCTTTTGCAACAATATGATTTAATTTTAAGTAGATTTTATAAATCTCTTTTTCAGCATTTGCATGCATATAGTCATCCATTTGTTCGTCTGTATAAATAATATGTTTATAATTAGGATTCTTTTTTCTCATTGAGGAATGAAGTTTTTCTAGCTTATCTGGTAAGTTTTGTGTTTTCCAGGTTTGATATATGGTTTTTGGAATCATTTTCTTTGCTTATTAGCACCTCTTATATAATACTCAATTAAATATTATTTAGAAAAGTTAAAGATGTTTTTTAAATCAAATTTAACAGTCTTGAAAAAGTAATTAATTTTACCGTTTATATTTTGAGTCTTATATGAGAGATGTTCTGGAGGAGCAGGTAATATCCAATTGCTTTTTATTTTTAGATTATCAAAGTATTTATTAAAAAAAATATGTTCTGAAATAAAATCTGTATCTTTTTGTGAAAAAGAATACTTAATATTTTCTAATTTAATCATATCCAATTTGTACATACCACTTCCACCAAAAGCACTAATAATTTTGAGTTTCGTATTTTTAATTTTTTCTGGAGACCACTGTTTTCGAAAAATGAATATATAGTTCCATATAAAACTCCCCAAACGTAAATATTTTTTTAGTTTGCTAGATATAAGCTGTGAATTTATAGTTACCCAGCCTACTGCGCGTAATGCAAAGATATCATAATAAAAAGGATGACTAACTGGAAATATTGCATCAATACCATTATCTTGTTCAAATTTCTTTGCTAAATAAACAAACTCTTTAGGACTTGTTATTTCAAACTGGTCTATATCAAAGTCCATTGGAATGTAGATAAAAGATTGATAAAATTTTTCATTTTTAATAACATTCAAACCTAGGTTTCTGCAATGTGAAATTCTTTGAATTCTTGAATCATATATTTTTTCTAAACCATCTTCGTTTATGATGGTTATAAACTTGTAATTATTAGAAATTTCTTGTAAAAAATCTTTAGTTCCATCATTTGAATCAGAATCAACAATGATTATTTGTATATTGAAATTACTTGAATTGTTGTTTAAATGAATGAGAGAATCAATATTTTTTCTAGTTGTTTTAAGACAGTTTTTTGATAATCCACAAATTATAAGATTCAAGTTAATTTTCCTTTATATTTAAATTCTATTGTGTATTTTAAAAAATACTACTTTTTTTAAAATACAAACAAGTTCACTTTTGCTTGGGCAATTTAAAATTTTACATATGCTGATAATTATTACATAGGTGTCTTTTAGGTGTCTTTTGTGTTATTTATAGAGTGCACTTCTGAAAAACCCTTGTGGGCGCTACAGGATTTGAACCTGTGACTTCTTCCTTGTAAGGGAAGAACGATTAAATACTAGAGAGTATTAGAGAATATCAAATTAGAACATCAATAAATATAAGACTTGTATTAGGTAGTACTACAAGATATCAGACTATACTGTATGTTTTTTCACAAAATGTGCGTGTAATGTGCGTGCGAACTAAGAAATAGGTTATGAATTAAATTTTTTATAAGACTCCTCTCTAGCGTCTAAAGATTCCCAGTTATCTTCTAATTCACTAGTAAAATTACAGTAGTTAAATATCGCTTCCATATAACTTTCAACCGCTTGAGCTTCTGCTCCTGAATTTCTTTTAATAATGTAATAAAAATCTATAAAGTAATAAATTGGTAAATCATCAGCAATATGGTCATTTATACCTTCTTCAATAAACTCACACTCAAGATTTATATATTCAATTATTTTTTCTTCATCAAAATCTATATTTTCTAATTCGTAAAGAATTTTATGCTCTCTAATTGCATCATCTCTGTACTCAGTTTGATAATTTGTACACGATACGATCAGCAGTAGTAAAAGGTAAATCTTGATATTTTTAATTAATTTATTCAGCATTATTATATTTTTCTTTATAATACTCTTCCCAACTTTTAAATCCATTAGGAACTTCAAAATCATTTTTAGTTGATTCAATTTCAGATTTGTTAGTTCTTTTAAAAAACTTAAATGGAAATTTAATGATGAAATATATAATTTCAATATACAATTCCCATAAATCTATTAGTTTTTCTGGGAGATATGAAAAAAGGAAATATCCAAGATAGAAAATTGGTGTAAATACAATTTGAAACAAAATTAATATTGGCTTAAATACGAAATTATTGATAGCTTTAAACTCAGAAAGTTTTAAAAATATAGGTTCGAGTATTTTAAATATTAAATATAAGCAAAATAATAATCCTGCAATAACACCACCTATACCCAAGAATGCTTCAATCATATCTACTATTTTACAAAAATATGTTAAATGTGCGTGTAATGTGCGTGCGAACAGTATTTTTTACCTAGATTTCTGAAAAACCCTTGTGGGCGCTACAGGATTTGAACCTGTGACTTCTTCCTTGTAAGGGAAGCGCTCTGCCGGACTGAGCTAAGCGCCCTAAGAAATTATTATATTCACTATTACATTTTTAAGTAATGTTAATTAACCTTTTTGTGTTGGTGCTAATCTGCCAGAACTAATTTCTTCAAGGTAATCTTCTTCGACATTAACTTTCCAAATATTATTTTTCTCACCCAAAATTATATTTCTAACACTTAAAACACCAGTCATCATTGAATGATCTTGGTTGTTATACCTATGCATTCCATTTCTACCTATAGGATACAAACTTTTATGTTCACTAGATAACCATGTCGCAATTTCATCTATATTTTTTGAATAATTTAAATCATAAACAGGATAAGCTTTTGGCATTCTAACAACGTAGCCTTCATGTGTTGAATTTGTTTTGATTAAAGATAATTTTTCAAGTTCTCTTGTAGCTAAATCTATTAATTTTTCATCCTCCATACTCCACAATTCGTCACCAATATTTACAAAATATTCAAGTCCTAAACATGTTTTTCCATCCTTTACGAGATAAGGTGACCAGCTCCCATAATTCTGCACTCTTCCAACTTTGACGCCAGGGTCATGTATATAGATCCAATTATCTGGAAATGCATCTTTTTTATCAATAACTAATGCAACTGAGAGAAAGTCTCTAAATTTTAGATTTTGTCCTGATTCGAGTACTTTATTATCTGGAATCGGCTTAATAGTTTTTGGTAAATGCGCCAGCGGCATACTGCTTAAAATATTTTTTGCTTCGAATTCTTCTCCTGATTCTATTTTGACTTTATATGTGTTATTTTCTTTACTAATTTCAATAACTCTAGAACTAAGTAGAATTTTATGGTTTTTTGCTTCAAGTTTTTTATACGCAGTTTCCCACATCATTCCTGGTCCATATTTAGGATATTTAAATTTATCTATAAGGGTTGTTATTATTTCGCCAGATTTATTTATTTGAAAAGCATTAAGTATAGCTTTTATTAGTGAGAGATTTTTAATCCTTTGACTTGCCCAGTCTGAACCGATTGTTTTAGCATCTACACCCCAAACTTTTTCAGTGTAAGTCTTGAAAAATATATTGTAAAGCCTCCAACCAAATCTCGCTGCTACCCAATCTTCAAAATTATCCTGATTTTTTGGTGGAAATACTCGTATATAAAAATATGACAGGACACATCTTACAGATTCGACAATTCCCAGGTTAAATAATGCGTTGGATGCTTTTAATGGGTAATCATAAAATTTATTTTTATAATAAATTCTGCTCATTCTCGGTCTTAAAAGGAAGTCTTCTTTATCTAATATCTCGTCCCATATTTGATAAACTTCATCTACTTTTGTGAAAAACCTATGACCACCAATATCAAATCTCCAACCATTTCTTTCAATAGTCCTACTGATTCCACCAATTTCTTTATCGCTTTCTAAGATTAAAGTTTTAATTCCATGCTTCTCAGCTTCCCATGCAGCGGTAAGTCCTGCAGGCCCAGCACCAATTATTAAAATTTCATACATAGTTAGTTAAGTATAGCTTTAGATAGTTACTTATTTTTTTTACTTTAACTACAGCCTAAAGAGTTACCACAGTTCAAACATTTGTAGCAGGAACCATTTCTAATTGTTATATGTCCACAGTCATAACAAGCTGGTGCATCACCCATCATATCGCCCAGAACTTCTTGGACAGTTGTAACAGAGTTTGAGACAGCTTCGACTGACTCTACAGTATCATCAACTTCAACTTTTGTTACAAATTGGGTTTCCTGAACAACAGATGTTGCTTCATTATTTTGAACATTACTAGGCGTTTCAACTTCTTGAACAGGTTCTACTGTTTCAGTTTTTTGTATAAGCTCAATAGGCTCAACTTCTTGAACAGGTTCTACTGTTTCATTTTTTTTTTGAGCAGGCTCAACTTCTTGAACAGGTTCTATTGTTTCAGACACCTCATTAGAAGTCTCTTTTGGGGGAACTTGTACGAGATCTGTTCTGTTTAGATATTCAAGGCCTAATGCTCTGAAAACATAGTCTACGATAGAATTACTCATTTTAATGTTTTCATGGCCTTCAACCATACCTCTAGGTTCAAATGTTTGGAATGTAAATGTATCTACAAACTCTTCTAAAGGAACTCCGTACTGTAGGCCTTTAGAAACAGCAATTGCAAAACATCCTAATACTCCTTTGAGTGTCGCACCCTCTTTTGCAATATCAATAAAGACTTCACCCAAGGTTCCATCAGGGTATTCACCTGTTCTCAAGTACACTTTATGTCCAGCAACTCTTGCTTCCTGAGTCCAGCCATCTCTTCTTTCGGGAAGAAGGAATCTTGGTCTATTTACCCCAGCATAAGCCAATGATGGACTTGTTCCAGGAGCATAATTACCCTGTACAAGCATTGCTTCTTCTTCAAGAATTTTATTTACTTCTGGGTCATTTTCATCGGAGTCCCCCTCATCAGATGAAGCAGAGAGAGGTTGTGATGCTTTTGATCCATCTCTATAAATAGCAATAGCTTTGACACCAATTTTTGCAGCTTCAAAGTAGCAATCTTCAATATCTTCAATACTTGCTTCATTAGGCATATTTACAGTCTTAGAGATTGCACCAGATATAAATGGTTGAGCAGCAGCCATCATTCTTACGTGTCCCATGTAGTGAATAAATCGTTCTCCATCTTTTCCACATTTATTTGCACAATCGAAAACATCTAGGTGCTCTTCCTTCAAATATGGTGCACCCTCAATTTTTTGAGTTCCACATATATGAAGATTAGCCTGTGCTATTTCATTTCGAGAATATCCAAGCGTTTCAAGTAAATTGAAATCAAATGATGTATAAGCTTCTTCGTCAATACCAAGATTTTTTAGTGTTTCTTCGCCTAATACGAAAACATTAAAAGCATGTTGAATTTCAAAAGCCCCCGGAAGTGCGTCTTCTATTTTTGCAACATCTTCTTCGCTTAATCCTTTTTCCATTAATGAATTCTTATTTACATAAGGAGAGTCATTTAGTGACATTGATCCAATTACATAATTAATTATTTCATCAACTTCATTAGATTTATAGCCAAGTGCATCTAATGCAGGTCCAATTGATTGGTTAGCTATCTTCATATAACCACCACCGGCAAGTTTTTTGAATTTCATTAATGCAAAGTCAGGCTCTACACCAGTTGTATCACAATCCATTAATAATCCAATCGTTCCCGTTGGAGCTAATACTGTAGCCTGCGCATTTCTGTAACCATTTTTAGTCCCAAGCTCAACAGCATCATCCCAAGAAGCTTGAGCTGCTTCTAATAGGTACTCAGGGCATAGTTCTTGATCAATTGCAATTAGGTCATGACTTAAGCCTTCGTAGTCATTTGAATCGTATGCTGCTTTTCTGTGATTATTCATAACTCGCAACATATTTTCAGAATTTTCTTTGTACTTAGGAAAAGGTCCAACAATTCCTGCCATTTCTGCAGATGCCTTATATGCTTCTCCAGTAAGCATCGCAGTTAAAGCACCAGCGATAGCTCTTCCAAGCTTTGAATCATAAGCAATACCTTTTCTCATTAATAATGATCCGAGGTTTGCATAACCAAGTCCTAAAGTTCTGTAGTCATAAGATCCTTGGGCAATTTCTTTTGATGGGAATTGAGCCATTTCAACAGATATTTCAAGCACAATGGTCCAGATTCTTAATGCATGCTTATATGATGCAACATCAAAAATTTGTGTATCGTCATCATAAAATTTAACAAGATTAAGACTTGCTAAGTTACATGCTGTGTTGTCTAAGAATAGGTATTCTGAACATGGATTAGAAGCTCTAATTCTTCCACCCATTGGTGAAGTGTGCCATTCATTTATCGTTGTATCGTACTGGACACCAGGATCTGCGCACCTCCATGCTGCATCAGCGATTTTGTTCCAGAGATCTCTAGCTTTCACAGTTTTCATGACCGATCCATCTGTTCTTGCTATAAGATCCCAGTCGCCATCTTCTTCTATTGCAGTCAAAAATTCAGTTGGAACTTTTACTGAGTTATTTGAATTTTGACCAGAGACAGTTGCATAAGCCTCACCATTGAAATCAGCTGGATATCCTGCAGCAATTAGAGCTCTTGCTTTATCTTCTTCAATAGCTTTCCACTCAATAAAGTCCTCGATATCTGGATGATCCAGATCTAATATGACCATCTTTGCGGCTCTTCTTGTTGTTCCACCTGATTTTATAGCTCCAGCGGCCCTGTCACCAATTTTTAGAAATGACATAACCCCTGAAGAAACACCACCGCCTGAAAGCTGTTCGCCTTCACCTCTTAAATTTGAAAAGTTTGTACCAGTTCCAGAACCAAACTTGAACAGGCGAGCCTCTTTAACCCAGAGGTCCATTATTCCGCCTTCATTTACTAAATCATCATCAATGGACTGTATAAAACAAGCATGTGGCTGTGGACGTGAATAAGAATCTTCACCTGGAGTTAAGTTACCAGTTTTTGGATCTACATACCAGAAGCCTTGTTGTGGACCGGTTAAATCATATTTATAATTTAATCCAGTATTGAACCACTGAGGACTGTTTGGAGCTGCCATTTGTGTTGCAAGCATGTATTTAAGTTCATCTTCAAATGATTGCGCGTCATCAGAAGAGGCGAAATATCCAGTTTTCTCACCCCAATGTCTCCATGTTTCAGCTAAACGATCAAAAACTTGCCTTGAAGATGTTTCGGGACCAAGAACTGTATCGCCATTTTCATCTTTTAACTCATTTCCTTCAGCATCCAGTTGAGGTACTCCAGCTTTTCTAAAATATTTTGAAACCATGATGTCAGTTGCTACCTGTGACCATGTAGATGGAATCTCTACATCGTTCATTTCGAATACAACGGACCCATCCGGGTTAGTAATTTTTGAACTACGTTTTTCCCATGTGATGTTGTTGTATGGGTTGCCTGGTATTGTATATTTTCTGTCTACTTTTAGCCCTGATTTTTTTGCCACTTTTTCTCCTTTTATAACTAAATATTGTATAGGGGATACAAAATAACACTAAATATAGTGTTTTATAACTATATTATAAAATGCTTACAATTTCAAGCTTTTCCAAGTAAAATTTTCGCGAGGATGTTTCAAATTCAACTACGTTATTTTCAATATATTCTATCTTTTGCAATATTTGTGGGTGTTGTAATTTCAAATAAAGCATTGATTACATCTTGTTTTGTAGGGTTAACATTAGTTTGGCTTACAGAGATGCTGATAGGTCAATTTGATATTAAATCTAACCAATATCTTGTAGTTCTCACGGTTTTATTGCTGTCTTTTTCTTCTGTTGGAATTCAAAACATCAATTCAAATATAGACACAGTTGGCTTGCTGCTCTCATGCTTACTACTTTCTATAACTTACTTCTTGTTTCAAAAAGATATAAACATATATAAAGTTGGCAATGTACTTGTAGCTTTATTTTTATCTTTTCTAGTAAATAGATTTATTGTAATTGAAAGTTTTCAACAAAATATCTACTACGTTTCTTATCTGTATCTTTTGCTACTATTTTTGAAGACTCTTGCAACATATTTTGCAGTTCAATTTAGCAACTTCCAGTTCTTCTTTAACTTTTTTATTGTCTCCGTTGTGTTTATTGGAGTAAGTAGTTTTTATTCATTTAACACTTTGTATATATTTCTAGCGGGACTAACGACAGCATTGTTTACAACATTAATAACTTTTATGTTTGTAAAAATTCGCTTAGAGTACGAATTGACATCGAGACTTTCTAGTCAGATTTATATTTTTGATTTTATGTTGGCCTTTATTGCATCGTTATACATTGTTGATTCCCTAAATGTTGTAAATGGTTTATTCTAAGTTTTGTGGAAAAACAAGTTTTAGACTCACCATTTACTAATAAAGAATTTTTAAAACTAGTAAAACAATTTAATGATGATCAAGATACTATCTTTGAAGATTTTGCAATATCGGATAAAACTATTGTGAATATCGGCAATAGAGATTTTGTTGATTACAGGCCTACTAGTGAAATAAATAAGAATATTTTACAAAATAATTCTATTGCAAATGTTAATTTAGACTCATTACACTATTTCCAAATTCAAAAAATATTACAATCGGATGTTTATAAATCAATCAGGATAAAAAAATCAGACATTTCTGTAAATTTATTATTACCAGAACAATACGATGAATACCTTCAAAATTTAACAAAAAAGAATCGTCATGAACTTAATAGGAAAAAAAGAAAATTTTCAGATAAAGTAGCTTCATTTGAACTTCTAGAGTCTCGTGAAAATGAGATATTTAAAATTTTTGCTTCACAACATAAAAAGTCTAAAGGTGAAAAAGGAAAATTTATGACAGAAAATGTTGAAGCTTATTTTGAAGAACTTCTCAATCTAGATGGTTGGAAAATTTATTATTTAAACACTGACAAAGGAGTGGTCTCAACTGCGTTCTGTTATGAAAACAACAATGGCTGCTATCTATATAACTCAAGTAGAGATAATGAATTTAATTCTTTAAATCCTGGCATTGTCCTAAATGACCTCATAATTCAAGGTTTAATACATAATGGTAAGTCTTTTTTTGATTTTCTAAAAGGTACAGAAAGATACAAGTTTGATTTAGGTGGAAAATCAGTTCAACTGTATGATTTGAATTTAATTTTATGAAAATATTACAAATTAGCTTTCATACAGCACCTTTTGGGAGCGCTGGGAAGTATGATTCCGGAGGTTTAAATATTTATGTTGAGAAAATTTCAGATCAATTATCCAAAAATAATTTTGTAACTGTTCTAACCGCTGAAAAGGCAGAGAGCTTTGTAAAGGGCAATCTTGAATTTAAGTCATTAAATTTATTCGATAAATATCTTTCAGTTGAAGATAAGGAAATCTATTTACAGGAGTTTATTAATAAATTATACGAATCAGTTGATATAGAGTGTTTTGATGTAATACATACTCACTATTGGTTATCCGGTTTAGTTGGAAAAGAGATTGCAAATAAATTTAACAAACCACTTGTTTACACTTCTCATAGTTTGGGAATTTTTCTTGATGGGTACAACAAAGAAAGAGTTGATTGTGAAAAAATTATCATGACTTCGGCAGATGTTATTACAGCATCTTCATTGTTTGAAGAAGATCTGATTTTAAAAAATTATAATGTTGACTCTGACAAGATAAAACTAATAACCCCTGGAGTTGATGTAGAGGTATTTTCACCCGACTCAACAATAAAAAGAGAAAATATATTTTTATCCATAGGAAGAATTCAAGAACAAAAAGGGCAAATTGAAACGATTAAGTTTTTGGATAATTTTAGAAAAGTTGAAAATAATTTTGTTTGCTATTTTGTTGGCGGACCAAGTGGAAAATCTGGTAGTGAATATTTAGAAGAATTAAAACAAACTGTTGTAGATTTAAACCTTGAATCGCATATTGAGTTTCTTGACAACCTTCCACAAGTAGAGATAAGAGATTTATTAAATAAGTCAAAACTATTAATACATACATCTAAATTTGAAACCTTCGGACTCGTAGCAGCTGAGGCAAATGCAATGGGCGTGCCAGTTCTAACAACTAATAGTGGTTCTCTGCTAGAGATTGTTGAAAGCAATGAGAATGGTTATTATTCAGAAAGTTTGATTGACGGAAATGTAAATAATTTTGTAAAAGAGTTATTGAATAACAATGACAAGTTTGAAGAGACTATGTTGAACTGTTTAGACAAATCAAAAGCTTATAGCTGGGCTAATACAGCCAGAGAAATAGAGATTCTTTA
Source organism: uncultured Candidatus Actinomarina sp. (assembly GCA_902599555.1). Lineage (GTDB taxonomy): Bacteria > Actinomycetota > Acidimicrobiia > Actinomarinales > Actinomarinaceae > Actinomarina. The sequence goes on along the minus strand of CACKFQ010000010.1, from coordinate 9,547 downwards.
TAAGGCTTTTGCTTAATCTAAACTAGACAAGAAGGTATTTAGTTGATAAAAATAATTATCAGGATCTGCATTCCAAGAAGTTACGTGTCCAACATTTTCATAACGAATATAGGTAAAGTTGGTGTCTCGAGATTCTGCAATTAAATCTGACATTTCAACTGGAACCCACTCATCATCATCACCATGGAATAATAATGTAGGAATTGTAGAGCCTATTACAGCCTCTCTAAAGTCCATCGAGTCAAAGTCGACTCCGTATCTTAGTTCTGTGACTATTTTGAAATAACTAAAGAGCACTTCAGGCAACCAAGGAAATCTCGCTGCACCATTTACTTCAACACTTTCCCAAAAACTAATTACAGGAGCTTCATAAATGATTCCACTGACTTTACTTAAATCATCGGTATTTTCTATCCAAGAAGACACCGGTCCACCACCACCACTAATTCCAAATAAAATAATGTTTTCGTTAGATTTTCTGGCTTCATCTATCGCAGCATCTAAATCTGCCCATTCAGTAACGCCATATTGATATATTCCTGAAGGGTCTTTAGGAAGGCCACGATCATTTCTATAGGAAATAATCATGGATCTAAAGCCAAGCTCTTCAAGGTCTTTAGTTCTCATTAAAGAAAATACTTCTCTTGCATAATTTCCTCTAAAACCATGAACAAAAATTACAATACCGTTATCACCTTTAGATGTAAGATATGCTGGAAAACTACCAACATCAGATTCATAAAAAATGTCTTCATATTCAACTTCTGATACTGACTCAGGCGTGTAAACACCATCTGTGGCTTGTCCTGACCAACCGCTTGATCCTAAAATTTTATAGGTACCGTCATTATCTTGTCTAATTAACCCTGAAGCACTAATTCTGTCACCAGAAACTAATGTACCGGTTACTTGGAGCAGCTCTCTTTCTATGACGTTTTCATTACTTGATAAAATCTTGCCAACAATTGCTTCACCATTTTGCCCAATAATTCCGTATATTCCATTTTCAAGAAGAGGTCCCCATTGTTCTTCCTCGACATTTAGTTTTATTGTATCTTTAGCTATTGAATCAATTAAGACCCTATCTTCTGCGGTTCCTACGTTTTCAGAATCAGTAAATTCTGGATTTAAACCAGTTTCATAAATAAGGCCTGAAAAATACCAGCCAACAGCTAATAAGATAATTACAAAAAATATTCCAAGTGAATAAAAAAGCTTTTTCAAAATACTCCTTAAGGATTTAGGTTAACAAATATTTACTATTTATACTCATTTCATGGCAAAAAAAATAATTTCATTTGCTTCAGACTTTGGTTTACAAGACGGCTCAGTTGGGGTAGTAAAAGGAGTAATAAGCCGTATAGATAAAGATATTTTAGTTAATGATATATCTCATCAAATTCCACCTCAAGATATTAAATATGGAAGCCTTTTGTTAATGCGGGCAATTCAATATATACCACAAGGAGTTCTCCTCGCAGTTGTAGATCCAGGTGTCGGTACAAACAGAAAAGCTATTGCAATAACTACCGACTGGGGGGTAATGATTGGACCTGACAATGGTTTGCTTAATTTGGCTTGTGCGACAGTTGGGGGTGCGCAAAAAGCTTATGCCTTAGAAAATGAAAATTGGATTATTCCTCACGAAGGAAACACTTTTCATGCAAGAGACATTTTTGCTCCCTTTGCTGCAGGATATGCATCAGGAGAACTAAAACTAGAAGAGTTTGGACCGGAACTTGATCTTGAAGATTTAAAACAATATTTGATTCCCCTCACAGATATTACAGATGATGAAATTAAAGGTGAGGTGTTGTATATTGATGAGTTTGGTAACTGTCAAACCAATATATCTCCACAAGAATTAACTGAAAAAGATTTTAAAATTGGTGATGTCATCCCTATAAAAATTGATAATCAAGAACTTAGTGCTAAGTGGTGCGAAACCTACAAAAACGAAACAATCGGTGGGATAGGAATTGTTATTGATTCTTGGGGCATGGCTTCGTTATTTATAAGTAACGGAAATGCTCAAAAATTGTTAAATTGCAAAGATAATTCGAAAGTAATTATTAAAGTCTCAAATTAGATATGGCAATAGAACCAGAGATAAAAATAATTAACACTAGCAAAATTATAAAAACTAAAGTCCACGGCCTCATGAGTACATAATACATGTCAGAATTAATTTTTGTAACGACAGACAATTGCGAGTTGTGTAAAAAAGCACAAAACAAAATTAAATTTCTTAAACCTTTTTATGAAATTAGAGAGGTAGATGTTCAAGAAGACCTTAAAGAATATTTAATTCGAGTACCTGTTCTTTTGAAAAATAACAAAGTTATAGAAGAGGGGATATTCTCAAGACTTAGAGTTTTAAAAAATTTATTTTTTTAAATATCTATTGGTTTAGATTTATCTCTGTTGGCATACTCATTTTCTAAATATTCGATAATTTTATCAGCGACATCAACACCACTAGCTTTTTCAATTCCTTCTAATCCAGGTGAAGAATTCACCTCTAAAACCAATGGACCTCTATTTGATTGAATTAAATCAACACCAGCAACAGAAAGGCCAAGTACTTTTGCAGCTTTAATGGCACTTTCTTCTTCTTGTTCATTTAAATCATAATTTTCGACAGTTCCACCGAGATGAACATTTGAACGAAACTCTCCAGGCTTAGCTTTGCGTTTCATCGAAGCTACAACTTTATCGCCGACAACAACTGCTCTAATGTCTTCCCCCCTAGATTCACTTACAAACTCCTGAATCAATATGTTTGCATCAATCTTTTTCATTGTCTCAATAGCACTAATCGCAGCTTCCATAGTTTCGGTTAATACAACTCCTCTTCCTTGAGTTCCCTCAAGTAATTTAATGACATATGGAGGTTGACCAACAGATTTTAATACTGATTCAATGTCTCTTGAAAGATGAACATATCCCGTAACAGGCATCTCAACACCACTATTTCCAATTAACTGTAATGCTCTTAATTTATCTCTGGATCTACTAATTGAAGCTGAAGAGTTTGCAGATAATGCTCCCATTAATTCAAACTGTCTAACAACTGCAGCTCCATAAAACGTCCATGTTGCAGCAATTCTTGGAATCACCACGTCAAAATTCATTTGTCTACCTTGAAAAAAGATTCGAGGTTTAGCTTTTGCTATATTCATATAACATCGTAAATAACTGACTACTTCTGTATCATGACCTCTATTTTTAGCTGATTCATAAAGCCTACTTGTTGAATAAAGTCGTATATCCTGCGAAAGTATTCCAAGTTTCATATTTAATCTCTATTAGGCTTTGTTAGAAAACTTATCGATGGATTAACCACCCATCTTCTACCTAATGCTTTTCTTCCAATAAGCATTGTGTAATCCATTGGGCCTCTGTCAGTTAAAGTAAGTTCTATTTTTTTAGATATGCCATCCATTAACAGTGTTGTTTTTATATATGGTCTTCTCTCAACATCACCATTAGAACTTTTTATTCGTTTATATCCTTCAAGTGGAGCAGATGTTTTTCTTACTGTATTATTTCTTTTCATTACCTTGAACTTTACGTATTTGACTTCATCTCTAGTAACAATTTTTATATCGGCTGCATCAATTGAAGCTAAAGTTGCTCCAGTATCTATTTTTGCAATAACACTTTTTACATTGAGATCAGGTAAAGCAGCATGCTCTTTCCACCCTACGACTCTTTTCTCTCGTTTTTGTTTAACCATTGTTAAAGGATTACGTAAAACAAAAGCGCACTGATAGCAACAAGAGCTATGTGAAAGTAAATAACAGGTAGCATAAAAAAATTTTAATTAAGTTTTAGAAAGAAACAAACCTGTTTTTTTATAACCATTTAAATTGGATTGAGTTCCTCTGAGGTTGTGTTATCTTCTTTTTTAAAATATAAAACAAAAGTTGTAGTCACAACAATTACATGGTGGATAATTATAAGGTTTAGTAAGGATCTAATAATTGTTGCCTCTCCCCACATAAATAAGTAACTAACTGTTGTAAAAACTCTCAATATATTAGAGAGTAAAATACCTGGCCTATTTTTAGTTAATGCAAAAAACATAAGAAGAACATTTATTGCTACTCCAGGTAACAGTACAAATTTCAGCCAAACTAAGTCATTACCTCCAAAATTAGCTCCAAAAATATCAGAAAATAGTTTTGGAAAGAAAAATCCAAATAAAGAGCTGGAGGCAACAGATAGTCCATCAAAAAAAACAAATATATAAAGAAGTGAGAATCTTTTCATTAAGGAGTTGAGCTAACGGCTTCTGTGGTGACTTCGTCCTCTTCTGTTTCTAAAAGACCACAGTCACTAAGTACTTCTTCAGTGTTTCCGCCACCAAAAACTACTCTCTCAAAGACAACAACAGCATATAATTCATCTTCTGTAAGCTTTCCTTGAAATCCTGGCATTCCTCCAATAGATACTGTATCTTCAGCACCATAAGTTGGCCCTACTTCAGCTTGCCACCCTGCAGATCCGAGTTGGATCCATTTAGTGTGATCTGCACATGTTGGGAAAGTAGTATATAACGCACCACCAGTAAATGCTGGACCAACTCCACCGCCACCGGCACCTCCGTGACAGCCAGCACATGCAGCAGCACCTGCATAAACTTCTTGACCGAGTGCAATATAATTTATTGTGTTTGTTGCAGCAACACCTCTACCTTCATAAGGAGAGCCATCACAATTAACAGCCTCTTGAGACTTTCTATCGACATTTAGCATTCCTCTTTCACCGCACTCTTGTGTGTTAGAAGAACTAATAAGTCCTATGAGGATAAATAATGGAATGATAATAAAACTAAAGTTGAGCCACTTAGGAAGAAGGTTTTCTGAATTAATTTTTATACCCATTGTTTCATTAGCAAAGGAAATAGATTTAGTTACTTGTCGTGTTACAGCAGTTGCAATAACAGCTTCTTCTTTTGGGGCCTCTTCAACAGGAGCTTCTTCTTCAACTGTTTCTTCGACAACAGCTTCTTCTTTTGGGGCCTCTTCAACAGGAGCTTCTTCTTTTGGAGCAGACGCAGCTACACTTTCGCCGCCAGCCCATGAACTTAGAACGTCATCAACTGAAACCCCAGAAGCAGCAGCCCTTGCTTCCGCAGAACGCTGCACCAAGTCAACTGGTGCGTTTAAAATTGCTGCTACTTTATTTACTAAATCACTCATTTGATTCTCCTAATGATAGTAAATAAGTTACGAGATATTCCAAATCGTCATCATCGAGAAAGTCATAACTTGGGTGTGGTATACCCCTATTGACAGATGTTGAGTCTGATAAGTATCTAGTTAGCCATTGGCTGTTGTTTGTAGGTTCACGTGTTGCGCTGGTGGAAAGATCTGGTCCAAGTCTTATATTTCCAACATTATTAATTAACGTTTCATTTGCAAATTTATTTTTTAGAACTTTACCATTTTGAGTGTCTGGAATTAGAGTTCTAACATTCTGTGTATGGCAGGATTGGCAATTCAACTCTGCGTATACTTCAGCTCCCTTAATAACTTCATTTGATGCACTAATGCTGTTATTTAGAGAGTCACTAACGATATCTGTTGCTTGGTTTTTTGGAATCACAAAAGCAAATAGAAATGTAAATAGACCAACTAAAAGAACTCCTGAAATAAAACTTAAAGCACTTTCATTTTTTAGCTCAACAATTTCTTCAACTACTTCCTCAACAACATCCTGGGTTTCGCTTTCTTCAACTACTTCCTCAATAACCTCCTCTACAACCTCTGCAGCTGGAGCCTCTTCTTTTGGAGCTTCTTCAACAGTAGTTTCTTCTTTTGGAGCTGGCGCTGCGCTTGCTGCAACACTTTCTCCACCAGCCCATGAACTTAATACCTCTTCAACAGATTTTCCAGATGCCTGCGCTCTTGCCTCTGCAGATCTCTGAACAAGATCAACTGGTGCATTTAATAATTCAGCTACTTTGTTAACTAAATCACTCACTTGAGTTCTCCTCATTAGTTTCCACGGGTTTCTTTTTTCGCTTTGTGTACCAGCTTCCAGCTATGAATTCAAAAATTTCTGCTAACACTTCAATCATTGCTATAAACCATTTCTTCAACAGTTGTTATTGAACCAGATGAGATTGCTCGTAAAACAGAAATTAAATATAGAAAACCACTACCAAGTAAAAGTAGAGAGATGAAAGTATTAACAGAAAAATTAAAACTTATAAGATTCCAGACAATACCATACCCTTCTCCGTAAATCGTTGGGCTTCCTGCATTTGCTCCCGCATTCCATGAATAACCTGAGTTAACGCCCAATACAGTATTGTTAATCAACAATAAAAGATATGATATTTTGAAACCAAAAAAGGTAATGTCTTCAAGTCTAGAGTAGTTAACTTCTCTTCCATATAACTTAGGTATTAAATAATAACTTAAGGATATTGTTGCTAGCACAAGAGATCCAATGAGCCCATAGGTAATAACATTTACAAAATTTGTAATCCCTAAAATTGGAAGAAGGTTTTCAAAACTTGAAATCATATGAAAAATTGTTGTTATAGAAAAAAGGATTACTGAAAAGTTAAGCAGATTTAGTGATCCTACTCCATCAACTTCCTTAGATTGTATTGTTTTGATGTAATTAACAAGGAAAGCCAACAAAGGAACAACAAGACTCATTGAGAGATAGATAGATATATTTTCAATCCAATTTGGAAGCACCGAGCCGTAATAGTATTTAAAATTTGTCCAAGGCAGTAGGAACAAAAACCCCCAAAACGTAATAGATGAAAGGGTTTTGTTGAATAACACTGCTTGGAGTGGTCTAGTCATTAAAAAATGAACTATTGCCATATATATGAAAGCAACACCAACATATATATGTGTGCCTGTATATAAAGAGTTAACCAAAAATATGTCTGAAAACACATTTAATTCTGCTCTAACAATAAACAGAGAAATTAAGTAAAAGACTACCGTACCATAAATAAATTGTGCACTTGCAAAAATTGAAGCTTCTTTTTTAGCAAGTAGGTTTAGTGTGGCAAGTCCAAATAACCCAAATACAACCAGAATTTTTAAAAGAATAAGAAGGGAACTATTCCCCAAATCATATGCTGTGTTTTGAAAGAAGAAGTTTACAAGTATGTCTAAAAACTCAGTTCCAACAACACCCAGTAAAGTTAGAAATACAATCGGGAATAATACCATTGACCTACCCAGTGATTTTGAAAATAAATAAGAAAAGCTCAAACAAAGTGACGCACCGAAAACTAAACCTAAAGCAGCCTGTGTGTCGAGCCTGTCTAGGAATCCATAGTTAAAAACCGAGTTGTTTGGTAGAAGGTTTGCAAAAGTAAAGTATGCATTTTTTAAAAATGAAATAGTAAGTGATAGCAACAAGGTAAGTGGAAAAATCAAAACAAAGAGTTTTGAAAGTTCTTGTTCGTTTTTTGGAAACAACTTTATTTTCATCAATTTAGCCAATATTCAATATGACTTTACTATTATATTGGAAAAATGTAGCTTGGTGTTAACGAAAATTTTTTAAAAAAAGATAATAATTCAATTTATATTTTTATCCAAACTTACGATATTATATATAGGTAAGGTTTGAGGAAATTTGATTTATACAATTTATAAATTTAGATACAGAATAGGTTTAGTTTCAATTGTTTCAGGGCTCGGTGGTATGACCATTGGAGTTATCATCGCTCATTTTGCTGGTCTTCCTGAAGGTGAAGTAGTAAATTATTTTAACTGGATCCCACGAGGGTGGTTGCCACAATCTATTGGTCAGCTTTTAGCATTTGGTGCTAGCCAGCTTCTTTTACTTGGAATGGTATTAGTGGTGTGGAATCAAAATGAATTAACTTGGGCAAAAGCTACTTATTTTGCATTTCTAACATGGATCGAAATGTCAATCCTCTTAGGAATTGTCCCATCAGAGTGGTTGAACCTAGCACAAGGACCTTTAGAGTGGACCGGTCAAAGAGAGTTTATACAATTTCCACCAATACTATTTTTAAATAATGAAATTGGCTTAAGCCTTGCTGCGTTAAAAGACATCATACAGTTAGGTATTTCAACTAACTTTTTAATCGCAGGATTAGTAGTTGCTTATTTAATCCAAGATGTAAATAATAAAATTGAAAGTTCTAAATCAAGAATTTCTGATTATGGCAAAGAGGTCGTAAGAGTGGAGCAAGATGCCTAAATCAGAAGTCTTAATAGAGATGCCAGAGTTTGAAAAGAAGTACAACCTTGCAATGGTTGATACAGAAAAAGTCACTTCTCGTGTCCGTCCAAAACAATTTTTACATATAGATGAAGCAGAATGTATTTTATGTGAAGGGTGTGTTGATATATGTCCTTGGAAATGCATTCATTATTTATCTGTTGATGCAATCGATGACTCAATAAATGTTGAAGCTCCAGATGAATCTGAGGCACCAGGTTTTTTTGTTGTTGATGAAGAAGCTTGTACTAGATGTGCACTGTGTGTAGATAGATGCCCAACAGGAGTGATTTCCCTTGGAAAGTTTGCCGGCTCATTAGCAGACCAAGCCGTTCAAAATGGTGTTTATACAGCACCTTGGGATGAAGACTCTGGTGAGAGGAACGACAGACACGGATATATATATGGAAGGCTTTAGAATTATATAATGCAAAAATTATCTCTTCGAGACAGGATTAAAGAAGCAAGAGTAAGTGCTAGCGACAGCTTCAGAGGTGGAAAATTAATGTCCAGTATTTTCCGTCCGGGTTCTCCTTTTAGAAAAGGCTATGTAGACAGTCCTAGAAACAGATCTTATGTTGTTATGAATAACGTGTTGTATCACCTCCATCCAGTCAAAGTTAAAAGACACGGAGTTAGGCTCTCATACACTCTTTGCTTGGGTGGATTAAGTTTCTTTCTTTTCATAGTTTTAACAATTACCGGAATCTGGCTTATGTTTTATTTCCGTCCTACAGAACTTGCGTACGTTGACATCCAGACCCTACAAACAAGCATCGCATTTGGTTCGTTAGTTAGAAATATGCATAGGTGGGGTGCACACCTTATGGTTCTAGTTGTATTCCTTCATATGTCTAGAGTCTTTTATCACGGAGCATATAAAGCACCGAGAGAGTTCAACTGGGTCATAGGAGTAATTTTGCTTTTACTAACCTTATTATTGTCATTTACAGGCTACCTTCTTCCTTGGGACCAGCTAGCTATATGGGCTGTCACTGTTGGAGGTAACATGGCTGGCTACACACCTGTTATTGGAGCTCAGGCCAAATTTGGATTGTTCGCCGGACTTGAGGCAACAACTGCTACGTTATTAAGATTTTATGTTCTTCATGTACTTTTCTTGCCATTTATCATTGTTATCTTTATGGCTGTCCACTTCTGGAGAGTAAGAAAAGATGGCGGAATTTCAGGACCTTTATAGAGGCTTATGGTAGATATTCCAGAACATTTGTTGCAGAGGTCTGCGGAAGCAAGAGCAAAAGCTTTGGGCATTAGTGTTGAACAAGCCTTAGCTGAAATGAAAGGTGAGTCA
>CACKFQ010000009.1 GCA_902599555.1 uncultured Candidatus Actinomarina sp. | reverse complement strand
CAGGGTATACAGCTGTTTTATAGTAGGTAAGCTGTGGTGAGTCTTTGTTTAAATACACTGCAGCAAGGCCTAACAGCGCAAAAATAAAATTAAAGGACTCAAAAGCTATGAGCCTATTATCCAGGGCATAGTCTTCTATAAAATTGTTAAACAGTCTATAAAAATATGACGTCATGCCTAAAACCAGGTGTAATCGCCAGTTCTTTTTGTTTGATTCCCAAAAGGCATCACCTTGAGAAGTAAGAATTATGCCTATAGCAAACCATATAAGGCCAAGAATAAAACCATGCTCCGTAAGAGCGTAGGTGGTGTAATAATCTCCGTATGTTTCTGTTTTAAATCTAACTGAATTAAGCAGACGTCCCTCAGCTATTACTGGTATTGCAAATAAAAATATTCCTCCCGGTCTGTTAAGTAATGAAGAAATAAAATTTTCTTTTGATATAAAATTTAAAATTGGAACAAAAAGCCAACAGTAAATAAAAATATTTATTAAAAACCACAAATGTACTCCTTGGTATTGAAAGGAAAACAAAGCTGCTTCGTTTATCTCATCCAAGAACCAGTAGTTATAATATTTCCCTGCAATAAAAACCGAGGAAGTTGAAAATACAAGAGTTCCAAACAACCACGGAAGGCCAAGAACTTTTGTTCTCTCTTTAAATATTTGCATCTTGGTTCTTTTTATAAATGAAAGCCTTAAAGCAATTCCTGCAATTAAGAAAACAAGTGGTATCCTCCAGCTGTTCATTAGGTTTAGCAATGGCCATATTCCATCTGCTACCCTCTTGTTTTGGACGAAAGAGATTTGTGGTGCAATAGAGGTAAACGAAACTCCAAGATGATAAAAAATAAGTAGGAACATTGCTATAGATCGCAATGCATCGATATCATATCTTCTTTGGCTCATATTGATAATGTTAGTGCTTACGTTTTGATTAATTAAACTGTAGGTTCTCTTTAAGGTCGTCTGTAATTGGTGTTGATTGCATGGTTGTTTGGTCTGTGTATACATGAACAGCTTCACAGGAACTCACTAATTCACCTGTTTCTTTTAAAAACATTCCCATTATCCAGGTCATGCTCGAGTTACCAATTTCTTTGATTTTGACACCAATTTCAATATCTTGGTCAAAGTAAAGTGGTTTGTTGTACTGAACTAATATCTGTACTGTGTGGAAATCTTTTTGGGTCTCTTCTATATCTTTTAAGTAGTCATAATTTACATACTTAAAATAAGCCGTAATTGCTTGGTCAAAAAATGCAACATGATTTGCATTATGCATTACGCCTTGTGGGTCTAGTTCGTAATACCTCACTGTTGCTTCCCAAAAAGCTTGAAAGTCATCTTTAGAGAGTTCTATTTTTGACATTTAAACAAAAATTTGTGTTTTTGGTTCTATTCCGCCGGTTAAAGGCATGGCGTATTCAAAAAATTTGTTTGTAACATATGGCTTGTTGTCTTCTAAAAACTCTTGTGGCATGTCTTTTGTGTGCTTAGCAACCTTACTTAGTTCTACAACATCAATATCACAACTATATGTTTCTGACAATTGTCTTTTAAGAATTACGGATCCACTTTGAATTTCTTTTGAAGCAACTACAGCGTGTTGTCCAACTTTCTCTGCTTCTTCAGCATCTACCTCAGAAACGTCAGCCAAAAAAGATCTTTGCAAGTATCCAAAAGTATCAGCTCTAACCCTTGCTCCGTCTATATGTTCTGAAACAATATTTGTTAACGTATCACCCAGTGCTCCTGAGCCTGATAACTGAATATTTCCGTGACTGTCTTTTTTCCCTGCCAAGCCAGACCCTGTTTCGCTTGCATAGGTCTGTAAGAAGTATTCTCCTTCTTCATTATGAATACCTTCGGAAACAGCTACTACACATCTTCCTAGTGAGTCATAAACCTCTTTGACTTCCTTTAAAAATTCATCAATATTAAAAACTTTTTCAGGTACATATACCAAATGTGGTCCGTCTTCTTCAGTAGATTTTCCTAAGATACTTGCAGCAGTAAGCCACCCAGCATGTCTTCCCATTAAAACATTTATCTTGATTCCTTTAAGGCTTCTATTGTCAGCATCATCACCTTGGAAGGCGTGAGCAACAAAACGAGCAGCTGAACCGTAACCTGGACAATGGTCTGTCTCAAGCAGGTCATTGTCAATAGTTTTTGGTATATGAAATGCTTTCATGTCATACCCAATAGATTTTGCTCCTTCAGAAACTAAGTTTGCTGTTTCAGCAGAGTCATTACCCCCTATATAAAAGAAGTTTCTAATATTTTGTTTTTCAAATATTGACACAAGCTGCTCTATGTCGGAGTCTGTTGGTTTTTTTCTCACTGAACCAAGCGCTGCAGCGGGTGTTTTACCCATTCCATAAAGCTGGGCTTCAGATAAATTTGATAAATCAACAAAGTCTTCACTGAGCATACCCGCTAACCCATGTCTTGCGCCAAGAATTTCATCAAAATCTGATTTGGTAGCCTCTTTAATAAACCCAACTAGTGATTTATTTATAACAGCTGTTGGACCTCCCGATTGTCCAATTACTGCTTTGCCTTGTGGCATTTTTAACTCCCGTTTTGATATTCAGATATAAAACTAAGATAAGAGTTTGCTATTTCTGAAACAGCCTCTTCGCGTGATTTCTCACCAGCATGCCATCCTTTAAGAGAATCCCAAAAGATAGATCTTCCAATTGCAAAACCTTTGTACCCGTCAACTGATGATCCGGCTCTTAACCATTCATTAACTTTTTCATCATTTGCACCTCTACCGAGAACGACTGCTATAACACCTTCTCTGCCGCCATCTTTGATAACTTTTGAAACGTTTTCACAGTCTTCAGTTGTGTCTAGTCCTTCAATCTTCCAAATATCTGGATCCGCTCCACGCTCTCTCATTTCCTCAACTACCTGAACAGCAAGTTTTGGTCTAATTTCTGAGTCATATCGAGCCTGATCACCGCCAACACTTTCTAACTGTTGTTCAGATGCAGGAACCAAGAACTCTAAAAGAAACTTTCTTTCGTTTTCATCAAGCCAATCAGATAATCTTTTAATTCTTTCGCCCTGAATTTGTCTTGTGTCTGCATCATCGTCTGGGTTCCAACGAACTAAAATTTTTACAAAGTCTGCATTGACTTCTTTTATTTTTTCACCAAAGTCGTCCCCGTATTCAAAGTCGAATACTTTTTGTCCAGACTTTTCTACAGGAGCAGCAAACTTAATTCCCATTTCTTTGGCTTTTTCTTGTACCTGTAGTCCAAACGCTTCATCAACTAATATTGCGGGATCTCCACCTTCAATCCCTTGGTTTTTGGCTTCAAGAAAGCCATCAAAAATGATATCTTTCATGGAGGATACTCTTGCAATCTCATCACCATTAGGTAGTCTTCCCTCTACGCCCAAAAGTCCTTTGGTTAAGGTGCCTCTGTGGTCAAATGCAAGAATGTATAAATCGCTTGAGTATCCTTTCATAAATCTCCTTTAAATTTTTTCTTTTGTTGTTCTTCTTGTAAATACAAACAACATTATTACTAAAACCATTAATGATATTAATAGTAAATAATCTGAATAAACGTTGGTTTGAGCACTTTCTTCGAAGACGCCTGCAAGCGAACTGACTAGCTCAACAGTAGTAGTGCCCCAGTTGCTAGCCAATGTGTCATCAAGGAAATAGACATTAGAATTTTGAACTGCTGTTAAATTACCCCAACCATCCCTAATGGACAGGTCTTTATTTAAATAATCCGAATGCCCTACAACTATAAAGTCAGGGTTGGATTCAATTACCGCCTCTTCACTAAGTGCTGGATAACCACTACCAAATGGATCCTCTGCTAGGCCGGCAATGTTTTCAACACCCATTGCGTTGTAAATCTGCCCAATCAGAGATTCATTATTTACGCTGTAGATTCCATATGTGTAACCTATTTCGTGATACACAGAAACACTTCCAAAGTTTGAATTATCAAGTATTCGATTAATTTCGAGCTTCATGTCTCTAACTTTTGTACTTGCTTCGCTTCGTTTGTTTATAATGTCACCAACTGTTTCTATTTGTGAATAAACATCATCAAGTGTTTTAGCGGGTGGTAACAGTACATAGTTGATCTCTTGACTCTCTAGGCCATCAACAATTCCGTTAAAGTCAAAAGCTATAATTACTACGTCTGGATTTAATGGAACTAGTTCTTCAGCTGTAACAGTGTATGCATCAATTCTTTCAACTGGAAAATCTACTTCAGAAAAGGCATCTACTGCTACTAAAGTGTCTTGTCCACCAAGTGTTTGAATAACTTCTGTGTGTGTTGTTGATAACGAGACCACCCTGATCTCTTCATTGCTTTCTTGTGTTACATTCGAGCACATCGAAAATAACAAGGCAAGAATAATTAGTTTTAATTTCATAATTTCCTTTCTTACCTTGAGAAAATGTACGAAATTTTAGAAACTTCATTCCTTCTCTCGAGGATTGTTGTTTTACAAATATTGAAGGCGACCTGACTTATCTTTCGAATCACAGTTGCGGGACAGTGTTAGGTTTTCACTAACTTCGCTTCAGTATTCTTTTAAGATACTAGCAGGTTAAATAGAGTCATCCTCTTCGTTTTCTTCGTTTTTTAAAACATCCATCAGTGTGGGTTCTTCGATATCCCTCGGCACATCTGGTCTTGGAAGGTCAGGTGTCGACGGCGTTTGTTCTGCTGTTCTGTCAGCTCTTGCTTTTTTTATAGAGTTTACAAATGACATCATAACTGTTTCTTTTGATTCGTTGCTTGGAGCATTCTTAACTTTCTGTGGTTTTTCTTGAGCATCTAGGTGTGACTCTTCGAGAACAACAACTTCAATACCTCCAACTAAATCTGAAACTAAATTGTAAAAGAAAGCGCCCACTGTAGCTATAGCGGTCTGGGTCAACATGTAAACAGTTGCTAAAGAAACCAAACCAGTAAATAGTGGTTCAATATTACCAACTAATGAAGCGTCTTGATCTAGTAGAGCTAGTCTTCTTGCAATATCTTCTAGTCCTTGTGGAACACCAGCATTTACTAACAACACCCACATAATTGAGAAACCAAGAACAACAGTTAATGCAACAACAAAATTAAGCACGAGAGTGACTTTTAAAACAGTCCAAGGATCAATTTTTCGAATTATTCTTCTAACTCTATTTACACGAACCATGATTAACTTTTAATCGGGATGAATGCTGACACTTCTTCTTCAGAAGAAAGCTTCATGACCCTAACTCCTTGTGCTGCTCTACTCATTTGTTTAATTTGCTTTACTGCACATCTTATTGCAGTTCCACCTGTACTCATAAGCATAACCTCTGTATCTTCATCTACAGACCTTGCGCCTACTAAATTTCCTTTAGTATCTGTAACTTTTAGAGCTTTTACTCCCATGCCACCTCTTCCGGCTCTTCTAAATTCATCTAATTTAGTACGTTTTCCATATCCTTTTGCGGTAATAAATAAAAGCGTTTCATCTCTTGAGGTTGCAGCACCAACTACTTTGTCTCCTTCTCGAAGTTTTATTCCCCTAACTCCCATTGCTGATCTACCTTGAGCTTTAAGGTTTGTCTCATCAAATCTTATAGCCTGGCCCTTTTGAGAAACAAGTATCACATCTTCTTTACCTGAAGTTGTTTTAACAGAGACAACTTTGTCATCATCTTTAAGTTTTATAGCTTGTAAAGATTTGTAGTTAGAGTCGAAATCTTTAAACTTAGATTTTTTGACCGTGCCCTTTTCTGTCATAATTAATAAGAATTTTTCTGTCTCGTAATCTCTAGTATCTATAATTGCTTGTATTTTTTCATCTTGACTCATTGACAATACATTTTGAATTAGAGAACCTCTTGCAGTTCTATTAGTTTTTGGAATCTCATGAGCTTTAGCTCTATAGACTTTTCCTTGGTCAGTAAAAAATAGTAGGTAGGAGTGTACTGAAGTAGAAAGAAGGTGTTCTATTACGTCTTCATCTGATGAAGCAGCCTTTACCCCTTTTCCTCCTCTTCCTTGTTTCTTATAAGATGTTGAAGGGACAGATTTTACATATCCGTTTGATGAAACAGATACAATAATTTCTTCATCTTCTATAAGGTCTTCTATGGAAACTTCTCCTACATCTGGAACAATTCTTGATCTTCTCTCGTCGCCGAATTTATCAGTAATAGCTTCTAGTTCTTCGATTAATATTGTGTTTTGCTTGGCCCTACTTTTCAAAATCGCTGCTAATTCTTTAATTGTTTCCTTTAACTCTTTCTTTTCTTCTTCAAGTTTTTCCATTTCCAGTGCTGTGAGTCTTCTGAGGGGCATGTCCAAAATGTGTGAAGCCTGAACTTCTGATAATTTAAATTTTTTCATCAAAGATTTTCTCGCTGTATCGACATCTTTAGATACTTTAATGACTTTAATAATTTGATCGATTTTGTTTAATGCTAAAAGAAGACCATCGACAATATGGAGTCTGTTTTCAGCTTTATCTAGTCTGTATTTTGTTCTTCTTTGTATTACATCAATTTGATGATCGATGTAGTAATTTATCAACTCAGGAACAGAGAGAACCTTAGGAACACCATCCACAAGAGCAACCGAGTTAACAGAGAAGGTGTCTTGTAGTTGTGTTTGTTTAAAAAGTTGATTTAGAACAACTTGTGGAACTGCGTCTCTTTTGAGCTCAACAACCAACCTTGTACCATTTCTATCGCTGCTTTCATTTCTCAGATCAGATATTCCCTGTAGTTTTTTATCTTGTACAAGCGTGGCAATTTTCTCCATAATACGATCTGTAGAAGCTTGATAAGGAAGTTCTTTTACAACAATCGCAGACCTACCTCTACCAAGTTCTTCAATATCTGCTACTGCTCGAATTTTAATGGAGCCCCTTCCTTTTAAAATTGCATCTTTAATAGTGGGGGTATCCACTACTAAACCTCCAGTAGGAAAGTCGGGTCCTTTTATTATTTTCAAAAAATCTCTTGGCTTTGCGTCCTTATTTGCAATTGCAAACTTAACGGCCTCTGTAACTTCACGTAAATTATATGGAGGCATGTTGGTAGCCATTGCAACTGCGATGCCCTCTGCACCATTAACTAAAAGGTTTGGAAACCTTGCTGGAAGAACTTTTGGTTCTGAAGTTTCTCCCGAATAGTTTGGTTCAAAATTTACAGTATCTTCATCAATGCCATCTAGAAGTTGGGATGAGAGTGAAGACATTCGAGACTCTGTGTACCTCATCGCTGCTGGAGGATCGTCTGGGGTACCAAAATTTCCTTGAGGCTCGATTAATGGATATCTTGTACTGAAATGTTGACCAAGTCTAACTAAGGTTCCATAAATTGCTTCGTTACCGTGGGGGTGATAGTTACCCATTACATCACCAACAACTTTTGAACATTTTCTAAAAGGACCCGTGGGTCTAATTCCTGTTTCATACATTGAATATAAAATTCTTCTTTGAACGGGTTTTAAGCCATCCTTTACATCAGGCAATGCTCTTGAAACAATAACGGACATTGCATAATCTAAGAATGATTTTGAAATTTCATCTTCAACTGCAATTGTGCCGTTGCTTGTAGTTACTTCTTTTGGTTTAGTCTCTTTGGTTGCAGTTGCTGTCTTCTTTGCGGGGGCTTTTTTAGCAGCTGATTTTTTTGCTGGTGGTTTTTTAGCTGTAGTTTTTTTTGCTGGTGGTTTTTTAGCTGTAGTTTTTTTTGCTGGTGGTTTTTTAGCAGGCATTATACGTCCAAGAACCTTACGTCTTTTGCATTCTTTTCAATAAATAGTTTCCTCTTTGAAACATCGTTACCCATAAGAACCTCGAACATATCTGAGGCCTTTGCCATTGCACCTTTTGCATCTGCAAGGGTTACTTTAATGAGTGTTCTTGTTTCTGGGTTCATTGCTGTATCCCACAACTCTCCGGCATTCATTTCACCCAGACCTTTGAATCTGCTTATATCAAATTTTTTGTTCTTGTTTTCTTTTTTGAATGCATATAGTGCGTCATCGTCTTTTAAGTAGGTAATACCGGAAGCAGCTTTTAACCTGTAAAGTGGTGGTTCTGAAATCCACACTTTTCCGCTTGTAATGAGGCCTGGCATAAATTTAAAGAAGAACGTTAATAAAAGTGTTCTAATGTGGGCTCCATCTACATCGGCATCTGTTAAAAATATAATCTTGTCATATCTTGACTCTTCTTCATTAAATTGTGCCTTTATTCCAGTACCAATTGCTTTTATTAACGCACTAATTTCTTCATTTTGAAGCGCTCTGTTCTCAGTAACTTTTTGAACATTAATAATTTTTCCTCTAATTGGAAGTATGGCCTGCACCCTAGAGTCTCTAGCTTGTTTTGCCGGACCGGCGGCAGAATCTCCCTCAACAATAAAAAGTTCACTTTCGGTTGGATCAGTTGATGAACAGTCTGCAAGTTTTCCAGGCAACCCAGAAGTCTCTAAAATGCTTTTTCTTTTTGTTAGCTCTCTTGCTTTTTTTGCACTCATACGAGCTTTTGCAGCCACGGCACATCTCTCTACAATGGCTCTACCTTCTTTTGTGTTTTTTGAAAGCCACTTTGGAAACTCTTCGTTAATTAATACCTGTACTTTGGATTTCATCTCAGTATTTCCAAGTTTTGTCTTTGTTTGACCCTCGAACTGTGGCTCTTTAACCCTGACCGAAACTACTCCTGTCATACCTTCTCTAATATCATCTCCTGTTAGTGATATGTCTGAGTGGAGGTTTCTTTTTTTTGCGAAATCATTAATAGCTTTTGTTACTGCGGTTCTAAGCCCCTCTTCGTGAGTCCCGCCTTCAAGTGTGTGGATGTTGTTTGCAAAACTTTTTACCGTAACATCGTCTTCGTTTTTCCACTGTAGAGCGACTTCTATCTCTGAGTCTTTTGTTTGATCTGAAAAAGATATGATTTTATCGTGTAATGGTTCGAATCCCTCATTTAGATACACAACAAAATCAACTAATCCACCTTTAAAGTGAAACTGTTCCTTTGTTGCTGGTTTTACCCTGTTGTCAACAAGGGTTATTTTCAACCCTTTATTTAGAAAAGCGGTTTGTCTCAGTCTCTCGGAAACAATGTTGTAGTCATAGGTTTGTGTTTCATCAAATATTTCAGGGTCGGCTAAAAAGTTGACTTTTGTTCCAGTCTTTTTTGAGACTTTTCCTCTTTTTATTTTCGATTTTGGTTTACCTAAATCAAAATCTTGATTCCAAAAATATCCGTCTCTTTGAACTTCGACTTTTACGAAAGTTGATAGAGCATTAACCACTGAAATTCCAACTCCGTGTAAGCCACCACTAACTGTATATGCTCCAGATTCAAACTTTCCACCAGCATGAAGTGTCGTTAAAACTGTAGTAAGTGCTGAAATTTTTGTTTTCGGATGAGGTTTTACCGGTATTCCGCTTCCATCGTCTTCCACCGTGACAGATCCATTTTTCTCCAGAGCTACTTTGATTGTTGAACACCTTCCGGCCATAGCTTCGTCAACAGAGTTATCTAACACCTCCCAGATAAGGTGGTGTAAACCATTTGGTCCAGTCGAACCAATGTACATTGCTGGTCTTTTTCTTACTGCTTCTAGACCCTCAAGAATTTTTATATCTTTTGAATCATAACTATTTGAATCTTTTTTAGACACGAACTATCTCCAAGATACGCTTCCATTTATTTGTTACAGCCCCTGCTGAACTCCTATTTTACTAGATTTCGAGATTATTGCTTGAGATTAGATATTTGAATATCTATGTTTTTAAGGCTTATTTTGGTATTTTTCTCAATATTTACGATTAAGTTTTGTTCGTCTAATTGCACGATTTTCTTTACTCTGGAGTTATCAACATAAACCACCAATGTGTCTCCCAAAACAGGTCCTGTCACAACATCGTCTACCCATTTGTAATGACTGTTGGTGATGTAGTTTTCTATTTTTTTAGAGTTTTTAAAATTTATACCTAAAGAATTATTATTTGGGTTAATTTTTTCTGGTTCTTTGTTTAGCACTATTCGCTAGTTCTAACAGGCATAAGTAAGTATTGATATGTTTCTTCCTCACCTTGAATAACAGCTGGTTTGTCATTCCCAGAAAATCGTAAAAAGGCTTTGTTTCCGTCTAAGACTTCTATGCCTTGGATTAAATAGTTTGGGTTGAAAGAAATTTGAAAATCTGTCACGTGTCCTACTTCGAGACCAAGAATTTTTATATCTACTTCTTCTACCCCACCACCAATATCTTTGTTTGTAGAAGATATGTTGAGGTTGTTTTCGTCAACCACTTTTAATGTCACGGGTATAAACCCTTCAGCAACTACGGTTGATCTGTCAAGGGATTCCAATATCTTTTTTTTATCAACCTCTATTGAGAAAACGTTCTCTTTCGGAAAAAGAGCCTGGTATTCGGGGTAGTTTCCCTCCAGTTTTCTAACAGACGTGTAGTATTTTTCGTTATGAAAATGAAGTTCTCTTTCTGTTGAGTTTATAAAAATGTCTTGTTCACTGTCTTCAAAAAGTTTTATGGTTTCGTTTAAAGATCTATAAGAAACGATTCCTGCATCGTCTATGGGTAAGTTGGATATTGTGTTTGTTGCCAGTCTGTAACCGTCTGTTGAGACAAGTGTTGTTTTTTCTCCATCGTTGTCAAAGAAAACACCTGTAAGTATTGGTTTTCCTCCTTCTGGAGATGCTGCTATACCCACCTTTCTAAGTGCTGTAAAAAGTTCAAAAGGAGTGAGTTTTTGGCTGTTTTCTTGTTCAAAAGAGTTCTCTAATAAAGCTTTGGGGTATGTTAGGTGATCGAGTTTTCTTAGTTTATATTCTGATTTATCAGCTTCAATCATTACTTCATTACCGAGATCGGAGAATACAATTTCTCCAGACGACATTTTCCTCACCACTTCGGACAAAATCCTAGCATTAACCAAACACTCTCCATCAACCATTGAGTCAACATTAAGTTTCGCCTTAATGACTAAATCCAAATCAGAACCTATAACCTCACACGAGCCGTCTTCAACCTTTATATACAAACCCTGAAGAGAGGGGGTGGATGGTTTAATATCAACAGCCCTAGAAACAGATAAAACTACTTCTTTTAGATCTCTTGTTTTCGTTTTAAATTTCAAATTATTCCTTTATATATATAACAACAATAAAACTGTTTAAATTGTTTAATAAACCCATTAAAGACTTAAACAACGACAAATTTATGTTGTAAGTTTTAAACATTTTAGACCTTTGTTAACAGATTTTCTTTAGAAGAAACTTTATTGTTGAAAATGTTTATTTCTTTCTTCAAACCAGGAGAGTCTTCAACTTTTTTAATTGAAGATAAAACTGTAGAGTGAGACCTATTACCCACATATAAACCAATTTGATTTAACGAGTACTCGGTGTGTTTTCTCATTAAGTAAATAAAAAGATGTCTAGCATTACTAACCTGCTCACTTCTATTTTTTGACAACACTAACCTTTTATCTATTTGATATAGATCAGAGCAATACTCAAGAATAAACTCTGGGGTAAGTTCCAAGACTTTGTTGTTGGAGTACATAGAAACAAGCTCTGCAACATAGCTAGCGTTTCCAGTCCCTGTTTGTTTGTTGATTATTAAGTTGTTCACAACACCATTAATTTCTCTGAAGCTTTGAAACTCTAAAGAGGTTAGTAAATCGAACTCTTTCTTAGTTATAAGGTTTCCACCATATTCATTGTTGTTTTTATTTAAAACTTGAGAAAACATTTTCTGATCAGGTTTTTCTATGTCTGTAACTAATCCGTTTAGAATTCTTGAAACCAACCTTTCAGGAAAACCAACGAGTTCTTGGGGTTTTTGGTCTGATGCCAACACCACCGCTTTTGAGTTGTTTAGAAAGTAATTAATTGTATGAAATAGTTCTTCAGAAACTCCTTTTTTTCCTAGAAAAAACTGAATATCGTCAATCAGCAAAATATCCACCGACCTTATTTTATTTTTAAATACATCAATGTCTTTATTTTTAATTCCATTTATATATGACTCAAGAAAAGACTCAGAATCAATATAAAAAGAAGAAAACGAAGACCTTTCAATTGTTTTTAGTAAGTGGGTCTTGCCAACCCCAGGTTTTCCATAAACAAACAAAGGGTTAAACCTTTTTCCGGGACTTGTTACAACATTTTTAGCAGCAGTTATTGCAAGATTATTACAACTTCCAATAAACAGCTCGTCAAAAACACCAAGTTCATAGGCGGTTTGATTTTGAACAGGTGTGTCTTCTACAACCTCAACTTCTTCTACAATCTCAAATTCGTTGGTAGGAATAGATAAGGTTTTATCAAGAATAAAAACACAATCACCAAACTTGTTTATGTTTTTATAAACTCTTTTTATGGTGTCTAAAACCTTCTTTTCAATAGAGTTCTTAATAAACTCTGAATTAACAACAATGTTTAGGTTTTGATCATCCCCAATTTCGAAGACAACTTGTTCCAACCAATATTTATCCGTCTTGTTTTCTATCTCATTGTTTAAACAAGACAGAAATTCATCAACCTTACTATTCATAACTCCGCTTACGACTTCATTAAACTTAAACGACAGAGTGAGAATTTCATAGAGTGTGAAAAACATATTAATTTTTCACAAGGTTTATCAATAATTCGAGAAACCCAATGTTTATTGAGGATTATATGTTCAAAACTATCAAATAACCAACAATTACTTGTGGTTATAGAATCCTAGTTAGTTTGTTTTTCGCGAGTTAAAAAATGTTTTCGCGAACATGCGAAATTAAAAAATAATTTTGGTTTGTTTAAATACTCTATTCATTTATTGTTAGTTAAAGGTAAAAAATGAAAAGAACTTATCAACCTAGTAACAGAAAAAGAAGCAGAAAACACGGTTTTAGATCAAGAATGCGAACCAGAGCTGGTCGCGAAATTCTGAAAAGAAGAAGAAAAAAAGGTCGTAAAATTATATCTGCCTAGGTTTTTAGTGAAATTTACTGCACTAAATAAAAAAAGTCATTTTGAAAACCTAAGAAAAGAAGAGTTCTGCTTTGCAGATAAAGGCGTAAAAGTTTTTGTAAAAGAGAATACTGTTGGTACAAACAGACTCGGTATCAGCATTTCAAGCAAACACGCCAACGCTGTAAACAGGAATAGATTTAAAAGAAGGATTAAAGAAGTAGTAAGGGGTTTAGAAACAGAGTTAAATTTAGACATTTTAGTTGAGGGAAGCTCAAAAGCATCGGAGCTTAAATTAATTGAAATCAAAAACATATTAACTAGACACCCACTGCTTTAAGACATAAAAATGAAAATTGTAACGGTTTTGTACCAAATTTGTAGATCTTTGCTTTCCTACCTCGGGTTAGGCAGTGGCAATTGTTTATACTACCCAACCTGTTCTCAGGTAATAACTGAAAGTCTTGAAACAAACGGTTTGTTTAAAACTGCTCCCGTTGTTTTAAAAAGAACAGCAATTTGCAACCCTTTATATAAGAAATTTGGTAAAAATTGGCAATATTAGAACCATTCGCACTCGCAATTGGGTTTTTACTCTCATATGTTTATGATTTTACCCTTTCATATGGGTTTGCAATTGCTATTTTAACTGTAATTATTAATGTCATAATTTTCCCCCTTACACTTCGACAAACCAGATCTACTAAAAGAATGCAAGACGCACAATCAGATATCAAAAAACTTCAGAAACAGTACAAGGACAATAAAGAAGAGCTCAATAAAGCCATGGCTGCAATGTATAAAGAAAAAGGAATCAACCCCCTTGGTTGTATACTTCCTCTCATTATTCAGATGCCTATATGGTTTGCTTTGTTTAGAGTTTTAAGAGAACCATTAAGTTTTATTCCCTCAACTTCTGTTCTTTTTAAAGATCTTGAAGTAAGTACAAGTCTTACATTTTTTAATATGGACCTTCAAATCCCACCCTCAGAAGTAACGGGTTGGGTTGACAGGGTTCCATATTTAATACTGATATTGTTTGTTATTTTGACAGCTTTATATCAGCAACAACAAATTACAAAAAAAACGGGTAAAAGCGACAATCCTCAGGCCCAACAAATGCAAATGGTGGGTAAAGTAATGCCAATATTTTTTGGATTTATATCCTGGACATTACCAACTGGGCTTGTTGTTTACTTTTTAACTGGAAACATATTTCGAATAGGTCAACAAGCTTTGATTGTTAAGCTAGACGACCGCGAAGAGGTTAAAAAAGAAGATAAAAAAGAGGAAAACAATGAAGATTCACAGTCAAATCCAATTCAAGAAGATCCTCGCAAAAACCGCAAAAAAAGAAGGAGAAAATAGTGGCAAATAACAAATGGGTTGAGGTTGAAGCCAGATCGATTGATGATGCAATAAAAGCAGGTCTAAACGAATTAAATTTAGAAGATGCAACTCAAGCAAACATAAACATACTTCGAGAACCAGAAGGCGGAGTGTTTGGTGTCGGTGGGACAAAAGCGCTTGTAAGAGTCTCTGTAAGAAACGGTGGTTCCAGAAACTATACAAATAAAAGACGCAACAATAATCGAAACAACAATTCCAAAAACACCAATAAAAACGGGTATAAAAAGCAATATGATTCAAAAAAACCTAGAGTTGAGGCAGATAAAGACGAACAACTCAAGGTCTCAATTGATTTTTTGAAAGGACTAGTTAAGTCATTTGGGCTTAAGGGAGATGTTGAAGGAAGCTTGGAAGATGACAACTTAGTAGTCAAAGTTACTGGAGAACAAACAGAAGCTCTCGTTGGTGACAAAGGTTTTATTATTAGATCTTTACATGAACTAACCAGAACAGTTGTGCAAAGAAAAACAGGCGCAGGAACCAGACTCAGGCTCGATGTTGCAGACTATGCACTAAAACGTAAAGAAGCACTTACTATTTATGCTGAAAGACTAAGCAAACAAATATTAGAAGATAAGCAGGAGGTCATGTTAGAACCAATGAACTCTGTAGATCGTAAAACCTTACATGATGCAGCTGCAAATTTTAAAGGAATAAAGTCATATTCAGAAGGAAGAGAACCTTACAGGTCAGTAGTGTTTGCACCTGAAGAAGAAGAATGACTTTTGAACCCCAGGTTCCTGACTGGGGTAAACAACTTGTTGGTGACAATTTAGACCAGCTAATCATTTATCATGACTGGCTTTGTAATACCGGTATAAAAACAGGACTTATTAGTCCAAAAAGCAAACAATTTGTATGGGATGAGTTCGTTGTCCACTCTCTTTATTTTGGTAAAATATTATCTCAACTATACGGGGAGGTTGATGTAGTTTCAGATCTTGGAACTGGAGGAGGAATACCCGGAATTCCAATAGGAATTACTACAAACCTTACCGTTAATTTAATTGATGTAAAAGAAAAAAGAATTTTTGAACTTTCACGATTAATCAAAATACTTAATAATAATAATATTTTTGCGATTCAGGATGATGCGTATAACCACATAAAAAATGGTGGTTTTTTTGTGTCTAGATGCTTTATTTCAAGCGAAAAAATAATAAATTCTCTTAAAACTGATAAAAACACCACATATTTGGTCTCATCAAACGGAGAAGACTTAGATTACGATTCAAACCTGTTTCACGTGAAACACGAGAATTTTAAAATTAATAAAGATGATATAAGACACATTGATGTTATAAATGTTAAGTGAAAACAATTGCTGTAGTTTGTCAAAAGGGTGGGGTTGGTAAGACAACAACAGTAATCAATCTTGCTAGCGTACTTTCAAGAAAAGGCTTAAAAACATTAATTATTGACACAGATCCTCAAGGAAATGTGTCTACGTACCTTAATCAAAACAAAACTTCAGAACTAACCACCTCAACAACTCAAATTTTAGAAGGTGAAAACAATATAGAACCTATAAAAGTATCTGAGAATTTATACCTAATACCCTCAAATGTAGACATTAAAAAACATAATTCAGAAAAAATTGTAGGCGGTTCAAAGCTGAGAAAAATTCGACAAAATGAGACCATAAAGACATTTGATATAATACTTATCGACACACCACCAACCATGAGTTCTTTGGTGCAAGAAGCACTTTCAACATCTGATTATTACTTTATACCAAGTAAACCAGAGTTCTTAGCGGTGGAGGGAGTTGGCCAGGCAATGTCATTTGCTAAACAAACAATTTCTGAAATACCCCACACAGATCCTCATTTTCTTGGGGTAGTTCTAAATCAAGTTGATACAAGAAGAGCAAGCTACCATGACTTTGTTTCAGAGTTAAAACAAATACTGTCCGACAAGTTGTTTGCAACACATATATCACAATTAACTGAAATTGCAGATAGTCCGTTCTATGCTAAAACTGTATTAGATTTTAGTGAACATAGTAAAGCTAGAATTGAATTTGAAGAATTAAGCAATGAATTATTAGAAAAGGTTGGATTATGAAAAGATCCCTAAGTTCGCTTATAGAAAGCACAGATGTTAGAGAATTTAAAGTAGTCGATGTCGAAGTTGAAAAAATTTCTGAAAGCAAAACGCAAGCAAGAACATATTTTGATGAAAAAAAACTAGGTGAACTTTCACAATCAATTAAAAAAAGCGGTGTACTCCAACCCATAATTGTTCAATTGTTAGGTAATAGCGAATATCAATTAATTGCAGGTGAAAGAAGACTTCGAGCAAGTAAAGCAGCTGGACTCAAAACAATTCCTTGTTTAGTTAAAGATGTAACAGACAAGGATGCAGCAGTTTTGGGTCTTGTGGAAAATGTACAAAGATCACAACTTAATACCATTGAAGAAGCACTTGGTTACAAAAGTTTAAAAGAAACATACGGCTTAAACGCAAAAGAGATAGGCCTTCTGGTGGGTAAAAGCAGACCGTTTATTGCTAACTTATTACGCATTTCTAACCTGAGTCAAAAAGTTCAAGAAGCTTTAAAAGAAGAGAAGATTTCCTTTGGACAAGCAAGACCCTTAATAGTTTTAGATGAAAACTTACAGGACAAATTACTTTCTGAAATTATTAGCTTATCTTTAAATAGTCGCCAGGTTGAAGAGAAGGTGAGTGAGTTAAATGGAAAGTCTTCTGTGAGCGAAGAAGTTCTACACCTTAAGAGCAATCTTGAAAATACGCTAGGTTCAAAAGTTCAAGTTAAAAAATCAGGAAAGTCATTTAAAGTAAATCTGAACTTTCAAAATATAGAAGCGCTTAAAAAATTTATAGAGAAATTAAATTAGTTTCAAAAAATTTCTGAATAAATCTCAGAAATTATATCAAAAACTGTATTGGTATTAATTTGGTAAAAATTACCATTAATTACTAAAGACACGGCTTTAGTATTTTTGAGCAGCATATTGTTTTTACCAACTGAATCAAAGTTTAATTTTGTGCTAATTTCATCAGCTAATTTTTTACCAATATTACTTACAGAGTGCTTTCCTTTGAAATAGTCTGCGGACTGTGTTTCATTGTTTTCAAAAGTTAAGAAAAGTGAAGGGTTAATTTTATTTACAAAAGAAATTATATTTTCTTTACTCATCTCTTCCCCAGCTTCGGAAACAAAAGTAATATTCATTCCATTTTCTATTCCAGATCCTTTAATTGATTCATAAAACACTACTTGTTCTCTGTACTCGCCATTGTTTTCAATGTTTATACACACATTCAACGCTGAGCCAGCTGGCTTAAAGCCCTTAATCGCCTCATTAAGAGACTTATCCAAAGTTGGTCTGATCAATTTTTTAATCTCAATAGCTGTATTTAACCCAACAACACCATCTACACTAAGTCCACGATTTTCTTGAAATGCTTCAACAGATTTCATTAGCTCCTTTGTGTACTCAGAGTTGATTGGCTCAGAATAAAACCCAAGTCGAGACAACATTTCTTGAAGCTCTTCTACATCAGACCCTTTTAATACAGGATTTGAAAAATTGAGAATTCGATCACCTAAGTCGTAACCATGATTTAAAAGCTCTAACCAGAGATTTTCTTTAGAAATAGTTTTTTCTATATTGTAATCATTTAAAAAAAGCTCTACTAATGACTTACACTCAACTGAATCATTAGGAAACTGATACCCTGCTGCTTGAATTTTGCTACTTAAATCTAAAAGTTCATCAGGTGACAATTCATCAATATAACTCAAGTTTTCTTGATTAATGATCTAACCATCTTTCAGAATCAATAGCTGCCTGGCACCCAGTTCCCGCTGCAGTAATTGCTTGTCTATATATGGAATCTGCAACATCTCCTGCTGCAAAGACTCCAGGAACAGAAGTACTAGTGTCTGTTGTAAATCCAGTTTTTATATATCCCTTTTCATCTAGTTCAACGAAATTTTTAAGGAACTCTACGTTTGGATCATGACCAATTGCTACAAAAACACCGTCTAGGTTAAGTTCAGACTCTGAACCGTCTTCAGTATTTTTTAGAACTACAGAAGACACAGCACCATCACCAATAATTTTTTCAACAGTACTGTTCCAGATCACTTCAATTTTTTCATGATTTAAAACCCTGTCTTGCATTATTTGACTAGCTCTAAACTGATCTCTTCTATGTATCACATATACTTTTGTTGCGAACTTGGTTAGAAACAAAGCCTCTTCCATTGCTGAATCTCCACCACCAACTACTGCTACTTCCTTTTCTTTAAAAAAGAATCCATCGCAGGTTGCACAAGCAGAAACACCATATCCTTGAAGTTCTTTTTCACCCTCAACGCCAAGCCACCTAGCTGACGCACCCGATGCAATAATTACAGATTTAAATTCGTACTCACCTTTACTGCTTGTTAGCTTGAAACCTCCATCAATATTTTCAATTGAGTCAATAATCTCGGTCTTAATTTCTGTCCCAAATCTTTCAGCCTGTCCTTTGAAAACTTGCATTAGCTCAGGACCCATTATTCCATCAACAAAACCAGGATAATTTTCAACATCGGTAGTAAGCATTAGCTGACCGCCAGATTCAAGTCCTTCAAAAAGCACCGGTTCAAGATTTGCTCTACCTGCATAAATTCCAGCTGTATATCCAGCTGGTCCAGAACCAATTATTGCTACATTTTTCATACTTTTTTTCTCCAATAACTTTTAATTGATAAAAATAAAAACAGAATACCTAGAGAAGCAAATGCGAAACCAGTTGGGTTAACTCCAAGGAGCAACCCTAAACCCTGCATAATTTTTATTATTCCTATAAATATAAATATTAATGACAAGAACAGCAAAACAATTAAAAGGAAACCCAATGAAGCAAAGCCAGTCACTCTTTTTACTGGTTTAACAACCAATCTTTTAATAGTGTCTAGCAAGCTTTCAAAGGATTCTAAAAAGCTATCTTCTTGTTCCATAGAACTTATATTAAGCTAACGAGGATTATTAATGAAGTTCTATTTATGGTTGCTAGTTGCCAAAATTAAAAAATTGGTCTTTGTGTAAACAAATCCATTATTTAAATACAAACTCTGAGCATGTTTATTTTGAGTTTGTGTGTTTAGGCGAACATTAACTAGTTTTTTTTGTTTTGAGAATGCAACGATGTTTTCGAGTAACTTTTTACCCAAACCTCTATTTTGATATTTTTTTACAATTCCAAATCTTTGCAGAAATCCATAATTTCTAGTTATTCCTAATATGCCATAACCAGCCGTATCACCATCAGCTTTTTGGATGAATAAATAATTATGAACACAACTTTCAATTGTCTCTTTAAACGCAGCGCTTGAATTTTGCCAGTATGGGTCAAAAATGTCGTGATCTAGTCTGAGAACTTCAGGAATTTTTGCATCGGTAAACACATCAACATTCTCTATGTTTTTATCAGACTGTTTAATGTTTTTTAGATTTAAAGACAGTACGTTTAATTTTTCTAAAATTTCCCACCCAGCTGATTGCCAAACTGCTGAATTATTCTCATCAACCATAGAAGAGTTAAAGATGAGATTTTCTTGTAATGCAAGTTGGTTAACCTTCTTTAATAAAGGTTTTCCACCATAAAGTTTTTCAAAATATACAACAGGTGTTTGGTCATTCCATTTTCGAGTATAAAAAGTTCCTTGCCAGGTGCTATGTTTCTTTTTTTCATTTGTTAAAAACATATTTTAAAATTTTCTTATCTTCTTCGTGGGTTATTAAATCAAGAGCGCTATCAAAATCAACTAGTGCAATTTCTTCAACTTCATCATCCGGTTCATTTTTGAAAGACTCGATAACCTCCATTTCATAGAACCATACAGTTTTTTGAACCTTTTCTCCATCACGACTTACTTCATATCTAGACTCAGCGATTGGTTTATTTCTTTTGGCTTTTACCTCAAAACCAGTCTCTTCAAGAACTTCCCTAACAGCAGCATCAACTGGTTTTTCACCTTCCTCAAGATGCCCCTTTGGGTAACCCCACCACGGTTGTTTATCATTTGATGAATCACCTTTTTTATTTTTAACTAACAAAATCTTCTCTCCTACAAGAACTACACCACCCGCTGCGAAATCTACTCCTAAATTCATACTTCTGTTGTTTCCATTCTTCTTCTAAGCTATTTATATGGTACCAAGAACGTTATTGAGTCTAATTGACAAAAACGAATATTTAAAAATCGTTTCTGATCTTTATATATCTAATGGTTTTGAGTTATATCTTGTTGGAGGAGCAGTTCGTGATGGTATATTAGATGTTAATACCAAAGATTTTGATTTTACAACAAATGCTACTCCCGAGGAATCCATAAGCTTATTAAACAACAATGGTTATAAAACTACTGAAATAGGTAAAAACTTTGGAACAATTGAACTTCAGGTTGAAAATAATTCTATTCATATTACAACCTTCAGAAAAGATACATATGTAAATTCTTCCAGAAACCCATCTGTTGAGTCGGCAGATAGTTTAAATACAGATCTTTCTAGAAGAGATTTCACTATTAATTCAATAGCTTATTCATTAAACGAAAACGAACTTATTGACCCATTCTCTGGACTAAAAGATTTAGCTGAAGGGATAATCAAAACTCCTGATGACCCAGTTATATCCTTTTCAGACGACCCCCTAAGGATGCTAAGGCTTTGTAGGTTCATTAGTACTCATGGATTTTCACCTGATGAAGACACTTACACAGCAATGAGAGACAATATAGAAAGAATCAAAATAGTATCAGTTGAGAGAATAAGAGATGAATTTAATAAACTTTTAGTTGGTGAAAATGCACCAATGGGTATTCGAACACTAGTTGAAAGTGGTTTGAGTTTGTATATTATTCCAGAAATAAATGAACTGAAGATGGAAATTGACCCAAAGCATCACCACAAAGATGTATACGAACACTCATTAGAAGTTTTGGATGGGGTACCACCAAAACTTATATTAAGAATGGGAGCACTTTTACATGACATTGCAAAACCAAATACAAAAGGCATAGAAAATGGCAAGATACATTTTAGACACCATGAAGTAATTGGTGCAAGGATGACAAAGAAAATTTTAAAACGATTGAAGTATGACAATAAAACAATCGAAGATGTAGCACAACTTGTCGAACAGAGTGCACGTCCACACACCTTTAAGATGGGGTGGACAGATTCTGCAGTAAGAAGATACATTGTTGACGCTGGACATATGCTTGAAGATTTAAACGCACTAGTTAGAGCAGATGTAACAACTAAAAACAAACAAAAAAAACAAGATATATACCGAACACTTGATGAGTTAGAAAAAAGGATAGAGGAAGTCAAAGCTAAAGAAGAGCTTTCCAAAATTAGACCAGCATTATCAGGAGATGAGGTTATGAAACATTTCAAGATTCAACCTGGACCTAAAGTAGGCGTTATTATGAAAGCTTTGTACGAGCAAAGAATCAATGATGGAGAAGTTTCCAAAGAAGAGGCCTTGAAGTTAGCAGAGAAAACTTTTAATAATTTATAATTGTATAAATATGCATTTACATGTATATTTATACAATGAAGAAATCAACTATTCAAAGACAAAAATTAGTTGCAGATTTTATTGATTCAGAAAACGTCTCTTCTCAAAATCAACTGAAGGGACTTCTTAAAAAAAACAACATTCAAATAACCCAAGCAACACTGTCTAGGGATTTAAATGAACTTGGAGCAATCAAGAAAAGATTACAAAACGGAAGACTAATTTACGTGCTTCCAAAAAACCAAGACAACAATGCCCAAGTTAAAATTGCTAAAAAAGCCTTAGAAGATTTTGTACTTGATGTAGAACCAGTATCAAACCAAGTTGTTGTTAAAACCACAACAGCTGCTGCACAAGTTATTGCAGAGTCAATTGATAATTTATATATTAATAATATTGTTGCTTCAATTGCAGGCGACAATGTCGTATTAATAATCTCTACTGATGATTCAAAAGCAAGAGAAGTAGCAAAGACTATTGAGGATAATATAAAATAATTTAATGCTGCTATTTTCAGAATACGATAAAAGTTTAGAAAACATCTATATAAGCCAGCCAGTTGTAGATATAAACCTCGGAGATACAAACAACTACTTGGTCAGGTTTCCAAAATTCAAGAAAGTTACTCATATGATTCTTGCGTTTGATGCAGAAAATTTGTTCTTAAAATCAAAGAGTTCGTACGGCTACTTTTTTAATTTAGAAGCACTATTGACCAATATAGAGGAAAGAGAAAACAGAGGCTATTTTGTTGTTGCTGTGACCTCAAACTCTAGCAGACAAAAACAATACAATCCTTATCCAAGAGGTGAACAAGAAAACTTTGCGACTATGCACATAGAGTCAATATTAGAAAATCACCTACCTCAGATTTACGGCGATTATGACATAGATGTATCTAATTTAAAAAAAATTGTCATGGGTGCATCGATGGGAGGATTAATGTCAATAAAAACAGGTATTCTAAATCCGTCT
Source organism: uncultured Candidatus Actinomarina sp. (assembly GCA_902599555.1). Taxonomy (GTDB): domain Bacteria; phylum Actinomycetota; class Acidimicrobiia; order Actinomarinales; family Actinomarinaceae; genus Actinomarina. Next base: position 9,725 of record CACKFQ010000009.1, on the reverse strand, counting down.
TTTGACAATATAATCTCTCTTTCTCCAGCGTTTTGGTTTGGGTTTCCAGGGATAGTTAACGATCTAAACAACTTAAATAAGAAATCTATATGCAATTTATCAGTTGGAACAAAAGAGGGAGATATTTTTGGTGATCAAGTAAAAAACATTTTTCCTAAAGAATGGGATTTAGATTTTTCAAATAATAATGATTTCTATGTTTCTGGTGTAAAAAAAATTGAAAAGGAACTTAAATTGAACAACATTAAAACTAATTTCGTTTTTAAAGAAAAAGGCCAGCACAATGAAACACACTGGAATCCTATTCTTCGTGAATTTCTAGTGGCAATATAAAAACCACTAGCTTTTTTATCGTTTGATAGATTATTCTTATTCAGTGATGGGTAATTCAAAAATTGCCAGAGAAAACTTGGCAAAACAAATAAAAAATGGCGCTGTCATTTTACATAGTGGAAGCATTGTTTACAGAAATAATGACACTTGGTACCCATTCCGACAAGATTCAAATTTTTATTATTTAACAGAATGGCCTGAACCTGATGCTCATGCTGTAGTCCTCATTAAAGACTCAAAACCTGATTTGCACTTATTTGTTCAAGACAGAAACGAGGAAATGGAGACATGGGAGGGAAAACGTTTAGGTCAGTCAGGTGCGGTTGATGAATACGAAGCTTCGAAAGCTTATTCATTTCAAGACTACGAAAAAATACTTCCGAACTTGCTTAGAGGATTCAATGATATTTATTGTGATTACTCTTCAAATAATTTCGAAAAATATGACAAGAAAGTACTTACCAATGCAGTTCCGTATGACCAACGAGGTGCTGATTTCAGTAACGCAACACTGTATTCACTACAACCAATAATTTCAGAGCTTAGATTAATTAAAAGTGATGGAGAGATTGAGCTATTAACAAAAGCCTGTGATATAACCGTCGAGGGTCATATTCATGCAATGAAAACTACAAATGCTGGAATGTACGAGTATCAAGTTGGTGCGGAGATGGAAAGGATATTTTATGATAGAGGTGCAGAAAGACTAGGTTACCCCTCAATAGTTGCTGGTGGTCACAATGCTTGCATACTCCATTACTCAACAAATAGAGATCAACTTGAAGATGGAAGCCTACTTTTAATTGATGCAGCAGCAGAGTATGGAATGTACTCTTCCGATGTAACCCGTACTTTTCCGGTGTCTGGAAAATTTACATCACCACAAAAAGATATTTACGAAGAAGTGTTAAAGGTGCAAAAAGAGGGTGTAGAAGCAGTAGTTGTGGGCAACTCCATGAAGGAAGTACACCAACAAACTATAAAAACTTTATCTGAATCATTGGTCAATTTAAAACTAGTTCCACTTGGCGTAGAAGAAACAATCTCAATGATGCATTTTTTCGAATTTTTTATGCATGGCACAGGGCACTGGCTAGGTCTTGATGTTCATGATGCTGGAAGTAATGAAGTTAATGGACAACCAAGAGCATTTGAGCACGGAATGGTAACAACCATAGAGCCTGGAATCTACGTAAGACCAACAAAACCTGTAATAGAACTCCCATTACTTGAAAGAGACCCAAATGAAATTAGAGAACGTAGAAAAATTATGGGGATGGAAAAAGCTACAAAGTTAGAAAAAGAAGAAATGATGAATGCTAAAACAGTAAAACATGAAATACCTAAAGACCTTTTAGGCATAGGTGTAAGAATTGAAGATGATATAGTTTGCACAAACAATGGACCAATGAACCTCACAGAGAACGCCCCAAAAACAATTGAAGAAATAGAAGCAGCTACAGCCTAAAAAATGTCATCTCCAAGATTAATTTACTCAATATATGAAAATCGTTTACGTAATAAATTAGTTAACGAAAACCTACCTCAACACATTGGATTAATTCACGATGGTCACAGAAGGTATGCAAGAAAAGAGGGACTACTTAGTTTTGAAGTTTCATATAAAATCGGCATGACAAGACTTAAGGAGTGCATTGGATGGTGTGATGAGGTAGGTATTGATTTCATCACAAGTTGGCTTTTATCAAGAGAAAATTTATCAAGACCACAGGAAGAACTTGAACCGTACTTTCAAGTACTGAATGAACTCTTTGAAGAACTATTAATTGATGATGTAGTTGATAACTTTAAAATTGAATTCATTGGATCTACAGACCTTTTACCTGATTTCTTACAAGAAACCATTAAACAGCTCAAAGAAGTTAGAGGCGGAGGACAAAAAACTCTAACAATTGCTTTAGGTTATGGAGGTCGACAAGAAATTCTAGATGCTATTAAAGGATTAATTGATCAAAATAGAAATGATGATAATGATTTTGATGAACTAATTAAGAATGTAACAGATGAGCAGTTACGAAAACACTTGTATTCCCCTGAAACACCAGACATAGATTTAATTATTAGAACAAGTGGAGAGTCAAGGTTGTCAGGGTTTTTATTATGGCAAAGTGCGTACTCTGAAGTAATTTTTCAAGATGTTTACTGGCCTGAATTTAGAAAAATCGACTTTCTCCGTTGCTTGAGAGAATACTCTCAGAGAGAGCGCCGCTTCGGTCAATAAGTTAAAATGTTACATATAGTTGCATTAAAATTACTTTAAGATAATATGTTACTAAGTATTACATAAAGGAAAAACATTGAATTTAGTTGGATTAAAAGAATTATCTGAACTACTAGATGTTTCTTACGACACATTAAAAGTTTGGAAAAATAGGGATAGGTTACCAGAACCGTTTCAAGTTATTAGCGGTACACCAGTCTGGGACTGGGATGAATCTGAAGAAGACTTCAGATCAATTCAAAAAAATGAAAACTCTGGTAGACCAAGAAAACCTAAAATTTCTATAGCCGGTGGTTTAATCGAGATTGATTTAAATGAAAATAAAAAAGATAAAGAGGGTAATGCTTCAATCAGGGTAATGGGTAAGTCATTTGTAGACATACAAACTGAATCTGCTGAACCTAATTCAAAATCAAAAAATGTTTCTATAAGAGTTTTAGGTAAAAAAGTAGTAGATATAAATACTGATGATTTCATTGAAGTTGATGGAGAGGATAAAAGCAGTGAAAACAGTTGAAGTAAAAATTAGAAGAATTCCCGGAATGATTATTTCATTGCTACTTCTTTACTTGACTGCAGCAGTCAGCATATTTGTTTTAAAAGTAGCTTTTGTCTTAGCGGCTGTTGTCGTAATATTTAAGTCATTTTCCAATCAGAAGTTACATATAAAAAACCCAAAGGTACAATAGTCCCGAACATGCAAGAATTTTTAGCCTCCACTAACTTTACCGTTGTCTTCATATCTTTAATAGCAGTCAAGTTTTTGTTAGAAACATATTTAAAGCTAAGAAACCTTAAATCTATTGAATTAAACAAAAACACTATTCCTGAAAGGTTTGTTGGTGTAGTTACTGAGGAAGAGTACAAGAAATCCATAGTCTACAATATTGATCGAATCAGATTTCAAATCTTTACAGCTCTCTTTGGGGCTGTAGTATTGATAATTTTTACTTTGGGAGGATTATTTAATTTTCTAGCTGAAATAGTTGTCTCCACAACTTCTTCAGACGTTCTCGGAGCAGTTTTATTAGGACTCTTACTGTTGATAGTTGAGCAAGTAATTTCAATTCCAATATCTATATACTCAACATTCGTAATAGAGGAAAGACACGGCTTTAACAAAACAACAACAAAAACATTTGTGACAGACATATTTAAAAGTTTGTTAATTTCTGCAACTATCTCATCAGTTATTTACGCAACTGTTATATATATAGTTGTAAACCTAGGTGACAACTGGTGGGTATACGCATTTGGAGCTGTTTTTATTCTCCAGGCAATTATATTCTTTCTCTATCCAGTATTAATAATGCCTCTGTTCAATAAATTTGAACCACTTGATAATGAAGAATTTAAAAAGCCTATAGAAAAACTATTGAAAAAAGTTGATTTTAAATCAAAAGGCTTATTTGTCATGGATGCAAGTTTACGAAGTACTCATGGCAATGCTTTTTTCACTGGATTTGGAAAAAATAAAAGAATTGTGTTTTTTGATACCCTGTTAAAAACAATTACTCCAGATGAAATGGAAGCAATTCTTGGTCATGAATTAGGACACTATAAATTAGGGCACATAAGGAAGACACTAATTAGTTCCTTAGTGTTTGGTTTTATTGGTTTCTACATACTAAGCGAAGTACTTAAAAGCGATAACTTCTTTCTTGATCACGGACTGGAGTCTTTGACTGTATATTCTAAGTTTTTACTATTTTATTTAGTTGCTGGTTCATATACATTTTTTACTAAACCATTCACTTCAGCACTGTCTAGAAAAAGAGAGTTTGAAGCCGATGATTTTTCATTCCAATTTACTGATGGTGAGTATATGATTTCTGGCTTATTGAAGCTCAGTAAAGACAATGCTTCTAATCTAACTCCAGACCCTTTATATAGTTCTTACTACTATTCCCATCCTCCAATTGCAGAGAGAGTTGCCAGTATAGAAAATAAGTTAAAATAAGCATATGAGTACAGCTGACGAAATAAAAAAGTTAAACGACCTGCTTAGAGACAGGGTTATTACCCAAGAAGAGTTTGATTCACAAAAAGAGAAGTTATTAGATTCTTCCACAAAAACAAACTCAATAGATTGGCTAGCTTTATTTTTACTAACATTTTTTGTTGGTGTTTTAGGTATCCATAGATTTTATGTTGGAAAAATAGGCACAGGAGTTCTTATGCTAATTACCCTTGGGGGATTAGGAGTATGGTTCTTGGTTGATTTATTACTTGTTGTGACGGGGCAATTTACTAATAAAGATGGTCAAAAAATTCCAAGAACCTAATTGTCTAAACTAATCCAGTAAACACCACCAGCTCTTGTTCCAGCATATAAGATTCTATTCTCTTCTGATAATTCAAGAGAGAAAACACCAAGGTGATTTAAGCCTACATTAAACTCTTCCCATGTTGCTCCACCATCGGTACTTTTATAAACTCCAAAATCTCCTAAGACGCCTCTACTTTCTGAGAGTCTAAAGTAATCTACAGTACCTATATAGATATTGTTACTATTATGTGGATCAACAATAATATCTCCTACACCAAAAGATTTTGGAATAGATGAGACAGTTAATTTTTTCCAACTTTCTCCGCCATCTGTACTTTTGTAAACTCCGTCGTCATCTGTTCCAAGATAGAGTGTCTCAGAATCATTAGGATCCACAGTTAATATATTGGTTTCAAGGCTATCAAGTCCATTGTTAATTTGAGTCCAGTTATTACCACGATCAGTACTTTTAAACACTCCTGCTCCATCACCAACTTTATCTGTATATTCTGTAGCTCCCTGAGTAGTTGCATAAAAGACATTATTGTTGTTTGGATCAATTATTAATTTACTTACATGAACATCTCTTACAAAACCGTCATCAGAATTTCTCCAAGATTCTCCGTTGTCTTCTGATCCAGTTAACCCCACGCCTTCTTTTGCGTATTGATCTCCACCACTACCCACAAGGACTTTGAATGGTGCTTCTTTTTCTATAATTATTCCGTGATAGTGACAGTTTCCACCTGCTTCTTCATCATCACAAAGATCCGACCCTCCAATAATTCTCCAAGATTCTCCAGCATTTGTTGATTTATAAACCCCTCCATTAGTTGTTGTAAATATTGTGTCTGGATCTTCAGGGTGAGTTGCTAGCTGCATACCATACCAATTTTTTATACCAAATGAAGCAAAACCCCAGTTTTTACCACCATCTAAACTCTTAAAAATTCCTAGATTATAAGTTGTTGCATACATAGTTCCATCCAAAGCAGTAATTAGATCTACAACTTCAGAACCTACAAAACCTGTATTTGTTTCAATCCAAGTTTTACCATTGTCGTAAGTTCTGTAAATACCTTGAAGACCTGCCATAAATACCTCAGCTTCACTTTCACCAAACGTTATTATTTCCACACCAACATCTGGAATAATAGGGTGCTCTTTTGTATCTAAGAAAACATCAGATGACATTCCACCATCTTTACTAACAAATGTTTCTCTTCCGAAAACCGAATAAATTTCTGAATCATCATATTCATTTATATACACACCACCTTCTGATGGGTCTCCGGTAACGTCATCGAATAATTTCCAGTTTTCACCTCCATCAGTACTTTTATAAATACCTGGACAATACTTGGATACACTTTCTTCATAATCAGGGTCATCATTATCTACATCTGAACAGTCTGAAAAAGTATAAAGTCCAATTCTTACATAAATTATGTTTGGATTATTTGGATGGATTGCCACACCTTTAATATCTGATCTATGGAAAGTGTCACTTAAAGACTCCCAAGATGAGCCTCGATTACTACTCTTTACTAGTAAATTACTTGTACCTACAAATATGTGGTCATCATCAGATGGGCTTACATAGAGAACTCTTATTTTATCAATATCTTCTTCCTCTAGTTCTTGCCCTTCTTCCAATTCAATTTCTTCAAAAACTCCTTTTGGTATCGAGGAAGATTTTATCCAGGAGGTTCCAAAATCATTAGATATAAATATTACTGAATTTTTTTCAGGGGTACAGTCGTCTTCGCCCTCTTCATCTTCACAGTCTTTTCCATTTGGAAAATATCTTCCTGCTATATACAGAGTAGAAGTACTTTGTGAGCCTATAGCTATTGCCGAATATTGTCCACCACCTACTTCTGTTTCATCCCAAGTTTCTCCACCATCTTTTGAAATAAAAACACCTGAATCGGAGTTACTTGTTGCTTCGGTGTAAAAAGCTATCTGGTTAGGGTTTGACGCATCAACAACAACCCCACCCATGTTTCCACTTATAGTTTTTTTCAACTCCCATGTGAATTTTTTACCGTCTACTAAATAAAGATTGCTATCTGTGAGTCCAGAATTGTCTGTTGTAGTCACCCAGTACCCATCCAAACTTTTAAAAATACTTGTAATTGTTCCACCAAAAGGTCCATTTACTTGATTCCATCTAGAAGAACTTAATACTGGGTCCGGTAAATCTGGCAATTTTGGAGGTATAAAGTTTGTAGTCTTCTCATCAGTATTTTCACCTTCGCCACCATCTTCCTCAGCATCATTTTCTTCCTGACCTTTCTCGCTGTCCAAGTCTTCCTCATCAGAGGATATCTCTACTAATTCAGGACCAGAGGAATCATTGCTTGAACAGGCGGAAACAATTAAAAAAAACAAAATTAATAAGATTAATTTGTTACTATTTTTTATCATTAATGACGATGTTAGTCTTGTAAAGTATACGTTGCTTGAATATTTTACGGAACACTTAATACAAACAAAGCTTGAAGCGTCAATGCAACTGTTATAAATAAGAAAATATATTGAGTTTTATCACTTTGTTGGTGGCCAAAGATTTTTACCGCTAAATCATGAGCCAATACCACACTTATCATATGCCCAGCAAGTGTCACAATTACCATAATTGTCCAAAGCACAACAGGTTCTAAAAAGTAGTCAACTGTAGCATTCTGTATATTAAAAAGATTCCATCCAAAACCAAACGGATCATTAAGTCTAAACAAGACTGTTTGTGATTCAAATAAAAGCAGCCCTAGGTAATGAGTGACATGATATGCAAAGGCAATCGGAAGCATTGTGTGTCCAAACTTGAGTGATATTTCATTTAACCCAATATCTTCTCCACTTACTCTTATAGCGAAATAACAAGCAAACCTGTAAAAAACTATCACAATTAAATTCATTGAGAGGAACGCAATAGTTGAGAAAAATGTTTCGTAAGTTCTTGATCCAAAAATATTAAACCAAAAAGTTGTCTCCCTCAATCCATCATAGGTAACAGTACCGATCATGAGAAGTATGAAATACTCCATACCTTTTAATTGTGCAAGGTTTGATAAGTTACTTAAGAGAGTTTTAAAAACAGGGGATTTATTAGTTACTCTCATTTTGCTATAGAGATGATGCAAAAGAAGGAGAGGATCGACTTCAATAATCGTTTTTTTATAATACTTCTGCAGTGCTGAAACTGTAAGAAATAAAATTAAGAATACAACACCTATGTGTCTAGGGTTTCCTGGCTTACTCCAAACTAGCTCAAACCAGGTCAAACAAATAAACAAGAAAGCTGCAAGGTAAACGTTTTTCGGTTCACCTTCTCTATTAACCAAAATTGAAAGAGGATTAAATTTTGCATACAAATCACCAAAAAGGAGTCCAAGCACTGGAACCCCAATCCACAGAAAAACCCACAGAATTAGTGGAGTTATAGAGACCGTTGCTGCTTCGTTGTTTATTAAACCAGGGACCATAAGTAAGGCTAAGATCAAAAACCCAAATAATTTTCCACTTGTTGATTGTTTAGTTGAAAAAAGAGTTTCTTTTGAGATTAAAATCGATTCCTTCCAGGAAACCTTCAAAAAGACAAAAGTAAGAACAATTGTTAATACTGCTGCATTAAGAACCATATCAAAGGGTATAGGTAAATCACCTACATTAATTATTCCGTGATATATCCGCGGAACCTTAATCATTTATTCTTCTTCCTAATTACAAGATTTATTGTAAAATTAGAATAATAATAAACAGGGTATTTTTATGTGCGTTTTATGTAATTTAGCTCAAAATGATATTGTAGAAGCTGCATTAGCGGTTCAAAACACCGTTGATGGTGACCACATGACAATTCCAATAAGAACTTCAGTAGAACAACTCCACACACTTGAAGCAATACAGTCAATGTTGTTGAATGCTAATTTAATTGCTTTAATTTTTTAATATTTATTCACAGTTTGAACATTCATCAGTACATAATCCAAACATCTCAACTCTATGATCTTTAATTTCAAAATGAAGCTCTTTTTGAACTTTTTCCATTTCCTTAACAAGCATCATTTCAAATTCATCGCTTAACTCAACATCGATGACTTCGCCACAGTCACTACAAAAAAGATGATGATGATGAGAATCTTCTTCCAGAATTAGCTCTACAACCACTGCGTTGTCAGGTGATGTGAACTCATTTAAAATATTTATTTTTTTAAGATCATTTAGAACTCTATACAAAGTTGACTTTGCGACCTTACCTTTTAGTTTTGACTGAAGTTCCTCAACGGTTATAGGGTTCCCAAAATCAAGAAGTGTGTCAAGAACTATAATTCTGGGATTGGTTATTGAAACTTTGTGTTGAGACAGTATATTTCTTGGTTCTTGAGTCATGTTTTTCATTATACTTTCATTACTTAAAAAAATGAGATAAATTATCTAATATACTTGACATAAAAATAAATGAGACTTATTCTCATTTATTGTTATAAATTAGAAGGAGAATTTTGAAGAATAAACCTATTTTTAAATTTGGTGTACTTGCACTGTCATTAGTATTGATAGCTTGCTCCGGTGGAAGTTCGGAAGCAGGATGTCCAGAAATTGATGGTAGAGAGTTAAATGTTGTAGCAACAACACCAATGATTGGTGAGTTTGTTAGTGAAGTTGGTGGAGATAGCATTAATCTCACAGTATTAATGCCACCAGAAGCTAATCCCCATACCTATGAACCAGCGCCACAGGATGCTGGGAAAATAGCAGATGCAGATCTAGTTTTCTACACAGGGTTAATGTATGAACCAGCACCACTAATTGAGCTACTTGAAAACTCAGTTTGTGGTTCGGAAGCTTTAGCTGAAGTTGGAGAAAGTGTTTTTC
>CACKFQ010000008.1 GCA_902599555.1 uncultured Candidatus Actinomarina sp. | reverse complement strand
AAAAAGTATGATTGAAGTTAAAAGAGTAATAAAACTACCCGTTACAACAGGAAACCAAAATTTTTGCTGGACATAATACGATCTTGTAAGAATCTGGTTGATAGACCAAGGAATTATTGCAAGAGAAATAATTACAAATACTCCGCTAACTCGAGCTGTATCTGTACTTGTAAAAGCTCCTCGTTCATAAATTATTTTTATTAAGTAATCTGCATTTACAATTGCACCAACCATCAACGATCCACCAATTAGAAACAAGTAAGATAGCTGTTTTTTTACTAGTTTAGATAATTCATCAATTTCGTTTTTTTGATAAAGCCTAGAAAGCAACGGATAGCTTGCCACTCCAACTGCCTGAGCAATAATACCAACCGGAAGAAGAGCTATCCTCCTTGCGTATCTAAACGTTGCAACACTTCCAGCCGTAAGAAATGTACCAAAAATTCTAAATAGCTGCTCATCAATTACTGCAATTGATTGACCAATAATTAATGGGAATGAAATAACAATGTATTCTTTCAAGTGTTTTATTTTTGGAAAGAGAAAATAGAAATTTAATCCTGATTTCTTTGTACCATAAATCTGAATTATAAAATGACCTATAATTGAACCAATTAATGTCCCAAGAGCAAAACCTTCAACAGTTGCTTCGGGGGATGATGAATTTATCCATCCAAACAAAATAATTGTTGAGTTATAAATTACTGGTGCAAGCGCTGCATATTTAAAGCTGTCATGAAAATATTGATATGACATAAGTATTGCTCCAATAAAGAAAAATACCTGGCTAAAGATAATTGGAGTAAATACCTTTGTAAAAAAATCTAATGACTCGATCTCTAAAAACTCCGCAAATTGAAATCTGAAAAGATATGTTATCACTGAAAAAAGGACAAAAACTATTGAAAGCCCGTAAAGAATTGAAAGGAAATATTTTTCTAACTCTTCTTTGTCTTTCTTACTCATTATTGGTATCAATGTGATTGCTAAATAACCTCCAGCAGAGAGATAGAAAAGAAAGTCAGGAATTATAAATGCTAAGTCCAACGTATCTGTAGCTTCAGATACTCCTGCCCAATTAGCCAGAAGTATTTCCCTAAAAAATCCAAGCACTCTACTTGCTGCATAAGAAAAAGTTATTATTGAGATAGATCCAATTAATTTTTTATAATTTTGCATGCAACTCTTTCATTTTAGATAGTAATTCATAGGGAACCTTTATTGGGGAATTTTCATACCCTATACCTAATAGATTGTTTGGTTTCCTACTTCCATGAAAATCACTACCACCTGATACTAAAAGTTTTTGATTTTCACACACCTCTAGCAATGTATTGATGGTGTTATGGGAGTATCCAGGATAATAAACTTCAATTCCGTCAATATCCATATCTTTGAGTGTTTGAATATAATTATGAAATTTATTATCTATCCAGTTGTCTGACTTGGAATATAATTTATTGCTCATAAGAGTATGAGGATGAGCAAGAAACACTAAGGATTTTGATTGCTTTGCTAAATTTATAATTTCTTTGATGCCCAACTGGTGATTATCAATCCCATCTATTTTTCCATTACCAAGATATTTTGAAAAAGCCTCAGAAATGTTTGAAACATAATTTTTTTTAACCATAAGTTCTGCAATATGAGGCCTTCCGGGTACTTTTGTCTCCAAGCTATCAAGATCTTTTTTATCAATATAAATTTCAAATTCTTCCAAATTATCAATAATTGAATAATTTCTTTCAATTTTATTTTGCCTCAATTCAATGAGTTTTTTATCTAAGGGAGACTCTTCGTTGAGAAAATATACCAACAAATGAGTACCACCAAATTTGTTAGTATCATCAAGAAGATCCCAACTTACACTTATTTCTACACCTTGGATTATCTCTATATTGTTTTGTTGAGGAACCTTAGTGAGGTATTCATGGTCTGAAATACAAATAGCCTCTAATTGTAGTTCAATAGAGGATTCAATAATAGCTTCAGTTGAATCGGTTCCGTCAGAATTTACTGAGTGAACATGTAAATCTATACTCATAAAACTAGAGTACTAGGGTCTTTAATTCTTTAATAAATTAATTAGAATGTTTCCAATGAGTTTAATAGTGCAAAAATTTGGCGGTACGAGTGTTGCAGATACAGATTCACTCAGAATTGTTGCTGAGAGAATTATCGATTGTAAGAAAAACGGTAATGACGTAGTAGTTGTTCCGTCTGCAATGGGTTCAAGTACAGATGAATTAATTCAACTTGCTAACGATCTCTCAGAAAATCCAACACCAAGGGAACTGGATATGCTTCTGTCAGCAGGTGAGAGAATCACAATGTCTTTATTATCAATGCATCTAAACAGTCTCGGATACAGCTCTTTTTCTCTTACTGGTTCACAAGCTGGGATAATTACAACATCTAGACACGGACAAGCTGAAATAGAGGAAATAACTGGTGAAAGAGTTAAAGAAGGCTTAGAGAACGGCGACATTGTAATTGTTGCTGGGTTTCAGGGGTTTAACAGAGACACTAAAGAAATAACAACTTTAGGCAGAGGAGGTTCTGATGCGACTGCAGTTGCACTTGCTGCTGCTCTTGGAGCAGAGAGGTGCGAAATATTTACTGATGTAGAAGGAGTATTTACTGCAGATCCAAGAGTAGTCAACTCTGCTGAATTAATTCCAGAAATTACCTATGAAGAAATGTTAGAAATGGCTTCTTCAGGCGCTGGAGTTTTAATGGCTAGGTCTGTAGAATTCGGCAGAAGGTATAATGTACCAATAATTGTAAAATCAACGTTTACAAATAATGAAGGTACTGAAGTAAAAGAGAAAGTTATGGAAGAAGCATTAGTTAGCGGAGTTACTCATAATACTAAAGAAGTTAAATTTACTCTTTTTGAGGTACCAGATCAACCTGGAATTGCAGGAACAGTTTTTGGTTCATTATCCGAAATCGGCATCAATGTAGATATGATTGTCCAAAATGTGTCTAAAGACTCAATAACTGATATTTCATTTACCGCACCTACTGAACAAAAGAATGCTGTTGAAGATATGTTAAAAACTATTGCTACAGAACTTAAAGCCAAAGGTTATGATGTTGATGAAAATGTCGGAAGAGTTTCAATTATCGGTGCTGGGATGAAATCAGAATCAGGGGTCGCATCGAAAATGTTTAAAATACTAGGGGAAAACTCAATAAATATTTCAATGATTTCAACATCCCCCATAAGAGTTTCTTGTGTAATTGACAGTAAAGATATAAACGCTGCTTTGGAAGCTTTACATAAGGAATTCATAGAAAAAGAATGAAGATAGCAATTGTTGGTGCAACAGGCCTTGTTGGCACAAATATTATAAATTTATGTGAACAGTATTTCGATGTAGATGTTGAATACTCACTCTTTGCTTCAAAATCCTCAGAAGGAAAAAAGATAAGAATTAATGATAAAGAATTAACTGTTAAAGAACTTAATAAAGAAAATATTGGAGAATATAACATTGCACTATTTTCAGCTGGTAGTGAAAGGTCTAAAGAATACGCAACTAATTTCATAGACAATGGTTCGTTTGTTATAGACAACTCATCTGTTTTTCGAATGAACGATGAAGTTCCTCTTGTTGTGTATGGAATTAATGAAAACATAATCACAAAAGAATCAAAACTTATATCTAATCCAAACTGTACAACAATGGGATTAGTAATGGCTTTAAAGCCCCTACATGATAAGTACACTCTATCTTCCATGACCCCTGTTGCTTATCAGGCAGTGTCTGGATCAGGGTCTGAAGCTATAAAATCATTGGAAAAAGAGACGTTATTAGGTGATAAGCTAGATGCAAATTATCAACAGGCTCATTATACAAATCCAATAGCTCGGAACGTTATTCCTCTCGCAGGAAGCTTAACTGATAACGGATACTCTGATGAAGAAATGAAATTTGTTAATGAATCAAGAAAAATACTATCAATTCCAGATTTAGTTGTTGAACCATCTAATGCAAGGGTAGGAGTAAGGACAGGTCATGGAACTTTTTGCTCCGCAGTATTTGAAAATGAAGTAGACATAGAGGAATGCACTGAGTTGCTGCACAGTTTTGATGGTGTTGAGGTATGGAGTGATTCACTACCAACACCTTTAGACGTAGAAGGAAAAGATGAGGTCTTAGTCTCTAGAATTAGACAAGGACTTTCATCTAAAAAGATTTTAAACTTTTGGGTAGTATCAGACAATCTTCTAAAAGGAGCTGCTTTAAATGCAGTGCAGATAGCTAAGTTTGTAGAAAAATTATGATTCCTACAAATGAAAAACTAGCTAAAAAACAAAGAAAAATATTAGGACCTTTAGGAAGGTTTTTGCTAAAACTTTTTAGATGGGAAATTAAAGGAAAAATTCCTGATTTGGAAAAAATGATACTTATAGGTATTCCTCATACAGCCATGAGAGATGCCTGGTATGCCTTATTAGCTGTATGGGCATTAGATTTAAAAGTCAATTTTTTTGGAGCAGCTTGGGTATTTACTAGACTTCCAAGTTTATTTACTATATCTAAAAATTTAGACAGGCAAGGCATTCCTTGGCCATTCTGGTGGTTACAAAAGTACTTGATGCTAAAGCTCGGTGGTATACCTGTGTACCGTGTTAACTCCAAAGGACTAATTAGAGGAGCTGTTGAAGAATTTAAAACTATTAATAACTACATTTTAGTTATAGCCCCAGAAGGGGGAGTTGAACCTGTTAAGCAATTTAGAAGTGGCTTTTATTATTTAGCAAAAGGATTAAATATTCCTTACGTGCCAATTGAAATTGATTTTAAAAATAGGTGTTTTCGAATTCAAGAGCCTAAATATATAACTGGAACATTTGAACAAGAATCAGAAAAAATAGCAAGCTTATTTAGTGGGGTTGAAGGAGCAACTAGAACTTTTAAAATGTTATAAAAAAGGGAACAAACAGACTCAATATATAATTACCAACTGGTATTTGCTTTAATCCCAACAGATTTATTCCAACACCTACAAGCAAAACTCCACCAATGCCTGCAATTGAATCTGCTACAACTTGGTCTATAGAACCCCCAAGACCTAATGCGCACAGGGTAAAGAATCCTTGATAGATTAAAATTGAAATTCCAGAGTATCCTGCTCCTTTTCCACCACTTGAAGTCAGAAATAACACAAGAAAACAATCGAGTGCTGTTTTAATTAAAAGTAATTCTATATTCCCTTCGACCACATCAAGAAAGGGACCAACGATAGCAAGTGGTCCAGTAACTACTATTAAAGAAGCAGTTAAATAGCTTTCAATAAACTTACTTTTTTCTGAATTATCTTTTTCAAATTTATTATGTAGATACTCCCCAAAACTTTTTATTCTCTCTTCTATCCTTAAGTAAGAACCTATAATTGCACCAAGTAATACTGCTACTAATGTGAGTAAAAACTCGGGACTTTTTAGAGATTCCCTTATCCCCAGTGTTAGAACAAGTAGACCAAGTGGTAATAAATTGTTTTCGAAATTTTTAATTTCTTTTTTAACGAAGAACCTTGTTAAAACTCCAACACCAATAACAGCAAAGGAATTTATTAGTGTGCCTATTCCAGGAATCATTATTTTTTAAAGTCAGTATGACTTCTGCTTGGAGTGGGGCCTTCCTGCCCTTGGTACTTACTCCCATAAGTTTCTGATCCATATTCAGATTCTGAAGGCGAATTCAGGTAATAAAAAGAAATTTGACCAATCTTCATCTCAGGATAAATTTTTATCGGTAGATTTGCTACGTTTGAAAGTTCAAGTGTTAAGTATCCAGAAAATCCTGGATCAACAAAACCAGCAGTAGAGTGAATTAATAAACCAATTCTTCCAAGTGAACTTTTTCCTTCAAGTCTTGCAACAACTTTATTTGAAAGAGAAACTTTTTCAAACGTAGTTCCAAGTACAAATTCACCTGGATGAAGTACAAATGGTTCTTCGATCGTCGCAGTCACAAGCGAAGTTAGATCATCTTGTTGAGCTTTTGGATCAATATGTGAATATTTATGGTTTTCAAAAACTCTAAAATCAGTTCCCACTCTTAGATCCACACTTGAAGGCTGGATATAATCGTCAATCAATGGAGATATCTCAATTTCATTATTTTTAATTGAGTTTTTTATATCTATATCTGATAACATTTTTCCCCTTACTCTTTGAATATATTAATCGTTTTATAAAAAATTATCTGTTTATTAAAGATGCAATAGACCATATAGTTATTAAAAAACCAACACCAGTTAAAAAAACAGTTCTTCTCAAATACATATTTTGTCTTTTATGATTCTTATTAAAAAAAGCTGCGAGGTTTCCTGCAACCATAGCTGCTCCAACACCTAGCAAAAGAAGAATAATTGTTAAATCTAGTGCAAATGGATCATTCATAACTTATATTATGATAATGAATATGATCAAAGCTAGTGAAGTGATTGAAATATTTTTAAAGTATGGCATTTCAAATTTAAAAGATGAAAGTAAATATGAGATTTCAGAACTAAATGGCATTACAAATACAAGCTATGTAGTAGATCTGGATAATGAAAAGTTCGTTTTAAGAATACCTGGTGATAACCCAGATGTAATTAATAGAAAATCTGAAAAACAAAATACATTAAAGGTACAGGAGTATGGATTGACCTTACCTTATATAATTTTTGATGAAAATACAGGTGTTAAAATTTCCAAATATTTTGATGTATACACATATAAATCTTCTGATTTTAAAAACGAAAATATGAGAAAGGAAGCCTTCAAAAAGCTGTTTGATTTACACAATTCAGATTTAGCTTTTGAAAATAATTTTTCACCACTGAATGTGTTTAGCGAAATTGCTGATATTTCTAACTCAATCGAGAGAGATGCAAAAGAAGTTGGTTTTGAGATTATTAAAAAAATTAAAGAAATTGGTATTAATAATGAACCTTGTCACCAAGATCTTTATTCAGGCAATTTTGTAATATATGATGATCGAACATACCTAATTGACTGGGAATATTCATCGATGGGAGACAAGTATTTTGATTACGCAGACTTATTTTGGCAAAATGAATTCGACTTAGATAAGAATATGCGTCAACAGGCACTCAATGAAATTAATATTCTAAAAAAAGATGAAATCGAAAAGTTTGAATATTTTGAAATACTATCAATGATCACTTGGGGATTATGGGCATTAAAACGTTCTCCAGAGGACAATGATGGTAAAAACGCTTTATTAAAAGCAATAAATCTCGGTACTGATAAAAAACTTTAAAAAGATTTTCAATTAATCATGAAAATCCGTTAGACTTTCGCAGTTAGGAAAAAAGGAAAAAAATTTAATTTATGGGATCTTTGATTAAAAAAAGACGTAAAAAAATGTCAAAACATAAATACCGTAAACGTCGTAAATCAAATAGACATAAGAAGAAAAGCGTTTAGTTAAATTTCTCTCTCTTCATTTAAGAAATCTTCAATTTGTTGAACAAGATTATCTTCTGAAAAATTATCTTCGATACTAACATCAGCTTCTTCTAATTTAGAAACGTATTCTGCTAAATCTTGAGAGTTTTCCATAGCCTTGTTAATTTTTAGTTCAAACTGTTGTCCTTCACTTTGAATTCCAGAATCATCAATATCAATTTTTAAGATATCGGAAGTTTTATTTAACAGTGCACTCATTCCTTTAGGATAACCACCACTACTTAGGTAATGAGGAACAGCTGCCCAAAGCCCTGCAGTCTCGATACCATTATCTCTGAGTGTTTGCCCAACAACACTAGTAATACCTGTAGGTCCAGAATAATTTGGATTTAAGACATTGTATCTTGAATGAAATGTTGGATCTCCGCTAACACCAAATATTGGTACAGGAAGCGTGTGTGCAACTTGTCCAAAAAAAGCACCTAAAGTTACCGCTTTTTTTACTCCAAGCTCAAGCAGCGTATCCGAAATGTTTCTTGAGTAATCTTTCCACTTCATTGATGGCTCTTCGCCAAAAACTAATATCAAATCACTTTTCAACTTGTAGTCTTCAATTGAGTAAAAAGATGTTTGGGGCCAGTGAAAGTTTCTTTCTCCAAAGTCTTTAACTTCAACAATTGGCCTTCTCATTTGGTAGTTATAATATGAATCTGAGTTTAATTCTGCAAACGGTTCAACCTCATACGTGCTGCTCAAGTTCTCAACACAACCGGTGGCAGTGTTGCCAGCATCACTCCAGCCTTCGAATGCAAGTATTGCAACAGGTTCTGATAAAAGTGGCTTTCTATACCAAACTACATCTTCCATATTTGAAGAATAATGTTGCGATAGATTTATTTAAGATTAATTTTCAGAGTTTTCTTGATGAGTTTATTACTACCGAAATACTAGAAAGTGCCATTGCTAGTGCTGCCAAATTAGGTGTAATTAGGCCAACAACTGCAATAGGTATCATTAGTGTGTTGTAAATAAAGGCGAGAAAAAGATTTTGATATATTCTATGTTTTGATTTTTTTGAAAGATTAAATACTTCACTCAGAGTTTCTAAACCTCCTTTGTGGATTAATATATCTCCAGAAACCTGTGCAATCTGGCTACTAGAAGAGGTGGTTACTCCAACATCAGCTTGTTTAATTGACGGTGAATCATTAACTCCATCACCAACAAAAATTACCCTCTCGTCTTTTTGAATATCTTTTATAAAATCAAGTTTTTCCTCAGGACTTTTATCAGAATAAAAATCTTTTATGTTTTGTTCTTCAGCAAATTTTTCTACATTAACTTTTTTATCACCAGAGAGAATTACGATATTCTTCTCATCTTTAAGCTCTTTTAAAAAATTGTTAGATACGGATGATTCTTCTTCTAGGTATAAAAAATAATCCAGATCATTAATTGAAACTTTAAGTGAAGAGTCATTTTTCTCTTTGTTTTTTTCAATTTTAATAAATTGCTCTTCAACAATGCCTTCAATTCCAACGCCTGGTTTTTCTTTTATATTTGAAGCAGGAAGAAGTGTTAAATCCTCCAGCTCTGCTTGATAAACAATACTTTTTGCAATTGGGTGTTGAGAATAGTTTTCAAGACTTGCAATCAACTGCAAAACAGTACTTCTTGGAATAGTTTCATTAGGCATCTGAATTTCCTTGATTTTAAAAATACCGGAGGAAAGAGTACCCGTTTTGTCAAAAACCATTGTATTTATGTCTCCAAACTTTTGAAGAATATCAAAATTCTTAAAAAGAAAGCCTTTTAGCTTGCTGACTGTTGCAGTTTTAAATAAAACTATTGGGGTTGCTAGTCCCAGTGCACATGGACATGCAATAACTAATACAGCTATTGCATTTTTTAAGGCGTCTATTAAGGCAACATCTTGAATTAGATACTTGAAGGCAAAAGTGCTAAAACTAGTAAATAAAACAACCGGTACAAAATACTGTGTAATTGTGTCGAGTGATTTTTGAATATCTGGCTTAGTTCCCTGAGCATTTCTGATTAAGTCTTCGATAATGTTATAAGTTGATTTTTGGTAAGATTCTTTTACTTCAATCTCTATATTTCCTTGTAAATTAATACTTCCTCCAACAACCTGGTCTCCTTTTTCCTTTGTTAAAGGAATAGATTCTCCAGTAAGAAGGCTTTCATCAACAGTAGTTTCACCTTCAACAATCTCACCATCAACGGGAATAATTTCACCGACCATTACATTGAAACGATCTTTTTCTTTGACATCTTTTGTAGGTATTTCAATTCTGCCTTTATCTCTATTTACTATCAAAGTTTTTGGCATACGACTTTTTATTGACTCAGATGTTTTCACAGACTCTTCTATTACCCTATCTTCTACTGCCTTACCAATAAGTAAAAAAGACACAATAAAAGCTCCAGTATCAAGAAACATTTTATTTTCACTCGATGCAGAACTTACTGAAGAAACCAGCTCAGCCGGTAATAAAGAAATTAATAAAGAGCTCAAACTTCCAAGCGAGATTAAAGTGTCCATATTGAAATCAAGATTTTTAATTTTTTTAAACGCAGATATATGGAAATTTCTTCCAAGAACTAAAATAACAAAAAAACCTATAAGGTAGGATATTAAATCTAGACCTGCTTCAAAAAAATACCTAAGAGAAACAGTCATTAATAATGAAGCTATTGGGATAAAGATTTTAAATTTGATCTTTTTTTCAGTGTTATCTTCAGAAGCTTCTTTTGCTTTATAGCCAATCTTATTTACTGATTTAATAATTTCATCAAAATCAAAACTTTCATCATCTGCGATATCTACAATTGCAGATTTTAAAGGAAAGCTCACTGATGCGTCTAATACATGTTCGTTTTTTGTTAGTACACGCTCAACTCTTGCAGCACAAGCAGCACAAGTCATACCATCAACATCTAAATTGACAGATTTAACTTGATTCGACAACTGTATAGCCTTGTTCATCGAGCATGTTAGAAACCAGAGACAAATCTAGATCTGAGGAAGACTTAACTTCTACTGATTTTTGATCAATATCAACATTGACAGCTTCAACATTTTCGAGACTATTTATTGTTGACTCAATTGTTTCTTTACAATGTCCACAACTAATTTCAGGTACAGTAAACTTTGTTTCCATAATTAAATAATAATAATGATGTATTTATAAAATAAGCCCCTATTTTCATAGGGGCTTATCGGAAATCTCGTGGGGGAGATTTCATTAGGGGGGGGGGTTTAAAACTTAAGCAGTTTCTTGGAGAATTCTGCCTCTAACTCTAGGATATTTCACTGGAGCATGGTTGAAGCAATGATCTCTTTTGTTATATATACTTAATTGAGTACTGCAAGATTCATCTTTACATACTCTGCCCTGGTCAAAACTTTTTGATGGCCTTATTCCGCCCTTAATTTGACTAGCTTTTAATCCGTCTGTCATTTTATTCCTTTATATACTTTGTGAATATATTCACAAGCTTAACACTTTTATTTTAGATGGCAACTTTATTTTGACAAGTTTTTTTGGGACAAAAAGGCCTCGTCATTCCATTTTCTACCTAAAAAGTCCTGAACCATGTTTTCAGCAGGTACAGTTCCTCCAGGCTTTAGAATTTTATTTTTATAGTCAACACCAACAGAATTAGACAATATCCCTTCATTTTCAAATCTACTAAATAAGTCATCACCGATTATTTCAGCCCACAAATAACCATAATAAGCTGCATCATACCCACCAAGTAGATGTCCAAAAGCTGCTAGGTGATTGATGTCTTTCGGATATGTTATTGTTGTAACTTTTTGAGATGCATGTTCTATTTCTAAAAGGCTGTCTTTAAAGTTTTCACCATGTAAATGTTGGTCCGCAAGACCAAATGAAACCTGCCTGAGTGTAAGTAAACTAACTCCAATATTTTTAGATTTATTCAATTTTTCACATATTTCTTCAGACAATGATTCACCAGATTCAATATGCGTTGAAATTCTTTTCATACAATCTACTTTCCATACCCAATGCTCCATAATCTGACTTGGTGCTTCAACGAAGTCCCATTCACAGTTTGCACCAACAAATCTCGTATATTTTGATTTCCCAATTCCATTGTGTAGAACATGGCCAAATTCGTGAAAAAGAGTTTCAACTTCATCGAAAGTCATTAACCCATCTCCTATGTTCGGGTTTGGGAAATTTGCAACCATTGAGCATATTGGCAACTCTTGTCTACTAGATCCACCAGAAGATATGTCGAATACTGCAGCGTGTGTAAATTTTCCTTCTCTTGGATAAAGGTCTAAATAAAAATATGCTAATTGTTGACCATTTTTTTCCCATAAAGACCAAAGCTCAACATCTTCATGCCATGCAGTTTCATTCGATTCAGGTTTTATATGCAAATCAAATACTTCTTCACAAACTTTAAACATTTCAGTTTTCACATCATGTATGTAAAAGAATTTTTTTAATTCACTATTCTCAATGCTGCTTACCTTACTTCTTTCTTTTGAAATAAAATAGCGTATATCCCAAGGTGTTATATCAGAAATTTCGATGTTATCTATTGCAAGTTCAATTTTTTCTACTTCAGCTGCTTTTTGTAATTTTGGAATCAAGCTCTCATACATTGAAGCTACATTTTTTGGTGACTTTGCCATCCTATTCTGCAATCTATATTCAGCCCAAGTTTTAAATCCAAACAACAAAGCTTTTTCATTTCTTAGTTGAACAGCTTCTTCAAGAATTGGACTATTTTCTTTTACAGCTCGATTGTTAAAAGCTTTCCAAACAATTTCTCTAGTCTTTCTCACACTGCAGTTTTCCATAACAGCATTGATGTCTGGATATGCCATTGTTATAACAAAACTATCATTATTTTTCTTCAAGTTTTTAAGTTCGTTTTGACTCAGACCTTTTAGTTCATCTTCCAAAAACATAACTTCAGTTTTGTCCTTTGCAATATTTTCTGAAAAAGAAATGCTGAGATCGATAAGCTTTTTTTCGATTTCTGTGAGCCTATCCTTTTTTTCACCTGATAGACCATGTCCTGCATCTTTGAAGTCAATTTCTAAATCTCTATAAAATGTTTTCGATTCTTCGTCTAAATTTTTAGTTTCTATTTCTTTAAACTTTTCGTATAGATCTTGATCTTTAAATATTTCAAGTGCAAGATTTTGTATTTTTGAATCTGCTTCATTTCCAAAATTTCTTATTTTTTCATCTGGATGTACATCTCCCATAAATGCAATGCGTCCTGAAAGATCATAAATTGCACTCTCCAGCTCATTAAAATTCGATAAATCGATATTTTCAGAAGATTTAATATTACTAACCAAATCTTTACATTCTTCGATTGTATTTTTTAAGTCTTCTTCTAGTTTTCCTAAAAATATATCTGAATAGTTGTGCACTCAACTCCTTTAACTTTTTATATGATAGTATTTAGTTATGGAAATCAAACTTGAATTTTGTGTAGTTTGAAACTACACACCTCGTGCAGTTGGCACGATTGAAGATATCTTAGAAGTTTACGGTAACAAAGTTACAAATATTCAACTAATTCCAAGCGGTGGAGGAGTATTTGAGTTCCATTTAAATGAGAAATTATTATTTTCAAAAAAAGAACTTGGAAGACACTCAGAAGATGGAGAAATTCTCAAATTAATTGAAGAAGATCTTGGTTGAATTTACCGTTTGACTTAACGCTATTTGAAGTAATTTCTATTGCAATATTGCTTTTTATCGGTTCTGCTGTTCAAGGCATTTTGGGTTTTGGCTTTGCTGTTATCGCTTCACCAATAATTGTTCAAATTGAGCCTCGTCTTGTACCTCAACTACTAGCGTTACTTGGTTTACCGCTTGCTTTAAGAGTTTTTTACAGAGAAAAAGACGAAGTTGATTTATCTAAAGTCAAGCCACTTATTTTAGGCCGATTAATAGGGGGACCAATTGGACTTTTATTATTGTTAAACTTATCCGAAAAATATTTATCAATCTCTGTAGGGCTTATTGTTTTTATTGCAGGTGCAGGCTCTTTTTTTGGGTGGGAAATAAACAGAAATATTTTGAATTCCTTTTTTGCAGGTACTTTTTCAGGTATTTTTGGGATGATCGCAGCCATTGGTGGTCCTCCTGTAGCTTTGCTTTACAGGAATACTAAATCTCAGGAATTTAGGCCGTCTCTAAATAGTGTATTTAGCATAGGCATTTTGATTACATTGTCTCTTTTAATTCTTAGTGGCAATCTTTATGTTGACCACCTACTTTTATTTATGTTATTTCTTCCAGTTGTTTTGGTAGGCATTAGAGTTTCTAGCTCTCTTTTCTCAAAAGTCTCAGACAGTTTTATTGCCCAGTCAGTAACTTATTTTTCTATTATTTCTGGGCTTTATGTTATTTTGAGAAACATAAATTAGTTTATTTCAACTAGGGGGATTATTAACATATAAGCATATGTTTATGAACGCCATTATTGCCGGCTTGCTCTACTTCTTAAGTTTCCCTCCTTATGATTATTGGTATTTAATATTTCCTGCACTTTATCTTTTTTATTATTCATTGCTTTCAAGTAAAAAATCTTTTCTGTCAGGGTTTATCTTTGGGTGTGTTGCTTACGGCGTGATTTTATTAGGAATTCAATCAATAGGACTTGAAGCCTGGATACCTTTGACATTTTTGATGGGGTTGATGTATGGAGTATTCTCAAAATTATTTTCTTATCTAAATACAAAATCTGGAAATAATTTCTATGTATTGTTGGCAGCGTTAGCAGTCTTCGATTTGATCAGAGCATATTTTCCTTTTGGAGGATTTCCTTGGGGTTTTCCATCAACAGTTTTACTGACAGGCCCTATAGATAGCCCATTATTTTTTGAAGTACCTTTGACATTCAGAAACTTTGGACCAACTGGATCTTCGCTTTTACTACAATCTCTTCCTTTAGTAATTGCACTTGGTGTTTTTTCAAAAAGCAAACCAAAAAATTACTTAAAGGATTACAGCATATTTTTATTAATAATTTTCACAATATTTATTTCAAACTATGTTGTTAATGACTATCAGAACACTCAGTTAGAAACATCAGAACTCAACATTACAATCGTTCAAGGAAACAGTCCTTGTCCTGGTGCAAAAAACAGATGCAGCAATGAAAGGCAAAAAATTTATGATAGCCATTTAGTTCAAACTCAATCTCTCGAAGGGAATTTTGATTTAGTAGTTTGGCCTGAGAGCTCAACAGGATTTAATAATGATCCGGGAGTACATAGTAGAGTTCAAAATGACGTTTCTGCTCAAGCTTTGAGATTAGATTCATATTTTTTAATTGGGGGAGACAGACCTGTACAAAAAGAATATTTCGAAAACTATGGAATCTTTATTAACAGAGAGGGAGAGATTGTAGATCAATATCTAAAACAGCATCCAGTACCATTTGGAGAATATATACCTTTTAGAAAATATTTAGACTGGATTCCCCCACTAGCACTGGTTCCTCGTGACATGATTAGGGGAGATGGTCAAAAAATATTTATGGTTAATGATACAAAAATATCAACTGTTATTTCATTTGAAGGTTCTTTCCAAAGATACATTAGGAACAGTGTCTTGGACGGTGCAGAGTTGGTTGTAATTCTTACTAACCAAGCAAGCTATGGAGAAAGCGGGATGTCGGACCAATTTATATTAATGTCCAGGGCAAATGCAATTTCAAACGAGAGACCAATTGTACATGCAGCAATTACAGGTAAATCAGCGTTCATAGATCACAATGGAAAAGTTATTTCTAAAACTGAATTATTTGAAACAACAACATTAACTGAAAAACTTGAGGTAAGACAAACAGAAACTCCATACAGCAAATATGGAAATTATTTAAATTATATCTTTATAATATTTGGAGCTCTTAAGTTTGCTAGAGAACTTATTCGTCCAGTTGATTAAATGGTAAGTTTTTCATAGCCACAGCCTCTATTACACCACTTTGGAAAACACGTAATCCAAATTTTGGAAGAATTGCAAATAAGTGATCAAAAATGTCCGATTGTATTTTTTCATAAGCAACCCACTCTGTTGTATTCGTAAATGTATATATTTCTATAGGCACCCCTTCAGGGGAAGAGGGTAATTGACGAACTAAAAAAGTCATGGTGTCAGTGTTTAAATTTTGACTTTGTTTCAAATAGTTCTCAACATATGCTCTATAAGTTCCTATATTTGTAAGTCTCCGCGTTTCTAATTGGTTAGAAGACTCATTGTTAAGTTTATTAAACTCTTCTAACTCCAGGTTTTTTTCTGAAATATAGCCTTTAATTGGTGAAAGCTTTTGAAGTTCAACTGTTTCTTCTGCAGTTAAAAACTTGATACTAGAAATATCTATTAATATTGATCTTTTTATCCTTCTCCCTCCATACTCAGACATTGCCCTCCAGTTTTTCACAGAAGTATTAACAATTTTTGATGTAGGTATTGTTGTAATTGTTTTGTCCCAATTCTGTACTTTTACAGTGTGTAGGGCTATATCTACAACATCTCCATCTGCACTAAACTCGGGAACCTCTATCCAGTCACCAATTTTAATTATGTCATTTTGACCAATTTGGACTGATGCAACAAAAGAAAGAATTGTATCTTGAAAGACTAACAACAATACTGCAGTCAAAGCTCCAAGACCACTTATGTAGTAAGCAACTGATTGACCAGTTATTATTGCAAAAATAATTATTGCTATGAATGATGAGATAATTATTTTTATTATTTGAATATATCCTTTGATAGGTTTATTTTTTAATACATCTATATTTTCAGAAACTTTATTGAACACAGTGAGCATTTCAAGAATGGTAAGACCGATAAACAAAGTCAGTAATGAATCAAGAAGTCTAGAAATTATTGGATTTGAAAATATCTCAAGATTAAATCTAGGAGATGAGGTCAAAAAGGTAAAAACTATAATTACCAGAACATATGAAAGTCGATTCAGAAATTTTTTTTCAAGAAATAAATCATCAATAAATGTAGATGTTCTTTTTGCTATTTTTTTTAATGTAGGAAAAAGGATGCTTCTCAATACAAAATAAGTAATGACTAAAATCCCAAAAATTATTGCAAGAGACGAGAGTTCAGACGTTGTTAAATTATTCATAATTAAATTTTACCCTAAAATCCTTTTTGTTGGCTTATCCAAGGTTCAGGTGAATTATTTAAGAATTCGTCAACACTTGGACCATTTAAATTTTGTAAACTTCTTTGACCGACAATATATGAAATTACTAAAAGAATTAAAGTGCTTTGATTAGATGTTGCAAGTTTGATTACAACAAGTATTTCAGGATTGTTAAAGAAGTAAATTTGTAACCCAGCCTTTAGAGACAAATAAATGGTCCAAATAATAGCAACTTTTGTGTAAGCAGGGCGTACTCTGGGGTGAAAATACCATCCCTTAGGCCAATTCCTAAATGCTTTTGAACTATATATGGTAAATGGCTTTCTTATTAGTATCGAAATTAATCCAAAGATTGCAATTGTTGCGTCTCTTATAATTCCAGGAATGAAAAACCCAGAAGCACTCCCTTGAAGTCTTGCCAGAAGTAGTGCAATAGCAGATCCAACAAATCCATAAAAAACAAACTTTAAATCTTGTTTTCTTAGTCTTCTGTAAATTAAAAAAACAATAAGTAATCCACCTGTACTAAAGATCGCTGTATTTAAATCAACAAAGTTAGCCAACACAACAAAAAACACTGGAGCAATTACGGCATCAATTACACCTTCATTGTTTGGAAGTAAATCTTTGACTTCTTCTCTTATTTCAAGAAATTTTGATTTAAATTTATCCAATTTATTGAAATTTATCTTTAAACGTTTTTTCGTCGACGTTTTTGTTAACTTGATTTTCTAAATCTGGAAATTCTAATTTAAATTCTTTTTCAAGCTCTTTTTTCAATTCTTCAGCAGATAAATTGTTAAAAATTTCTTCTTGAATTTTTCTGTATGCTGTATCTCTATCAACCCCGTTGTTCACAAGATATGAAAGATATTTTTGACTTACAGATTTATTTTTTGCATCTTCAAGGTTTATATTTATTTGTTCATAATTTATAACAAGGTGTTTTAGTATTGAATTTAACTCAATACTCATAAAACTAATAAGGTGAAAAGCATCTGGGAGCATAATCCTTTCTACTGAGGAATTAGAAATGTCTCTTTCGTTCCATAAAACCATATTCTCTAAGCTAGTGCTTACATAAGATCTCATTATTCTTGCTAATCCGGTTATTCTTTCACTACCAATAGGGTTCTTTTTATGGGGCATTGCTGAAGAACCTTTTTGCCCATCTTTAAACGATTCGAACATTTCAGATATCTCAGATCGCTGATAGCTACGTATGTTTGTAGCAATTCTCTCATAAGTAGATGCGAGTATACCAAGTGAGCTAACAACCTCTGCATACCGGTCTCTACTTACAATCTGATTGGCAAACTGCTCAGGCTTTAAATTTAACTTCTCAAGTGTAAGCTTCTCCATTTCCGAAGTAACTACTGAGTGGTTTCCAACTGGGCCACTTAATTTACCAAAAGAAATATTATTTTTAGAATTCTCAAGTCGTTTCAATCCTCGGGCAACTTCTAGGTGCCAGTTGCCAAAGATATTTCCTAAAAAAGTTTCTTCTGCGTAAACACCATGAGTTCTTCCAATAATCGAAGTATCTTTTTCTTGCACAGCTTTTTCCTGTAAAATTGAAAGCAAATCGTTTATTAAATCCTTAACATAATCAAGTGACTGCATAATTAAAACGCTATTTGCAGTATCTACTATGTCAGAGCTTGTTAATCCGTAATGTATCCAATTAGAACCTTCACCAACTTTTTTTTGCAATATATCAACAAATGAGGCTAAATCATGGTTTGTAATCTCCTCTTGTTTATACACTTCATTCTTTTGAACAACTGATTGATTTATTTTTTTAGCGATTCCATTTTCAGCTATATCTAACTCTTCCAGTGTCTCAACATATTTTTCTTGAACCAATTTCCATGTATCGAATTTGTTTTGATCGTCCCAAATAGAATTAATTTCTGGATTTAAATATCTCTCAATCATTTTAAATTATTATATTTTCTGTTCTCTCAGGCCCAACAGAGATGAACGTAATGGGTACTTCAATAAAGTCTTCAATTGCTTTTATGTAAGTTTGTGCATTCTTTGGTAAGTCTACAAAATTCTTTATAGAGGAAATATCTTCTGTCCATCCATCAAAAGCTTGATAAACAGGCTCAGCTTTATAATGAATACTTTCTTTATATGGATAATCTGTAAAAAGCTCATTTTCATACTTATATCCAATGCATAAATTTATTTCTTCTAGTCCTGAGAGAACATCAAGTTTAGTTATAAATAGCTCAGTTAATGAATTAACTCTTACTGAATACTTCAAAGAAATTAAATCAAGCCAACCACATCTTCTTCTACGACCCGTAACTACTCCAAACTCTGCACCCTTTTCAATTAAGTAGTCACCAATCTCATTTTTTTGTTCTGTAATAAATGGTCCGCTTCCAACTCGAGATATATAGGCTTTTGTTACTCCAACAATACGGTCTATATTTTTTGGACCAACTCCGGATCCAATAGCAGCATTTCCTGCAGATGTATTAGAGCTAGTTACAAATGGATAAGTTCCATGATCTATGTCGAGCAGTGTTCCCTGGGCTCCTTCAAATAAAATTGTTTTATTTTCTTTAATAGCATTTTCAATTAAAAGTGAGGTATCTTTTATATGATTAACGACAATATCTTTATAACTATTAAATTCTTCAATTATTTCCTCAGCCACCAAAGGAGGGCGCTCGTAAATTTTTGTAAGGGTGAGGTTAGTTTCTTCGATATTTGATTTTACTTTTTTTTCAAATAGCTCTTGGTCTAACAAGTCCTGTACCCTTATGCCACGTCTCTGTATTTTGTCCCCATAACAAGGTCCAATTCCTTTTTTTGTCGTTCCTATTTTGTTTTCTCCTAAACTTTCTTCAATTAATTCGTCAAGTAATTTGTGATAGGGCATTATAAGATGAGCATTTGGTGAAATAGCTAACTTCTCAGTATCTATGTTCTTATCTTCTAACATTTTGAGTTCTTGTTTTAAAAAACCCAAGTCTATTACACACCCTGAACCGATTACTGGAACACAGTCAGGATATAGAACTCCAGAAGGTGTTAAAGACAGAGCAATTTTATCTTCTCCAACTACAATTGTGTGACCAGCATTGTTTCCGCCTTGAAATCTGACAACAAAATCAGCCGTTGAAGCAAAAAAATCTGTGACTTTACCCTTACCTTCATCTCCCCACTGGGCGCCGAGAACTACGGTAGTGGACAATTTTTTCTCCTTGGATACAACATAAAATAATAATGCAGTTTTTTTCTAAACAGTAGAAGTTTCTTAGCGAATTTATATTAAATTGCAAACACTTTGATTATTTACCTATTTTTTCGTTGATACTAATACTGAACTATATTAAATTAATTACATACGGCTTCTTATGAAGCTGTCTACTTTTAATTAAAAGGAGATAAACATTGAATAAAAAAGCAATTGTTTTTCTTTTAGTATTTGCAATGGTAATCGTTGCTTGTGGAGACACAGCTGATGAAGCTGCTGTTGAAGCTACTGAAGAAGAACATGATGACCACGATCACGAAGACGAGTCAACGCTTGAACAAGTTCAAGAAAGAGGATTCCTTAAGTGCGGTGTTAGCACAGGTGCAACTGGATTCACTGAAGTAGGGGACGACGGTTCTTATTCAGGATTTGACGTTGACTACTGTTATGCGGTTGCTGCTGCTATTTTTGGCGATTACAGTAAAGTTGAATTTAAGCAACTTACTGCTGCTGAAAGATTTACAGCACTTAGCGCTGGTGAAATCGACGTGTTAATAAGGAACACAACTTGGACTCAAAGCCGAGACACTGAGCTTGGTAATGATTTTGGACCAACAACATACTTTGATGGTCAACAATTAATGGGTAGAGTTTCTGATGGACTTTCTTCATCTTCAACTCTCGCTGATATTGATGGACTAAGAGTATGTACAAATGCTGGTACAACCACTGAAAAGAATATTACAGAAGGTGCTGGACTTGTAGGAGCTACTATTGAGCTCGTTACAGTTGAAGCATTCTCAGAAGCAATTGACAAGTTCATTGCAGGTGAGTGTGATATTGTAACAACAGACGGTTCAGGATTAGTTGGTAGAAGAGCAGTTAATGATGCTCTTAATGACTGGGCAATTTTCCCACAATCACCAATTTCTAAAGAACCATTAGGTCCAACATACAGATCAAATGACAGCCAATGGGCTGACATCATTAACTGGGTTGTTTATGCAACAATCATTGCTGATGAGTACGGAGTTACAAGAGCTAACATCGACTCATTTGACTATGATGCTGCACCAGAAATGGGTAGATTATTTGGTAAGAATGACGGAGAGCTTCAAACAAAGATGGGTCTTAGTGCTGATGCGTATTACAACGTTGTAAAGCAAATCGGTAACTACGACGAAATCTTCTCACGAAACCTAAATCCATTAGGTCTCTACAGAGAAGGTGGAGCTAACGCTCGCTGGACAGAAGGCGGATTAGTTTACGCACCACCAGCAAGGTAATTTTTACCTATTTATAATTAGTAAAAGGGGCTTTTAGCCCCTTTTACTTTGAATATGAAAACTTAATCTGATAGGATTTATTTATGAAAAATGCGCTTAAGACACTTTCGTTTTTTAGGAACGTAGTTTTTCTTAAGTGGGCTTCTCAAGTTGTATTTTTAGTAGGCCTTCTTTATATTATTTGGAGCTACATACAGAATGCAGTTGTTAATCTTGAACAAACCAATATTGCTTTTTCATGGGGATGGTTAGGAGAAACACCAGGCGTTTCAATTGCAGAAGGAATGTATACCCTCCCTAATTCAGGTCGTCAGATGATTCAAGTCGGAATGTTAAATATGTTAAGGGTCACAGTTACAGGCATATTTGCGGCAACATTTTTGGGTACATTTCTTGGTATTGCTCGTTTATCAAAAAACTATATAGTAGAAAAAACTTCAACAGGTTTGTTAGAAGTTGTTCGAAATGTTCCTCTGTTAGTACAAATTTTCTTTTTCCAAGCTTTTGTATTGACTTTTCCTAGATTAGAAGTTTTTGATGTAGGAACATACAATCTTCATGTAAGTGCAAAAGGCATTGCCTTTCCTTGGTTAAATAGGCAACCTACAGCATATTTATTTTGGGTATATTTAGTAGCCATTTTAATTTTGGCTAACAAAATTTATAAGTGGAGAGTGCAAATTCTTGAAAGAGAAGGTAGAGAGACTAGGCCTTTTCTATGGTCAGTTGGAATCTTTTTTGGATTACTGGTTGCTGGCTGGTATGGAGGATATCGAGTTATGGGCGTTATTGGATTCTTAGCTGGATATATTTCAACTGGCGTTGATCTTTTACCTGCTATTTTTTATCAGATACTTTTTTCTTCGGTTGCAGTATTCATTGGTTTTAGGTCTACAAAGAAGTTTATTGATAGCAAAAAATCAGAAGAAGCACAGGGAATTTATAGCGATGACGATTACTTTAAAATTATATTAAATGTAGTAGTTGTATTGCTAGTCGTTGTCTTAATGTTTTCTTCTGTAGGGTTAGGACTTTCTAACTTCTTAGTTGGTGACGAAATTGTTTTCAAAGCAGATTGGGGGGTTCCTCAATTTTTTGATGGTGTAAATAATAAACTTTATTGGAACCCTGAAGCAAAAATTGTATTAGAAGCTGAATTAGATGGTATGAAAAAAGCGGAAATTGTTGATTGGATTGCAGTTCCAGGAACAGAAGTCACAAAGGGCGATGTGGTAGCAATAGTTACTGCAAAAGACTTGAAAGGTGATTTAAATCAAGAGATATCCATTAATGCAAAATATACAGGTGTAATTGAAGAGGTTTTTGTCTCTAACGGAGATACTATAAAAATTAAAGATAAAACATACGACATTCGAGTAACAGACAGCAAGCCACTAGAGTTATCAAGACCAAAAGTCGAACAAATTGGAACTACTAAGTTTAAAAGATATGCTGAAGGGTTCGGCAAGAGCCTGTCTGTGGGGTATTTTGCTATTTGGCTTGGCGTCGTTCTCTATACTGCGATATTTATTTCTGAAGTAGTAAGAGCTGGAATAATGGCAGTTTCAAAAGGACAATCTGAAGCAGGTCTTTCTCTTGGGCTTGGACGTGGTGCCCTATTGAGGCTAGTAGTTTTACCACAGGCAATCAGAGTAATGCTTCCTCCAATGGGCAATCAGTATCTAAACCTTGCCAAGAACACGTCTTTAGGTATAGCAGTAGCATATCCAGAAATTGTTGCAGTGGGTCAAACTTTATATAACCAAGAGGGACAGACACTACCAGTATTTTTAATCTGGATGGCGTTTTACAGTACAGTAAGCTTGACTATTTCAACAATAATCAATTATTACAATAGAAAAATGAAGATAGTGGAGAGGTAATGGTTGATTTAATAAAAAAGAACGCAAAGTCATTACAAGAGAGCTTGTTCTCCTCAGTTGGATCTGCAGTTTTAACTATTGCTACAACTTATCTTGTAATTAATTTTTTCAGAGGCATGCTTGGTTTTGCATTAACATCGGATAAAGATTGGCTTGCGGTTTTAAATAATATGCAGCTCTACATGGTTCAAGCATATCCAGAGGAAGATTTTATTAGAGTTTGGCTATCAGTTGGACTTACTTTTGTTCTTGCAGGATTATCTATTGGCATTTGGAGAAGTGATGATAGGGTAAAAAGTTCACAGGTATTTAATTCATTTTTCAAAGGTGGCCTTGGTGTACTGTTCTTTACAATTATTGCTCCAACAAATGCAAGCTTCATGGGAAATGACGGATCGGTCATAACAGAAGAAGTCTTTTCTATGGATACAAGGTTAGGAATCTTAATTCCGGTTGCTGTTTTCTGTGTAATATTTTTTAGTATTCGCTTTATAAATGTTAAATTTACTGTAAATAGCTCTGACATGGTTTTCTTTTATTTATTTATTCCAGTAGCACTTCTTTGGTTTGTGAAACTTCCTACTATTCAACTTGATCAAAATAATGAAAGAATTATCCCTGATCCTGTTATGCCTATAGCTGATACTACAAAAATTCCCTGGACAGTTATTTTTGTGTCATTTTTAGTTAGTTATTTTATTGGGATGTATCTTAAAAGCATAAAAAGTATTAAGTCAATCATGTCTTTGTCTTGGTTTCTATTACCTCTTTTAATTTTTTCTTGGATTTTCAAAAAACCACAAATTGATATGTCAGTTGTACTTGGAAGTGACCTTCCTATTTTTGGCGTTTTCTTACTTTGGGGCTTTCTAGTAATTACTTTTGTAAATAACTCTATATTTAAAAAATATTACTCAACTTACTTAGGAGTAACTTTCTTATTAACACTTGTTGGAGTGTTTTCTGGTTTACCAATGTTGGCTAAAACTTGCTTACTTTTGATAGCTTTGTTCTCTGTTGTGGTGCCAGCGGTATCAACTTCCTCACAGGGTAAAAGAAGTCTTTTGATTGTGTGGGCGGTTGCATTAGTTACCCTTACCTTTTTACTTAGAGGAGGAGCATCAGACACTGGTATAGTTGTTCCTGGTTCAAGTATTTTTGGAGGGTTTTCATTAACATGGCTACTGGCCATATTTGGAACATATGTCTCATTCCCACTTGGAGTTTTGTTGGCACTGGGAAGAAACTCAAAACTACCAATAATTAGAATTGTGTGTACTGGAATCATTGAATTAACTAGGTCTGTGCCTTATATAACTTGGCTATTTTTTGCAAGTGTTACGTTAGCAGTATTTTTACCTGCAGGAGTTGAATTCAACTTAATAGTAAGAGTCCTAATGGTGACAGCTTTCTTCAGTGGAGCATACTTTGCAGAAAATATCAGAGGAGGCCTTCAATCCATTCCAAAAGGTCAATATGAAGCTGCTGATGCAATAGGAATGAGTCCATTTCAAAAGATTTCTTTAATTATTATGCCGCAGGCCTTAAGAGCAGTTATACCTACTCTTGTGAGCAGTGCTATTACAGCCTTTAAAGACTCAAGCCTTGTGACAATTATTGGATTATTTGACTTCCTTACTATAGGAAAAACTGTTATCGGAAATCAATCTATACCTGTAAACTTTGTTGGTCATGATAGAGAGAATTTAATTTTCGTAGCAATTGTATATTGGATATTTACATTTACGCTTTCAAGAAGAAGCATGAAAGTTGAAAAGAAGTTAGGATTAGGAGAGAGGTAATAACTTATGAGCATAATTCAAACAAAAGATGTCAAAAAATGGTTCGGAGACTTCCAGGCTCTAAAAGGCATCACTATGGATGTAGCAGAAGGAGAAGTTCTTGTTGTTTGTGGACCTTCAGGTTCTGGTAAGTCTACATTTATTAGATGTATTAATAGACTTGAGCAACACCAAGAAGGCCAAATAATTGTTGACGGAATTGAGCTTACAAATGACTTAAAGAACATCGAGGCCATTAGATCTGAAGTTGGAATGGTTTTCCAAAGCTTTAATCTTTTCCCACACTTAACTGTTATGCAAAACATTACCCTTGCACAGATATGGGTTAGAAAAAAGAATAGAGCTGAATCTGAAGAAAAAGCAATGGAATTATTAGAGCGAGTTGGAATTCCTGAGCAAGCACAAAAATTTCCAGGACAACTATCTGGTGGTCAGCAACAAAGAGTTGCAATTGCAAGAGCTCTAGCAATGGAACCAAAAATTATGCTTTTTGATGAGCCAACATCAGCGTTAGACCCTGAAATGATTAAAGAAGTGTTAGATGTAATGAAAGAGTTAGCCAAGTCTGGAATGACCATGATTGTTGTAACTCATGAAATGGGCTTTGCTAAAGAAGTTGCAGATAGAGTAATGTTATTTGACGAAGGCATGTTAGTTGAAGAAAACACTCCAGAAGAATTCTTTAATAATCCAAAGAGTGATAGAACTAAATTATTCCTAAGCCAAATACTTTAAAGCTGATCCCAAAGATTTTTTTCAGCTAAATCAATGATGGAAGCACCCATTGCATATGCACCATCATATATGGCTTTATGACCACCTTCAGTTAATGTAGCTGCAGCATATTCGGGTTGGTGATTAACAGCTTCTTTTTCTCCAATTCCAAGCATTGGGTGTATTGATGGAAAGATTTGGGATACATTTCCCATATCAGTAGAACCCAAACCTGGTCTAGTGGCATCTTTTTGCAATATCATTTTTCTACCTACATCTTGTGCATTTTCCATGAAGAGCTTATACATTGTTTCATTGTTATTAATTTCTTCATATCTGTAATCAGGTGATGTAATTTTTACTTCACACTTTGTTGATAATGCAGCAGCCTTAGCAAAGTTATAAAAGTCTTGCTCCAACTGGTCTAATCCTTCTTTATTTAGCGATCTTAAATACCATTCTGATTTTGTATATGATGGAATTATATTTGGTTTAAAACCCCCATCTCTTATTACACCGTGCATTCTGTTGCTTTGTACCATTTGCTGTCGATAGGTTGATGCATTAACGAACAGTTGTATTTGTGCATCTAGGGCATTGATTCCTTGATCAGGCGCACCAGCAGCATGTGCGTCTTTACCAAAATACTCTACTGTGTATTGTTCAATAGTCGTAAATGTAGGGTTCACCACATCTTCATACCCAGGATGAATCATCATTGAGCATGAAGCGTCTTCAAATGCTCCTTCGTTAATAAGAATAATTTTTCCACCCCCACCTTCTTCAGCAGGAGTTCCTAGGAGCTTTACTCTAATCCCTAATTTTGATGCAATGTCCTTTAGACCCAATCCGGCCCCAATAGAAGCTGTTGCAATAATGTTATGTCCACAAGCATGGCCAATTTCAGGCAAGGCATCATATTCAACACATATAACTGTAAGAGGGCCCTCTTCACCAAATGTAATATCAAAAGCTGTTTCAAGACCATGAGAGGGGTAATTTACAGATTTTGAATTTTTTTGAATATAGTCAACTAAATATTTTGATGTTTTAAATTCTTGAAATCCTAATTCTGGGTTTTCATACATCCAATCACTGACGTCACACAAGCTTTCAAATAAACCATCCAGGCAATTTTTAAATTCATTTTTATAGCTCATGAATTGATTCTACTAAAGTAATCTTCATCGTACACACTGGAATTGTTCCAAATTATCCAATCTAGGCCTTTATCTTCTGCTGCTTTAATATTTAACCTTACATCCTCTGAAGAATGCCAAAACCCTTGAAGAAAAGGT
Source organism: uncultured Candidatus Actinomarina sp. (assembly GCA_902599555.1). Lineage (GTDB taxonomy): Bacteria > Actinomycetota > Acidimicrobiia > Actinomarinales > Actinomarinaceae > Actinomarina. The sequence continues at coordinate 8,696 of CACKFQ010000008.1, read as the reverse complement.
CGCAAGCTTTTTTCCTGCACCCCTCTAGAAAGCCCTCGATTTAAAGCTGCTGTAACAACTTCGTAAGGGAAATTATTAGGATAGCTGTATCCAAACGAGCCTTTAGAGTAATGAGATGGATAGACCATAGGGGAAATAAAATCTACAGTATTAACAATTGTCTCTAAGTACTGTCCTATACCGTTATCATTTTTTGCACTTAATACATATCCAAATATATCTGCAGAAGCTAGACATCCATTATCATGCAATAGGTTCGTAGCATTTTGAAGAAATGTATTAATATTTTTTGTCCTATTTTCAAAATTACTTTTCTCGTCAAAAACTAAGCCCTGATAACTTGTATCAGGGTATCTAATATAATCAAATTGAATCTCATCAAAGCCTAGCAAGCATGCTTCTAGAGCAACATTTAGAATGTATTCTCTACTTTTACCATCACTTGGGTCGAGAAAGTATTGGCCGTTTTGGGAATAAGGCTTGGTTGTTGAAATATCAGTGATTGCTGATTTAGGATAGTTTCTTGAAAAGATAGGATCTTGGAAAGCAACGACTCGACCAATTAAATAGATATTAAATTCCTCTTTAAAGGACTTTAAAGTTTGGGTATCGTATTTGATTCTTTCATTTTTTAACTCTTCAACTTCTGGGATTTCACTGTCATAAAGTAAGTGACCATTATCTGTTTTAACATCGAGGACTATTGTGTTTACAACAGTGTTTGACAAAATATCCTTAATTGGGTTTATTTTTTCTTCTTTTAAAAAATGATAACCACTTAGATATATTCCTTTAACACCACTATTAGCAGCACTGAATTCCTTCCACCTGTTTATAGCGATATATTCATTAATTTCTTTCAAATTTTCTTCTTGAATTTCTTCAAAATTATTAAATAAGTTATTGTTTTCGTTTTTTAAAGCCTGTAATTTTTCGCTAATTAATTGCTTTTGATCCTCTGAAAGAGAAATGATGTCTTTCTCTTCAATTTTTGTGTCTCCAAATAAGTCTTCACTAATTTCAACTACTAAATCAAAGTAACTTATTCCATCATCGTTTACGTTATTGATGCTTAAAGGAATAACTAAAAATGCAAAAAGCAATATTATGAAAAAGACCCTGTTCATACTCATATTTTAGATTACTTATACTAATCTTTAATAGCTAGTTTTATAATACCTATATGAACAATCAAAACTATTTAAGAGCAGAAAAGTTTTTTGAAATACCTGTAATGATTTCTGTGCTTATGCTCATACCAGTATTAATTATCGAATACACACAACAAACACTTAGCTCTGTAGCTTTATATTTAAATTGGGGAATTTGGATAGTTTTTTTATTGGAATACGTAATTTTATTTTACTTTGCAGATGACAAATTAAAGTTTGTTAAAAGTCATAAGATCGAATTAGTAATTGTTATATTCTCATTTCCAATTGTTCCAGAGGGTTTACAATCCTCTGGATTTTTGAGGTTTGCAAGACTCCCAAGATTATTGAACGCATTAAGATTTTTCAGGCTTGCTGCTTTGCTTGGAAGATTTGGGACAACCGTAAAGTCTATTTTTAATTCAAAGGGACTCAGATTTATCGTGTATGCAACTATTGGCATAGTATTGTTCTTTGGCTTCCTTTTTTACATTTCTGAACCTGGCGTCGCATCATACAGCGATGGCCTGTGGTGGGCTCTTGTGACAATTACCACTGTTGGCTACGGTGATATTACACCCCTTACAAATCTTGGCCGTATAATAGCTAGCTCTTTGATGATTATGGGTATCGGCTTTATTGCAACGATTACAGCTGCTGTTTCTTCTTATTTTATTTCTAGCTTCAGTGACAAAGAGGTTACTATAAATGAACTAGGTGAGAAGTTAGATAAACTAGAAGAAGAAATTAAAAATCTACAAAAGGAAATCAATGACAAATAGTGACTTACAACAGCTCTCTAGCGACTTTTTTCAAAATTCTCTAGATTCTTCGCCTACATCAGCAATTATGAGAGGCCATAAACAGTATTTTGATCAAATAGAAGAGTTGAATGAGGAAACGTTTGAAAAAGAAACTAAAACAGTGAATGATTTTATTTCAAGACTTGCGAGCATAGATTTAGAATCTTTATCTAATAGAGAAAAAGTAACTTACGGAATGTTGGAATTTGCTTTAAGTTCAAATAAAGACTCTCTGATGGATAGAAGCTGGGAGTTTGGAGCAGGTGTTTCCGGATTTACAGGCTTTCTTATTGACTATAACCAGCAAATGTTTATTCCAGATTCAGAATCTGCTGATATGTTATTAAAAAGACTAGAGCTGTACAAAAGACTTTTTACACAGATTGCAGATGTTCAAATGATTGGTTTAAAAAACAACAGAGTTGCTACAGAACGAAATCTACTAAGAACAATTGATCAATTGGAGAATTATTTGGGTTCATCTTTAGAAGAGGATCCTTTATTGTTAGTAAATTTCTCACCAGAGATTTCAGAGTCTTTTATATCTGACTGGAAAGAAAAAGCTAAAAAAATAATCGATTTAAACATTAGGCCAACTGTATTAGCTTATTTGGAACAATTAAAATCAGATCACATTCCTAAAGGACGATCAGATGAACATTCTGGAATAATGTGGATTGATGGGGGCGAAGAAACATATCTGAGAGCGCTCAGAAAATATACAGGATATAAGAATATAACAGTAAAAGAAGTTCATGAAGTCGGAATGTCTGAAATAGAAAGACTTAAAAAAGAATTTTTTGAAATCGGAGAAAATGTATTTCCTGGAGTCAGCACTCCTGAAGAAGTCTTACAAAAAATGCAAACCGAGCCTTCAATGAGATATGAAAGCAAAGAGCAGATGCTTCAATTAGCTGTTGATACTATTGAAAGAGCTTACAAGCCTCTTGATCAATGGTTTACTGTGTTTCCAAAATCTCCATGTAAAGTATTACCAGTTCCAGCAGAATCTGAACAACATGCTCCTCCTGCATACTATTATCCCCCGTTACCTGACGGGTCAAGAGATGGGACATACTTCTTGAATACGTACAAAGCTGAAACAAAAAGCATATTTGAAGCAGAATCTGTTGCTTTCCATGAGGCTATACCAGGCCATCACTTAGATAGAACTATTGCAGTTGAGCTTCGAGATGTTCCTGAATTCCAAAAATATGTTGCTTCTACCGCCTTTGTAGAGGGTTGGGGACTTTACTCTGAGCAACTAGCAAATGAAATGGGACTTTACTCTAATGATGTTCAACAGCTAGGTAGACTTGGAAATGATGCATGGAGAGCTTGTCGCCTTGTGCTTGATACAGGCATGCATGGAATGGGTTGGTCAAGAGATAAAGCAATCGAATTCTTTAGAGCAAATTCTCCAATTGAAGAAATAAATGCAGAAATAGAGACTGATAGATACATTGCTTGGCCAGGACAAGCATGTTCCTACAAAATGGGCCAATTGAAAATTGAAGAACTTCGCAAAAAAGCTGAAGATGAACTTGGCGATAAGTTTGATATTAGATATTTTCACGATGAAGTGCTGTGTGATGGGGGAATAACACTTCCGATTCTAGAAAATAAAATCAAGGACTTTATTCAAAGACATAGCGTTTAAATTTTTAAAATTTAAACAAAATAATATGTTAGTTTTCTCCAAAGCCGCTCTAATGGACCGAATCTGAAATTTTCAATAATAGGTTTTGACCAGTAAATTTGAAGACCCCACACAGCAAAAACATAGATAGCTAATTGTGATCTCGAAAAAGTGCCAATCTCAAACAATCCACCAAGAACAAATACACCAAGAAGTGTTTGAGTAATATAGTTTGTAAATGCCATCTTCCCACAGGCACGAAACCTTTCTGTAATGCTTGTCCTAAGTTTTTTGTTCAATATCGTTAGTAATCCAACATAGCCAAGAACCATAGGAATTACAGAAAGAGAAAGCCATAGCATACTGCTAATCGCAACAGCAGCACTATATTCAGATGAAATACGTAAATAAATGCTATAAATTGAAAAAGGTAAACCGATGCCAAATCCATAAAACATCAATTTTTTATAAAAATCGAGATCCCTATTTCCTTGAATTATGTTCAGTCTGTACAGTAAAATCCCAACAATCATTAAAGTCATTGCTCTATTTCCAGCATCTAAAACAAATAAAAGTCCAATTATATTTCCCCACTCAGATGCTTCTGAAAACCAAAATTTTCCTAAATTCAAAGAACCACCTTCACTTGCAGCCACTATCCAAGCTTCTTCTAAAATTAAATTCCCAGATGCATCATATAAGGAATTAACATAATTAATTTGCAAAAGGTTTAATAAAACTAACAATGTAATAAAAAATATTGTTATTTTATTATTTTTGATCTGTGGAAACAAAATAATTAAAAAAGCACATGAAGCATATAATATGAGAATATCTCCTTCCCAGATTGATAAGTGAGCAATACCAAATAAAAGTAATAAAAAATTTCTCCAAATAGAAAGTAATTTTGGCCTTTTAACTTTTTGTTTTGCATTATCTAGAAAAATCATAAGCCCAACACCAAAGAGCATTGAAAATAAACCCATCATTTTATATTCAAAAAAAACAGAAGAGATCACGATAACAATCCAATCCAATATGTTTTCAGCACCATAAGTAGAGTGATTAAACAGCGCTGTAATAGGCAAACCAAATGATATTACATTTATTACCAGTATTCCAAGAAGAGCAACCCCTCTTATAAAATCAAGATTTGTTATTCTTGTAGCAGATGACATGCGTAAAATATATCTTTATTCTTCTTCAGAGTAACTTTTATTAAACATCCAAAGAATTGTGTAAGCTAATGCAATCCCAAATATGTAAAAGTTAAAATTAGGAAGTTCATTAACTTCAAGATTAAAAATACCATCAACAATAGCAATTAAAACTCTGAGAACAATTCCAGAACCAATTAGCCTTCCAAAGCTAAATTTTTTTAAAAAAGCAATTATGTTTCCAGTATCCATTAATTATATTCTATATGCTTTTCTTTAAGGAACTGTTTGATTTTTTAACAATTTCATTTTTATAGCTTTGATGAATTTCTTTCTCTTTATTTTTGGAATCTATTTTTTGATTTGATATCTCATTTTCCAAATAAATAAGTTTGTTTTGTAATTCTTCAATTTTATCTTTCATCTCATATATAATTTTTATTCCATCCAGGTTGATACCTCTTTGTGATAAATTCTGAATTTGAATTAATTTATCTATATCTTCTTGTGAGTATCGCCTAGTTCCTCCACCAGTTCTAAATGGCTTAATTAACCCTTTTTGTTCATAGGTTCTTATTGTTTGCTGATGGATACCTGAAAGGGTAGAGGCTACTGAAATAAAATAAATAGCCTTAGTATCATCGTTACTCATATAGATAATCCCTTGGAGAAGCACCAGATTCAAACTGGTCTCGATAGTTTTCAAGATGTTTTTTTGCCGACCTTGATAAGTTTTTTGGTGGAGAAATAAATACTTTTACGTACAAATCTCCAGGCCTTCTGCCTTGTGGGGCTATTCCTTCCCCACGAATTTTAAATGTTTTTCCACTAGGCGTGCCTGAAGGAATTTTTAAAGTAACTGATTTTGTTAATGTTGGAATCTTTATACTTGCCCCCAGAGCAGCTTCAGTGAAGAGTAAAGGTATTTCTAGAATTAAATCCATATTGCTTCTTTTAAAATACTTATGTGGCTCTACTGAAACTTGAACCAATAAATCCCCATCCGGTGCTCCTGCAGCACCAGGACCACCTCTGCCCCTAAGTCTTATTACGCTTCCATTATCAACACCTGCAGGCACCTTGATTTTGATTGAGTCATTTTCGATAGGGAGAACCACTTCAATTCCCGAAGCAGCTTCCATGAAGGATATATTTATATTGGTCTGATATGTTTGGCCTTTTCTTCTACCCCCAAAGCCAAAAATATCTCCTAAGTTTTCAAAAATATCTCCAAAGTCATCAACTGTAAATCCTTGACTTGAAAAACCACCAAATCCTGAGCTACCCATAGTTCTAATTTGATCATATTCTTGACGTTTCCTATCATCACCAAGTACAGCGTGTGCTTCAGAAACTTCTTTAAACTTTTTTTCAGCTTCAGAATTATCAGGATTTAAATCTGGATGATTATCTCTAGCAAGTTTTTTGTAAGCTTTTTTAATTTCTTCTTTAGTAGCGTTTTGAGGTACACCAAGTGTGGCGTAAAAGTTTTTGTCTAACCAGTCTCTACTCACTTTTAACTTTTACCATGGCGGGGCGGATTAAATTTCCCTGAAATAAATATCCTTTTCGCATAACAGCTTCAATTTTTTGAGATTCTCCCTCTCCTGTATGATCAACAGCTTCATGAACAGATGGGTCAAAGTCTTCTCCAATTTCTCCAATTCCAGTAACTTGCAAGCTTTCTAATACTGATGCCATAAGATTATGAAATGTCTCTACTTCTTTTGAGATGTTTTCTTGCGTCATAGCCATTTCAAAATTATCTATTAATGGAAATAATGAATTAACAAAATAAGCTATCGAAGCAGCCCCAATACTTTCTTTTTCTTTTTCAGTTCTTTTTTTATAATTATCAAAGTCAGCGGCAAGTCTTAGGTAATCATCTTTAATTTTTTCAAACTGTGAGAGGGGAACGCTTGATTCATTAGATTCTGAATTGTCTTCAACAGAATCTTCACTAAACTCATCAACAGTAGACTCTTCTTTATTCATCTTCTATTACTTCACCCTCAACAACATCATCTGTTTCATTAGGAGATTCACTATTTGAATCATTTTGAGCATCAGCGTATAGCTTTTCAGCAAAGGACTGACTAGCTTTAGAGAGCTCTTCAATTCCAAGCTTTAGGTCATTAATTGGTAAGTCTTCGTTTTCTAATAATTTTCTTAACTTATCAGCAGCTTCCGTGATTGACTGTACTTCTTCCTCTGTTGCTTTGTCTTTATTTTCATCAAGCATTTTTTCTGTAGAGGTAACCATTCCTTCTGCCATATTTCGAGTTTCAACAAGCTCTTTTTTCTTAGCATCTTCGTTAGCATGCTGTTCAGCATCTTTAATCATTCTGTCAATCTCTTCATCTTCAAGAGCCGTACCACCTGTAATAGTTATAGCCTGCTCTTTGCCTGTACCTAAATCTTTCGCATTAACATTTACAATACCATTAGCATCGATGTCAAACGTTACTTCTATTTGAGGTGTCCCAGCCATTGCTGCAGGTATATCAGTTAAAGTGAATCTTCCTAGAGACTTGTTCCCAGAAGCCATTTCTCTCTCACCTTGCAAGATATGAATTTCAACCTGGGTTTGATTGTTTTCAGCTGTACTAAACACTTCAGACCTTTTAGTTGGGATTGTTGTATTTCTTTCAATCATTTTGGTCATGATTCCACCCTTAGTTTCAACACCCAAAGTAAGAGGTGTAACATCTAATAAAAGGACATCTTTTACGTCACCTTTAAGCACTCCAGCTTGAATAGCAGCTCCAGACGCAACAACTTCATCAGGATTAACACCTTTGTGAGGGTCTTTGCCGGTAAGAGATTTTACAAGTTGTTGGACTGATGGCATTCGAGTCGAACCACCAACTAATATAACATGATCGATATCAGAAAATTGCATTCCAGCATCAGACAGTGCATTTTCGACTGGTTCTTTTGTTCTTTCAACTAAATCTGCAGTAATTTTTTCAAACTCAGACCTACTTAATTTTTCAAGCAAATGTTGAGGACCAGCATCATTAGCAGTAATAAATGGCAAGTTAATTTCTGTTTCACTAGTAGATGACAGTTCAATTTTAGCTTTTTCTGCACCTTCTTGAACTCTCTGAATTGCCATCTTATCATTTGATAAATCAATACCAGTTGAGGATTTAAACTTTTCGATTAACCAATCCATTACTCTTTGATCCCAGTCATCTCCACCAAGCTTAGAATCTCCTGATGTTGACTTCACTTCAAACACACCCTCAGAAATTTCTAATATAGAAACATCAAAAGTACCACCACCTAAATCAAATACGAGTATCTTTTGATCTTCATTGTTTTCTAGACCGTATGAAAGAGATGCAGCAGTAGGTTCATTTATTATTCTTAATACGTTCAATCCTGCAATTTGACCAGCTTCTTTTGTTGCCTGCCTTTCGGCATCATTAAAATATGCTGGAACTGTAATTACAGCATCTGTAACATCATCTCCTAAATATGACTCAGCATCTCTTTTAAGTTTTTGTAATATTCTGGCTGATATTTCTTGTGGCGTATAGTCTTTGCCTTCAAAGTTTTCTTTCCAATTAGTTCCGATATGTCTTTTAATAGACCTAACTGTGTTATCTGGATTTGTAATTGCTTGCCTTTTTGCAAGCTCACCAACTAGAACTTCTTCTGATTTAAAAGCAACAATAGAAGGTGTTGTTCTATTTCCTTCTGCGTTAGCAATAACAGTTGGCTCACCACCTTCAAGCACTGCTACAACACTATTTGTTGTTCCTAAGTCAATTCCTACGGCTTTTCCCATTTTGAATTATCCTTTCTTAAAAATCTTGTAGTTATGTAATTGGCTCTTGTTCTCTCGGCAAATGCCCTCTTACCCTTGGATAGGAGACAGGTGCGTGAAGAAAACAAAATTTCTTTTTGTTGTATACGCTTATCACTGTTTCACAAGTAT
>CACKFQ010000007.1 GCA_902599555.1 uncultured Candidatus Actinomarina sp. | reverse complement strand
TTTTTATTCTTTTGTCATTATTGTTTTTAATTTCACTTACAGCCGAAATTATTTTATTTGACTTTTTTAATTTGAATATAATTTCATCCATGATTGGAATTGGGTCATTGCAACATATAATGTCTGCATCTAAATATAAAAAATGACCTATTTCACTTGGCAGGTAATCTTCAATAAACAATCTAAAATATGTCGCTTCTGAAACATGTGCATTAAACACATTTGGGTATTCATAATTTTGCTTTTTAAATTTATATATTTTTAATTCTTCTAATTTATTGTGTTCTAAAATAACTTTTGGAATAAAGTCTTGACTGTCTTCTGTTTTGTGAATTATGTGTATATTAACCTTTTTGGAAGTATTATCTAAAAGAGAAATTATTGATGTAAAAGCTTGTAAATTATAGTTTTCATCGAAACAATAAACAATGTTTTGCACTTTACTAATAATAACTAACACAAAGTTTTAATCAATTATCATTAATAGTGAAGTATTATATGGTAATCAATGAAAGTTTTAGTATTCGGTAGTAACGGATTGGTTGGATCATCATTAAAGTCTACTTTGCCAAATGAGTCAATTTTTGATGAAATAAAGTTTTCAAATAGAGCTGATACAAATTTATTTTCGTATGAAGACACCTCTAAAACAATTCTAAACTTTAAACCAGACATAATAATAAATGCAGCTGCAAAAGTTGGAGGTATTTATGCAAACAATACACAAAGAACCAATTTTTTACTTGAAAACTTAAAAATTAATATAAACATCTTAGAATCATCAACTAAATTAAATTCTGTAAAAATAATTAACCTGGGTAGTAGTTGTATTTACCCTTTAAATGCTCCTGATCCAATAAAAGAAAGCTACTTTATGTCTGGCAAGCTTGAGCCTACAAATTCACCTTATGCAATGGCTAAACTAACTGCTATTGAATTAGGTAATGCCATAAAAACTGAATTTGGTCATGATGTAATAAATCTTATGCCTACAAACCTGTATGGACCTAACGATAATTTTTCCAAAGAAGATAGTCATGTAATACCTGGTTTATTAAGAAAAATGCATGATGCAAAAACTGATAATGAAAAAACTTTTAGTATTTGGGGGACAGGTAAGCCATTGAGAGAGTTCTTGTATGTTGACGATTTATCTCGAGCAATAATATATATATTAAAAGAAAATATCAACGAAGAGCTTATAAACATTGGTAGTGGAGAAGAAATATCAATTCATAGTCTTTCATTATTAATTAAAGAAGTAGTCGGTTTTAAAGGGTCTTTAGAGTTTGACTCTAAAATGCCAGATGGAAATCCAAGAAAGTTTTTAGACAGCTCATTAATAAATTCTTATGGCTGGAAACCTTCCATCACATTACAAAATGGTTTGAAAGACACATATAAATGGTTTTTAAAAAATAGTCCTAGGTTGTAGTAGGATTTTCCCAACTAGGTTTTAATAGGTTATTATCAATTAATACTTTTTCTCTTTCAGCTAATTTACAGTCGCTCTCAACCATGTTCTCAACTAGTTTTTTAAAACTTGTTTTTGGTTCCCACCCAAGTTCTTTTTTTGCTTTTGATGGATCTCCTAACAAATGATTTACTTCATTAGGTCGCTGATATTTTTCATCAGTTAAAACATAGTTTTCCCAATCTAAGCCAACAACATCAAATGCTAATTTGCAAAATTCTTTTACACTATGGGTTTCGCCAGTTGCTAAAACCCAATCATCAGGTTTATCATGTTGCATCATTAACCACATTCCTTCAACATAGTCACCAGCAAATCCCCAATCGCGAAATGCTTCAAGATTACCTAGCGTTAGTTTTGACTGAATGTTGTTATGTATTCTTCCAACAGCTCTTGAAATCTTTCTAGTTACAAAAGTCTCACCTCTTAAAGGAGACTCGTGATTAAACAAAATTCCATTTACACAAAATTTTTTATAAGATTCTCGGTATATCTTGGTCATATTGTATGCAAAAACTTTACCTGCAGCATATGGGCTCTTTGGTTCTAAAAGAGATTCTTCATTTAATGAATCGGTAGAGACACCTCCATACATTTCAGAAGAAGATGCCTGATAAAACTTAACATCTTTTTCAATATTTTTTACAACTTCAAGTAAAGAAATTACACCAGCAGTACTTGTAGATGTTGAGTAATAAGGGTTTTTAAAAGAAACTGCAACATGGGATTGCGCAGCAAGATTATAGACTTCATCAGGCTGAATTTTTTGGATTAAAGAACTCAAAGAAGAAGAGTCCAAAAGGTCTGAATAATATAAATTTAACAGCTTGTCCGAAGAATATTGAGATATCAATCCATCAATTCTTGATGTATTAAATGTAGAAGATCGTCGTATAGTTCCATGGACTTCATAATCTTTCTCAATTAAAAGTTTTGTAAGATAATAGCCATCTTGGCCTGTGATTCCAGTTATAAATGCTTTTTTCACAATCTAAATTATAGTTTTTATTTTTCTTTATTTTTACTAATTGTGGTGTTATTAAAAAAATGATTTCCAAAAAAATAATAATAAATCAATGGAAAATGTGAATTTTCCATTGAACTATCGAATGAAGATATGAAAAGTATAGATAATGTAAAAATTATAAAACTAAAGTCTTTCTTAATAAAAGCCAATCTTAAAAAATAATAATAAATGTAAAAAAGAAGAACCAAGTGAATTATGCCACCTCTTAAAAATACTGTTAAAAAATAATTATGAATTTGTTCATTCAATCCATCTAAGCCGAGTCTATTGTTAGTACCATCATTCCATGTGGGAACTAAAAACACAGTAAACTTTTCTTTATACCCAATACCCGTAAAAAGTTTGTTAGCATTGTTTACAAATTCAATTTCATCTTGCCACATATCAAGTCTCCAATTGAGATTGCCATCACCTGAAAAGACTCTTCCATCCTCGAAATAAAGAAGGGGGTACTCTTCTTGATAATGCTTAAATTTATATTTACCTAAAGTTGAATATGAATTTTTTATAATATCAGCACTCACTTCTTCTGGAACGACCTTGGTTTGTGATTGAATGGTCGAATACGTAAGCAATACCATTGAAAAAATTAGCAATAAAAAATTTTTAAATGAAAATAATTTAATTTTCTTAAAGTAAATGATTAATTCATAAATTATATACAAGGAGACGCCAATAAACGCTGCGCGACTTTTATATAAAAAAAGTGGTAAGAATAATGAAGAATTGAAAATAATAAATTTAAAGCCTAAATCTGAGTAATTAAGGTTCTTTGAGATAAGAATTGTGGAAATAATAAAGAACAATGCTAAGTCTGACCCTTTGTGCAATTCATATTTATCTGAATAAGTTTGAAAAAATTCAATAAGCACTTCGGGATAACCAAAAATATTACTAAAAAATACAGCAATACAAATAATCTCAAGAAAAATTAAATTATTTTTTGAAAGAGTTATTTTTTTTGAATTAGCACCTAAAAATAAAAATGAAATTGTCCATATGTATGTTGAAGTTTTAAATGTATATGGGCTTAATATGTTTGAATCTGAAATAAAAACATTTATTAAGAAGTACAAAAAAAATGTTAATAAAACATACCTAAAAGAAGTTGGTAAATTGTTTGATTTATTCCCACTAATATTTATTAAAACAAATGATATAAAAACCAAAAAAGCAAACGCTATTAAGTACTCTCCAATCCTAAAACCAAAAAGATAAAGACCCATAAAAGATCTTGAAAGGGTAAAAGAAAGAAATAATAAGGTCAATACTACGAAGTTTATATTTTTAGAGAAAATTATCTTATTTAGCTGGTTTATCATTTTAAGGTTTTATTATATTGTAGTTAGTATCTAATAATTCATTCGAATCTAAAATCATCATTATTGCCCAAATACAAAGAAGTGTTCCGTGTATATCAGCAGAATTTTCTCCAGTGGTTATTTCTACTCCGTAATAATGAGTCTGAGATTTATTTCTAAAATAAGAAAAGCCTCCTTCATTGGGCCTAAAAAGTTCTCTCAATACTTTAGCTTGGTCGTTTAGTAATTTATTTACTTCATCTTTTCTGTATTTTGTTTGTTGTGAGCATTTATACAATACATAAATAAAATCTACCACATCACATCCTTCATGAATTGGTTCGTTAGCAAGGCAGAAATCAATTAATTTTTCAGGATAATGTATTTCTCTTTCAAGCCAATCTAATCCTGATATAACTTTCATTGCTCCATTAATTACCTCTCTGGAGCTATTTGGCATTTTTGAGAAATAGGAACCTGTCTCGTAATTTGCTTTTTTTGTAATAAAATTCATTAAGTCTTCTTCGTAATTAAATTTTTGTGTTGTTGAGTAAACACATAATGAAGAAAATTGTGCTCCGGAAGTCCAAGGGGTTTGCCAATTTAAACTGTCTAGATATTGAAAAAGTTGATTATTAGAAGTATATAAATTTTCAAGCATAAGGTTATTGCTAGATCCAACTTCCCAAAGTGTTGAAATTGATTGTTTTGTTTCAGCATTGATAGCTTTTTTCAACCGTGTGTTTTTAATCTCAAAATTAAATTTTCCAGTTGTATTTAGTATTTTTCTCGTTATTTCTTTTGAGAAATTTAAGAAATTGAATTCGTTGTAACTTTCTAATATAACTTTATCTATAAAGGAGTTTTTAGGAAAATTAGCAATATCACTTTGAAATGAGTTTATATAATTTTTCCAATTTTCTTTTTCTGAGTTTTCTAGTTGTTTCCAAATACCAAGCATAAAGTAGAGCTTGAGAGCATAGTTACTGAAACCTAATTCTAGTTTTTCCCCATATTTTGTTAACCCATTATTTGAAGGATAAAAACTAAATGAATCTTCTTTTTTAAGCGAGTAAATATAATCCTGTGTCCCTGTAATTGCATCAATAAAAAATTGTGAATTTCTCATTTTATAAAAATTCTAATAAATTTAATAAAACTATTCTTAATGTTGCTAAATGCGAGCAATCTAATAAAGTTCATGTATTTATTCTTAACAATAATTATGTTCCCCATAATTTTATTTCCCTTTTTATTTGTTTTAATCTTTGTTTCTAGTAATTTTTCAAACAACATTAAGAATTCATAACACATTTTTTCAGAACTAAAGGGATAATCTTCTAGCTTTAATTTGAATTTTTCATATGAATCTATAATCTCACTTAATTTTTGTTCGAAATTATTATCAAAAGAAATTCCAAAACCTTTACAGTATTCCGGTACACCACCACTCTCTTTGTATAATATTGGTAAACCGCATTGGGCTGCTTCAATGTGGTGATTTCCAGAAGGTTCGTTGACAGAAGCTGTAACGTAAAGATGGTGTTTTTTGATTTCTTCAGCTAATTCAAGGCCTGCTAAAGGCTTTACAATTTTTGTATTTTTAAGTTCATATTCATTATTCATATTTCCAATATATGTAAATTCAATTTTGTTGGACCACTCACTATTACTTATTAAATTATCTATTTCTGAGTAAATATCAAATCCTTTATTTTTATGTGAGCTCCAATGATGGGTTACAATTTTGATAGGATATTCTTTTACCCATTCTTTAGAATTATTTGAATTAAAAATTTCTTTATTTGCGCCTGCAAGGATAACAGAAGTTTTATTTCTATTCATTCCTATATCAACATAAATATTTTTTAACCAAGTACTAACAAATACAACATGGTCGGATACTTTACTCGCATCTAAATAAAATTTGTTAATATTACTAGTTCCTTTTCTCTCATCACATTCATTTATTCTCTGCACAATAGCTACATTGGGATTTACATATTTTTTATATTGTGCAATATCAATGTGATTAAATGTAGAAGATGACTCCCCTCTACTTCTAGGATCTGTTAATAGTATTAAATCAATGTCTGGTTCTGTTAAATCATACCTGACTTCATGTCCATTTTTTAAAAGAAAGTTTGATAAATTTATTGCAAAAAGATTACCTCCGCCCCAAGGACCTCTAACAATTTTTGACCCGATACTAACTTTCATATAACTCTTTAAACATCTTTATAAAGCTGTTCATCCCTAAGGGTATAGTATATTTTAAAGAATTTTCATAAGCATAGTTAATATTAGTTTTTGCCTTATCAAAAGTTTTAAAATCATATATTGATTCTGGGTGAAGTATTTCACTTGCAACACCTACATTAGATGACAAAACAGGGGTCTTAGTAATAGCACATTCAAGTATTGCTTGAGGACCTCCTTCAATACGTGAAGTAACAAGATATAAGTTAAGAATGTTGTAGAGTTCATTTAAATTTTCGAAATTTATCATTTCAAAGTATTTGTATCTAATATTTAGTCTTTCTAATTCGTTTATAATATAATTTCTTCTCTTGCCTGTAAGAACTACTGTTGTGTTGTTATTCTTCTTATAATGACTGTCTAATATCTCAATAAATATATCTGGACCCTTTATAAGCTTAGGGGTAGTCAAGTCGTGCCCCTCTGTATCCCTTTGGAAACTACCGATTAAATATTCATCCTTATTAAATCCATACTTTTGCAATAAAGACTCTTTATCCTTTATTTCATAAAACAATTTTTGATTAATCCAAAATGGAATAGATGTTATTTTTTTGTCTGTTAGTTGCTCTAGGTCGTTTTTTGTTTTTTTAGATATTACGTGATATTCATCAACAAATTTATCAAGTTCCAAAAAATTTTCATTGTCAAAATTTTCAAAGTCAAAATGATAATGCGAACATATTACTTTTTTTTCTTCTAAAAATCTTTTTGGCACATTTTTCCATAGCCACGGCGATACAATCCAAACAATATCTGATTTGCTTAAATATTTTGTAGATATTTTTCTATTTGATAAGTACCATTCATTTCTTATTCGGTCGACTATCCACGACTCATTAATACGACTAAGATATATTTTCATAAAAACTTAATAATTCTTTTGTTAATATTTAATATTATTAACTTAAACTAGCTATGTATGGATAATATTTTAATTACTGGTGTTAGTGGTCAGGATGGTTTGTTTTTAACATCTGAATTATTAAAAAATAATAAGAAATTGAAAATATATGGACAAACCAGGTCTAAAAATAGTAAACACTTTTTTAATAAATTACGCACCATTTATAAAGGTGATTGTAATAATGTGACACTAGTAAATATTGATCTGGAAAATATGAACGATATAAAAAATTTTATTTCAGACAAAAAACCAGATGCAATATTTAATCTTGCTGGTCCAAGTTCTGTTTATAATTCTTTGATAGATGGTGGCGATACATATAGAAAAATAACATTAATTTTTGATAATTTAATAAAATCTATCACTGAAATAACGGAGTATTCTCCTAAATTTTTTCAGGCATCTTCTTCAGAAATATTCCAAAAAAACAACAGTGGTGCTTTTAATGAGCTCTCCAAATACGAATCAACTACGCCCTATGCTAAAGCCAAACTTGAAAATCATTTAAAATCTTCTGAAATAAGAAGCAAGTTTGGAATTGATATTTATTCTGGGATTATGTTTAATCATGAATCAGAATTTAGAAACAATGATTATTTAATTATGAAAATAATAAATTCAGCAAGAAGCATAAAAGAGAAAAAGACTGAATCAGTTGAATTAGGAAGCTTAAATTACATTAGAGATTGGTCATTTGCAGGAGATATGGCAAAAGCTATTTACAAAATAACTTATTATGGATCAAAAGATTTTTATGTAATTGGATCTGGAAAAGGACATTCAATAAAAGATATGGTTGAAACTATATTTTCATACTTTGGACTTGAATGGAAAGAGCATGTCAAAGAAAATAAAAACCTATTGCGAGCAGGAGGGCTTCAAAAAATAGTTGCTGACAATGAACTGATTAAAAGAGATCTGAAATGGTCTCCCGAACTATCATTTCAAGAGATGATTATAAGGTGTATAGAAAGACAGTACAAAATTAAGGATTGATATTGTGTCTTGCACAATTAAAATAATATTTTTGCTCTTCAAAAAATTTAGAAGAAATATTGTTATTGTTATTTAGTTTGTAAAGAGTTTTATTTAATGATTTTATTTTTATATTTTTTTCGAGAATATCTTTAAATAACTTATAGTCCTGTGCGTATTTAAATCTTTCATCGTAACCACCAATACTTTCTAAAAATTTTTTTTCAATTAAGAGCGATCCATGTATAAATGGATTCTTGTACTTTATGGCTATTTTATGTGGCAAATAAAAAGAGACGCCAGGTATTTTTTTATTTGAATCTATAATTTTAGCTCTAGTTGTACATATCTTATTTTTTGATTTGGACATGTAATCTACTTGATTCTCAATTCTTATTTTTTCTGAAAAGTCATCAGCATCCTGCCTTGCAATATATGTACCACTAGATTTTAGAATTAGTTTGTTTAACGATTTAGTTAAGCCAATATTTTTTTTATTTGAAAAATAAACTATTCTTTTATCCTTAAATTCTTTTACAATTTCTTCTGTTTTATCAGTTGAACCATCATTCATTATAAGAAATTCAATATTTTTGTATGTTTGATTTAATATGCTCTCAATTGCGAGCTTAAGACATTCCTCTCCGTTAAAAACTGGCATGATTATAGAAACTAAAGTATCTTTGCTTTTCATAAAAATAGGTTCACTTTTTGTTTGTTGTAGAGATTAAGTACATCTTTAATATGCTTTTTCACATCTTTGCTTACATCAACAAGATACTCTGCATTATCTAGCAAATTTATTTTTTTTGTTAAATCTTCATAATCATATTGATTAAATACTAACTCATAGTTTTTAGGAAAAAATTCACCCATTCCTCCAAATTTTGGAAATATTGAAGGCACTCCTAGATATGAAGCTTCGGTTAATAACCTCGGTTGGCCTTCATACATTTTTGTAGCTGTGATTATACACCTAGAGCTTAATATATAATTAAGTGTAGTTTTGTTATCAATTTGACCTAAGAACTCAATTTTTTGATTATTATATTTATTCTTAAGATAATCCTCCTTTGGACCTGATCCAATTATTTTTAAATTAACATCAACTAGGTTTGAATTTAAATAAGCTTCGATTAACTCTTCAACACCCTTTGAATCAGATAGCATTCCAGCGTAAAGGATAAATTTAGAATTCGGATTATAAAAATCAGTATCACTAGTATCTAGATTAAATGGATTTACACTAACTACTACTTGACTTGGGGCCATTTGATCATAAATTAATCTTTCTTTATGAAAATTTGTTAAAACTAAAACTTTTTTTGGGAATCTTTTAACATATTTTATGTATTTTTTTCCATACAAAATTATTAAAAAAGACTTTAAATATGAATCAGTAAAATATTTATTAAAAAAGTATCCTTTGTTTCTTGTAAATCCACATTTTGGACATTGGTCAAGGCCTTTTAGATGACTTAAAGCAGAAAAACTTTTAGTACAATCATATCTAAAATTGTGTAATTTTAAATAGACAGGTATATTTTTCTTAATTAAAACTTTAAAAATACCTAAGCCTGCTTTAAACCAAGTGTTGTGAATATAGGCATAATCAGGTTTAAATTCATCCAATTTTTTATTTAGAATTCTATTAGAAGTTATATTTGAACCAATAAAAAAGGATACTATATCCATAATTTCCAATTTTTTATTATCAAATTCTAATAACTCAACTTCAAAATTTTTCTTTAAATCAAGTATTTCTTGATTAATATTTGAATCTTCTCCTCCTTTTATTCGATATTTTGTATTAATTAATAGAATTTTTTTCATGGTCAACACTATTATTACATTATCTTCAATTTTTTAATTTATTTTTTTAAAAACTTATTAGTCAAATATTTGTAAATCTTCTATCAGATAAGTTGCAACTTTATTTGCCCCAAAATATGAAAAATGTACATAATCGTTAAAGAGATAATAATTACTTGTAAAATATTCACACTTTTTTTGAATACAAAATATATCTTCAGAATTTATCACATTAACATTCTTGATATTTAATTTGTTAAACATTTGCTTACTTACAATAACTTGGTTAAACCAATCATTGTAATTATCTGGTGGGGATGATTTGTTAATTAATCTATACATTCTCAGGTTTACTCCTGGATTTGGGAAGGGGGAAAATAAGTAAACCTCATTATTTAATGCCAAAATTTCTAGTGTTGAAATAAGTTCTTCCTCATATAGTGACATGTTTATTTCCTGATATTTACCCCCTAAAAATATTTTTGAATTTTTAATATTTATGATTTGGTCATATCTAAAATCTCCTGGATTAAAATCACATTTATTGATGAGAACGGGGCAGCTGCCTTTAGTAAATTCAATTATTTTATAATTTTTTAGATTTTTATGTTCTGCAAAACCACTTACTAATGCGGACATAAGTGAATCACCCAATAAATAAATCTTTTTATCACCTTCGACATTAAAGATACATGCTTCTTCTAAATTTAATCTATCTATACACCTGTCCCCATTTTGTTTTAAATAGTTAGTGCCTACAATAAAATCTAATTGACTTTTATTAGAAAAAGATTTTAGACTATTATCTCTATAGCTATATCCTCCAGAAAATAAAGATGATAAAACTAGAAAAACGCCAAGTATTAATGTGCCTAATACTACTAAATTGTCCTTTGTAAAATAAAACTTAGAATATCTAAATTTTTGCTCAACAAAACGATAATTAAACCAAGAAATTAACAATATAATAATTGCTAGTAACAACTGAGATATTTCATTTTGAATATGTAAAATATTATCTGAATCGTAGTTTCCAAAGTAGTTATGATTTCTAACTGCAGCCAATATAGGTTGATGAAATAAATAAAGTGAAAATGAAATATTTCCTACAAATATTAAAGTTTTTAAAATTAAATTATTGTTTGAATAAATATCACTTTTTAAAGTTAGATAGACAAGAGTTAGAAATGATATCACTAGTACTGAACCGTATTGAAAATTTTGAAAAAAACTAAAGTTAATAAAGAGAAATGTTGAAATAACTATCAACAAAAACCACTTATTAATTTTTAAATTACTAATTACTTTATGTTGATTAAGATTCATAGCAACAACTCCGAGTAGAAATTGAGCACTTCTTGTAAATGGACTAAAAAAGATATAATTTTCAAAATTAAGAAAGAGGGTGCTAAGAGGTGAAAGGTTAAAAAATATATTCGGTATGAAAAACAGAGTTGATAATAAAAATAAAAATATGAAAAAAATATTTTTTCCCTTAAAACTATACCTTTTGGTTAGCAATACTAAAAATGGCATCACAATATAGAATTGTTTCTGAACTGACAAACTCCACAAATTGATATTTAGTATTTGTAAACTATTTTGCTCAAAATAATTTGTAATGTTTGCAAAATAAACATTTGAAATTGAAATTAATGAAAACAAGTTAGCAAGAGATGTTTGATAAATAAATAGATGATCTAGTACAAAGTATGCCAAGATTTGCGTAAATATTACAAAAGATATTAAAGATGGAAAAATTCTAAAAAATCGCTGCTTAAAAAACTCCACTATATTTAAATCGTTTATTGCTAACTTGCTATATAAAAGATTTGAAATTGTGAATCCAGATATTATAAAAAATATATCCACACCCAGATAACCATTTGGAAAGACTTCAGGTGAAAAATGATACAAGACTATAAATAAAACTGCTAAACCTCTTAGGGTCTGTATATCGTATCTTTTTTTTATTTTTTTAATAGTGAAATTTTTGCTGTTCATATTAAATCTGATTTATTCATGTTATTGTTTTCAATTTTTTTAGAGTTTTAAAGTTAGAATAGTCCAATGGTATTAAAATATTCCAAAAATTTCTTGTTAATTGGGGTGCTGTTAGTAATAATTTTCCAAACTTTTGTTATCTTTTTTATTAATTCAGAATATGCAAATAGCATTGTTGAGAATGACAGTAATATTATATGTTCGTCAAGTGATTTTATAGAGATTAAAGATATTTCAAGGTATGAACACGAAATTCGTGAGATAAGTATTTTCCCAAAAATAAAAAATTTATTTTGTTTAAATAAAATTGTAAAATCAAGCTTAAATTCTGAATCTCTTATTTACTTCATAAGTTCGAATCTATATAAGTATTTATTTTATTTTTCTCAGTTTTTCATAATGTTTACATTTACATTTTTGAACAAGAAATATCTTTATTATCCTTTTTCAATCTTGTCTGCTTTCTTAAATTTATTTTTATTTAATTCGAATTTTATATATGAAGACTTAGTAGTCCAAAGTGTTTTTTATACCATAAGTAATTTAATATTATTTTCTGTTTTTAATAGGGATAGTAAAAATAGAAATGCATTTGATTTATTAACACTTGCTTTGCTATTTTTTCTTATAAATAACTATCAAATTTTTTCTAATTTTTTAATAATTTACTTTTTAATTTATTTTTATAAAAATAAATTAAACGACATTGAAATTATTAACTCATATAAAACAGTCTTAATGTTCCTTCCAGTTTATTTTTATTTTACAAAAATAATTTTTGCATTATCAGAAAAATTCTTAACTTTATGGAAAAACGCATCAGGTGACATATTTGAATCATCTAAAATTTTTGGTGATTTTCAATTGATTTTGAGAGCAGTTAACTGTAACTTTGAAAGCTTTAAAAAAGAATTTAAGTTCTCAGATACTTACCATACGTGTCCTTTTGACACAGGATATCCTCTTATCGACTACAATTTATCTTTTTCAATTTCAGATTTTTGGGCAACGAGTGTTGTCTTTTACTTTTTATGCTTTTTAATTCTTTCTTATTCGTATATAAACTTTATAAATAGATATAAAAATTTTTCATTCTATATTTTTATACTTGTTTTAAGTTCACCTGTTAACTTTTTACTAGAGAGGCTTAATTTAGATCTTCCAATATTTCTTCTGTCGCTTTATGCTATTTTCATATACAAAAGATTTAAAATAATTTCGAATTTACTATTATTATTTTTATTCACAGTAAAAATATATCCGATTTTCTTTTTAGTATTTCTTACAGTTGTCGATTTCTCTCATAAAAATTTAAAAAAGATCTACATTAATTTTTTGAGTTTAATGTTAGGAGCTGCCTATTTGTACAATATTGTATTTATAAACAATAGCAGTTTAACTTCAACAAATAATCCGTCACCGATATTTCAAGGTGATTGGTTTAGTAATGATACTCTAACATTTGGCATTGTTTCTCATATAAAATATCTAAATCAATTTTTTCAAACAAATATATCATTAACTATTTTAATTTCAATATTTATCGTGATTTTTTGGATTGCGAAAAAAGTTTATAAAACTCAATACACAGCTCAAAACAGAGTTGATTATTTATATCTTTCAACCATTGGAACGTTTATATTGCTCTCTTTACATGAAAATTTTGACTACAGGCTTGTAGTGCTTTTAATGATTTTTCAAAGAATTTTCGAAAAAAATGACAACTTATTAATTTTTGTTTATTCCTCATTGATTCTCACATCTGCAACGTATTATTTTTATATTAATTTCTTAGTTGTCATAATAAATATTTTATTATCTTCATTCTTGGTTGTTTTGTTTGCAATAGACTTATACAATTACATTTTTAAAAAAGAGATTAAAACTTGAACATGCATACCAAAAATCTTAAGTTTGTCTTAGGTGTCTTTAACCTAAAGAATTTTTATAAACTAATTTATTTATCATCAATATATATATCTTCTGTAATAATTTTTGTAAGTTACGATATAACTCTTTCACCTGATTTTGAAAAATATATCAAGTACTTTGAGTTTTATTCTGGAAAATTCAATCAAACAGGATTGGAACAAGGTCACATTTATTTCTTTTTTACCTATTTAATAAAAGAGCTTTTTGAATTATTCCTAGATTTCAAAGTTTATATTGAAGTATTAAATTTAAGTATACATTTTTCAAATAGCTTAATTTTTTTCATAGGATTGCAAGGGTTAAAGAATCTTTTACAAGAATATAGTTTTGATATAAACAAAATATACTTATCACTATCTTTAATGGCAATTTTTCCACCTGGTTTAGTTTTAAGGATGTCTTTTAAGCCAGAATTGTTTGCATTTTCTTCACTAGGCTGGCTATTTTATTTTTTAGTAAAGTATAAAAAAACTAAAAATACAAATTACTTACTACAATTCATAATTATTACTTCTTTAATCCTGACTTCAAAAGGGTCCATTGCGGTAATGTTATTTTTAATACTTTTAATACATATTTGTTTAAAACATAAATATTTGTTTTCCAGAAAATTAATCAAATTTTACATATTATCTTTTTTAATAGTTTTAGGGCTTCTGTATGAAAATACAAATTTAAATGGTATATTTATAAACGAAGTTAATCATGCTGAAAATTATAATAATCAAGCATCTAATGAATTTTTCACGTACTTCAATTACGATGATTTTAAAAATAATCCAAATAAATATTTTCACAATGAATCATTCATTGGAATAACTTTATTCGATACTTTTAATGACTTTTTCGGACTTTATTGGAATTCTGAATATACAAAATTTAACACTGAAAGGAAGAATTTTATAATTATTAACGAAAAAATTGATAGGACGACAATTCCTAATTTAAGTTTTAATAAAACAACTAATGTATTTACATACTATGGATCTGACGAACCAGTATTAGTTAAAGATAATTTTTTGAATGATTCAAGAAATAGAATTTCTTTCAAATTCTCTCTTCTTTTTTATTCTTTATTAATTCTTTTCAGCATTTATAAAAAACATTATGCAGAATACTTGTTGTCATCTTTTCTTGGTTTTATAATTGTTGGATTATCAGCAAAAGGTTTATTTGGTAATAATTTTGACCCTTTAGTGGGTGACTCTGTAAAAACATTTTATTATTCTTTTTTTATCTCGCTTTCTTTTTTGTTTTTAATTAATTTAATTTTTAGATATGTAAATTTAGGAAATAAAATAATCACATTCATTTTAGGAGTGCTCTTTATGTTTTTTATTGGATTTCCTCATTCGCTTTCCACTAAAACAGAGGAAGATATTGTTTATAAAAATACTATTCTGCCAACTTGTAGTGTCAATCAAATCTTTTTACAACCTATGTATGGAATTGATTATGAATTTCAGTGCGATGCTGAAAAATTAGAAAACTATAGCAATATTCAGATGTCTGATGATATTGAAAAATTAATTACATTAAAAAATATTCCTTATCTAAATGTTTTTCTACTAGTAGGTGTATTTTCGTTAAAATTTCAAAATAAAAAAAATAATAAATTAAATGAATATACATAAAAAAAATATAAGCATAGCAATACCTACTTACAATTCTTCTGCCTATTTAAATTTACTAATTAAACAGCTAGGCAAATCGAGTGTTATAAATGAAATTGTAGTTAGTGATGATGGTTCTAAAAGTTCCGAAATAAAAAATATTAAAATAATTATTAGCAATAATAAAAATTATTTTCCAAAAATAAATTTTAAAATTTTAGAAAATACTAAAAGAAGCGGACCATTTATTAACAAATACTTATGTATTGAAAACTGCAATAACGACATTGTTTATCAAATTGATTCCGATAATCTACCAATGTTAAATTTTGATAAGTTTGTAAAAAATAATTTAATACCAAACTTTGAAAAAGAAAATATATATTATCCCTCAAAAATTTTTCAATTTAGAAATTATAATTATCTGAGTATTCCAGCTTCATACTTTTTTCAAGGAACAAAATATAAGGTAATTCTTAAAAACAAATCATATGAGTTTACTAGGGAAATTATTCAAAACTCGATAAAGCATGGGACACAAATTACTGATGATAAAAATAGAAGATGGTTATTAAACATTGGAAACTACTTTGTTGACAAGAACGTTTTTATTGACTCAATGAAAGAAGGTTTTAACTTTACAAAAGAGCAATTGTTTGCTGCAGACCAATTCTTAGTTTCTTATTTATGGTTAAAAAATAACAACAGTATTAAAGTTATGAAAAACCATTACCACTTTCACAGAAAAAGAAATGATAGTATTTCCTTTGAAGAAAAAGACAGAACTGGAAAAAACTTTGAAATTGTTGAAAGTATGATTTTAGATTTAGTCTAATAATCTTCATATGAATTATTATCATTAATATCTAATTTGAACCTATAACCTGTGTTTCTTTTACAAATTGAATATTTCAACTCTCTAGGGTTCAATGGTTTAAAGAAATTATAAAACTCGTACTCTATTGTAATTTTATTTTTAATCAAATAATCTGTATCTTGGTTAGATATAAAATTTAATAAATCAGTAGTCTGTGAAATAAAATGCCCTGTTCTATACAGATTATAACCTTCTTGAGAGAAAAAAGTGCTTTGAGTTTGTTCAGCTGCTTCTATAAAAAAAGAAGGGTCTGTTAACAATAACCTAGGTTCATAATAAACAATATAATCAAATTGTTTTATTTGTTCTAAACAAAAAACTAAATTTTCAATTAAACCTGCGCCCTTGTTTAAAATACCTACATCATTTTTGTTTCTTACACGAATAATTGCATCTTTTGGCAGTATTTTTTTTATTGCATTAGGAATTTTTTTTTCGTTTCTAATAGTGTTATCTGTAAAAATAACATTCTCAAATAACTCAAATATTTTAAACCGGTCTAACTCTTTATAGCCTAAGATATGCTGATCTACTCTCTGCTTTCCCCATTGGATACTTATGCTTCTTTTTCTAAATAAATCTTTTTTAACAAAAATCGAAGAATTTAGAAGAAGTGCAGTTTTAGAGTTCATTAATTTCTTTATTATACTATTTTACACATTATTGATTAGTCTAGAATATATTGAAAAAACAAAGAAGCTCATACAAATTAAATGACTATGCAAGTGTTTTCTGTGATATTTGCTTAGAATTTAATCCTTCATCCATATTAGAAATTGGAATTTTAGATGGTTATTCTCTCGAAGCATTTACAAAATCTTGCGAAGATACTACTGAGATTGTCGCAATTGACTTATTTGAAGACTACGAGTATAAAAGTGGCAGCTACCAATTTATAAAAGAAATGTTTAAAGAACATGACAATGTAAAAATATTAAAAGATAGCTTTTATAAATACTACAAAAATTCAAATAGATTTGATTTAATACATATAGATATTTCAAATGATGGTGAAGTTTATGATTTTGCTGTGAAAAATTATCTTCCACTTGTGAATAAAGTCTTACTACTTGAGGGTGGGAGTGTTGAGCGAGATAATGTTGACTGGATGATAAGGTATAATAAAAAACCAATTAACTCTTATATAAAAAGTATAGATAAATATTTTGAAATTGAGATAATCAATAAATTCCCTTCTTTAACTATAATTAAGCCACGATGAATAAAAATCCTATACCTCTCTTTAAAGTGTTTATGAGTGAAGAAGCGGCCGACAACTCTAAAAAAGTGCTACAGAGTGGATACATAACTCAAGGACCAGTTGTTGATGAGTTTGAAAAAAAATTATCAAGGTTCTTTAATGTAGATAAGTTAATAACAGTAAATTCTGCTACATCTGGGCTGCATTTGATTGTTCATATGTTAAAAAATTATGGTCTTACAGATGATAGGGTTAAAATCGAAAATGATGACGATCACATATTGACTACTCCACTAACTTGTACTGCCTCAAATTGGCCTATATTGTTAAATAATGTAAACCTAAGATGGGTCGATGTTGACAGTAAAACATGTAATATGAGCCTCGATGATCTTCAAAAAAAATTGACTAAGAATACAAAAGCTGTATTGATTGTCCACTGGGGAGGCTACCCGATTGATCTTGATAAATTAAGAGATATTCAGAATGATTTTGAAAAAAAACATGGCTTCAAATTTGTAATTATTGAAGATTCTGCACATGCATTTGGTGCAAAATATAAAGAGAACTTAATAGGAAGCCATGGAAATATAAACTCTTTTAGCTTTCAGGCAATAAAGCACCTTACTTCTGTTGATGGTGGCAGTGTAATTTTTAATAACACAGAAGATTTTGAAAGATCAAAGCTCTTACGATGGTATGGGATAGACAGGAACGAAAACAGAAAAGATTTTAGGTGTGAAGAAGATATTGAAGAAATTGGATTTAAATTCCATATGAATGATGTGAATGCTTCAATTGGATTATCTAATTTTGATGAAGTTACAAATAATCTTCTTCACATTTATATTGAAAATGCAAAATATTATCAATCTGAACTAAAAGATGTTAACGATTTAACTTTGTTAGATTATTCTGAGGATAATTCAGTACCTTTTTGGATATACACAATCAAGGTTAAAAATAGAGATAAGTTTATGTTGAAAATGAAGGAAAAAAATATAATTACAAGTCGAGTGCATGAAAGAAATGATATTCATAGTGCTGTTAAGAAATTTAAAGAAAAACTTCCTGAGCTAGATTCCTTTATAGATGAAATGATTTGTATACCAGTTGGTTGGTGGGTAACTCCAGATGATAGAGAGTATATTGTTAAAACAATAAAAGAAGGTTGGTAATTAAAAATCTAACCATTCTGGATTATCTAGGAACCATCTAACCATTTTTTCAAAAGACTCATCAACAGAATAATTTGGTTCCCAGCCTATTGACTTAATAAAAGAATCATCCAAAGCATATCTTAAATCGTGACCTGGTCGTGTAGAATGAAAATCAACAAGTTCATAATTTAAACTTAAGCCAGAGTATTCCGAAATTAACTCTGCAACCTGAAGGTTGTCTAACTCTTTAGTGCCCGGGATATTTACTTTCTTACATCGGGCACCATATTGGTCAAGTGAGCTTTTGGCTAATTTATCTTTATTATTAACGATATATAATACAGCACTCGCAACATCTTCTGAATAAATATAGTGCCTACTTCCTGGTTTTGTTTTAGTACTATCTGAATGGATTAAAATTTTTTCTCCATTTCTCAGTTTCCATAGTGTGTTTGGAATATACTTTTCGGGATGCTGTCTTTCACCAAACACGTTCATAGTATGAGTAATGATAATTGGAAGCTTGTATGTATTTTCAAAAGCCACTGCTAATTCTTCACCGCCAGCTTTTGATGCACTATATGGATTGGTAGAATTATATCTATCCCACTCTTTAAAACTTACACCTTCGGGAGCAGGGCCAAAAACCTCATCGGTGCTGAAATATACTAACGTTTCGAGATTGTCTAGGTTTCTTGAATAATTTAGTAAGTTTCCAGTAGCTACAACATTGTCATAAACAAATGTCATTGGCTCTGTAATTGACCTGTCAACATGGGAGGAAGCTGCTAGGTGGAATATGTGCTTTACATCTCTTATCTGACTTTCAAGCAAATTATTAACTTCAGATTTAAGATCGTGGTATATAATCTTGACTCTTTTTTTCGTAACCTCATCATAATCTTTTAGCATATGACTAAAACGATTTAAGTTTCCTGAATAATCTAACCTATCAATACTGACTATTTCCCAATCAGTATTATCGAGAATATATTTAACTAAAATATGGCCAATAAATCCAGCACCACCAGTGACAAGAACTTTATCCGACATGTTTAGTATCTTAACAGACTAGGAAATTGGATGTATAAATAAAGTAAACTGTATGTAGGCATATTTTTTTAATATAAAGTTTAGAATTAATTTATGGAATTTTTAAATTAATTATTTATCAAATGAATGAATATATTATTGAAAACTTAACGCTGTTAGTGCCAAGCAAAGATGATTCGTTAAATCTTATAAATAATTTTCATAGTATTGAAAATTATTTAATTTCCAAAGTAAAAAACTATGAAATAATAATCATATCAAATGGATCGAGTGAGTCGGATATAAACTCAATCAATAAACTTATAGAAAATAATATATATACAAAACACTTGGTTTATGAAAAAAAGGGAAAAGGTTTTGCAATTAATAAAGGTGTTCAAGAAGCAAAATATAATAATATCTTATTTTCTGATGCTGATTTTTCTGTTGCAATACAAGAATTTGATAAATTTGTAGAAAATAATAAATTAAAAGCTGATTTAGTTATAGGTTCAAGGAAAATAAAAAATTCTTTGAACTTAAACTCGCCCATAAGAAGAAAAATAACTGGGGCTGTATTCACACTGTTAGTAAGAAGTCTGTTTAATATAAGTGTCAAAGACACACAGTGTGGATTCAAAGCCTTTATGGTAGATTCATTTGGCGAAAACAGGCATAAAGAAGATGGATTTGTTTTTGATGTGGAGTTAATACTATTGGCAAAATTAAAAAAATTAGAAATATTAGAAATACCAGTTAAATATACTCATCAAGACAGATCAACAGTAAGTATTTTTAAAGATTCTTTAAAAATGATAATTGGTATATTTAGAATATTTAAAAATTATAAGTTAAGTTCAAATTATTAATTTTAAAAATTTTTACTTAACTGGCAAAACTATTTCTATCATCAAGCCACTTGTTGTTGAAACCAATAAACTGTCTTTTTTAAATGGGTTAATTAAAACTGATGTTATATAACCATCAAAGTCCTGAGGTAGAGGAATTGAATACAAGTTCTCGTTGGATAGATCAAAGCTAAAAACTTCTTTACTTAAATAGTCAGCAAAAAAATAATATTCAAAGTATTGACTCTCCACATCTTCGTTAACATCACCTCCAATAATTGCAGCCCTAAATGTAGTTGGCGCTTGATGGTTGTAATATACTACTGGTTTAATAGAATTTTCATTAATGTATGTTTTAACGTAGTTAGGAGATCCCTTGTCCCAAAACAATACGCTGGGGTTATTAGTGTTTATATTACTTTCAATACTGTCAAGCACTCCTTCGAATAAAGGCCAACCAAACAAGTAGGGTTTATTTTCATTCTTAAAATAGTTATCTAAATTAACTACATTCAACTCTTCTTGGCTTACATTACCTACATCAGGAACAATTAAATAATTTTTGTATTCAATTGTTTTCCAGGGATTCCTCAAACCATAAGCCAATAAATCTTTTCTTGGTTTATAAATGTCTGTATGACTAATTAAATCTGGTTTGCTTATGAGTTTATTTAAAAATATAATTTTTCCTCTTATTGATGTTGTATCAAGTGGTTCAGAGCTAATCACAGAATTTGTAAAGCTTTGCATGTCTCCTATAGAAATTAAAAAATCTTCAAAATATTTTGACCAAATAATATTGCCCGAATAGTGGCCAGAAGAATTAGGTACGGTTAACAATACTTCTGAATTATCCAATATTGGTTTTCCATCTAAACCTAAATAGTATTTTTCTATAATCAAGCTATTAAACACATCAGCGTAGCTAACCAAAAAATATTCACTACTAGGATGAAAAGCAAAAGAAAAAAGATTTACTTTTTTACCACTATCGTCACTTGAAAGTTTTTCACTTATATCTAAAAATAATACCTGCTCATAGTTTGCCTTGAGTTGAAAAATTAATCCATCTGACTTTAGTACATAAAGATTGTCTTCATAGCTCACTAAATTATTTAATCCTGTATCATATCCTGAAATAACCTCTGATGTTGCACCAGTTATGCATTTGGTAAAGTTTGCACTTCCAGACCATTCGTGACACAAATTTTCCCCAACAAAATTAAAACCAGATGAAAAATTTTCATTCACTTGTTCAGCTGTCTTTACACTTGTGGTGCTCAAATTATTAAGATTGTTTTGAAAAGCAATTCCTGCAACAATTATTGCAAATATCGATAGAGAGACAAGTTTAATGTACCATTTTGAAAAAATATTTCTGTTAAAAATATTTTTTAACAACAAAATATAAATAATAAAAATTAGAGGGTAAACAATAAAGCTTATCAACAAAATTCCTCTAGATAGATCAGAAACTCGGAAAAAGTAAAGAGTTGAAAGAGTTGTGCCTAAATTTAAAAGAAACAAAGTAACCATGTTGTTTGTAACAGATAAAACATTTGATGTATTAATTTTTTTATAGACGATAGAGATAGTAAAAAGAGAAATTATAGAACTAATTATTAAACAAACAAAAACGATGTTTATATTTATTACAAGTGGAAAGTTTATTCTTTCAAAATCTTGTTTTATATTGTTTAAACCATTCAAAACAACTTCAGAATTGTTTGATTCTAATGATCTAAATAATAATGTTGAGTATATTAAGTTAGAAAAAAACAGAATTAAGTATTCAAACAAAAAAAACTCCTTTAAAAATTTAAATATTTATTATTTTACCTAAATTTAGTTGCGAATATTTCTTAATTTCTAAATCTAAACGTTGAGATTGAATACTATCTAGTTTTCTTAATTCATTTAAATGATGTGTTTTATGTGGATTTTTATAGTATTCCATTGCCCTTGTTAAATGATTATATATAAATCCTGGAACATTTAATGAAAACTTCTTAAACAAATAAAATTTCTTTTCTTTTTTTGAGTCTATAGTGTCAGATATAAGCTTATCGTTAAAAATATCAGAATTGTAATTTACATCATATAAATCAAACTTATAAATGAACTTTAATTTATATGATAAATCAAATTGAATACTGTTTGAGTTAATTAATATTTTTCTAATGGAGTAGTTTTTTTTATTTTTTAAAAAATTATTCAAATGATTTTCAAAATTAGGAATATCATATATGAAAATATCAAAGTCAGAACCCATGGGGACATTTGGAAAGTTCAAGTTTAACCGAACGATTACAAATTTTTCATCTTTAATATAATCAAAAAAAGTAAATATTAAAAATAAATGACGATATTGCAAAATTTTGGAGATAATTTTTTTTATCACTTAAAAATAATTATATTTAATAAAATATTAAATACATGATAAGTTACAACTATTTAGCGTCTCCAGGACAATTGGCAAACCAAATGTTTAAATATGCTGCTCTAAAAGGTATAGCAAGTAACTTAGAGCAAGAATTTATGATTCCTAATTCATATAAATTATTAGAATACAAACCTCTATTAAAGATATTGAATAAATTAAAAATTATAGATCACAGAAGTAACCATAATCATCTTTTATTTAAATATTTTAAATTATACTCCTTAAAAAATATGGGATATCAGAAAACTGACAATTTTATAAAAGAAAAAGGATTTGAATTTGACGAAACCTTATTTAATTCAAAAGAAAAAAACTTTGATATTTGGGGATTTTTTCAAACTGAGAAATATTTTGTGCATATAAGACAAGAAATTCTTGGTGATTTTGAATTTAAAAATAGCATTTCATCTAAAACAAGAAATATTTACAAAAAGTTAGATAATCCAATATCCCTGCACGTGAGAAGAGGTGATTATTTAACTAACCCTAACCACCATCCACTGGAACTGAGCTACTATAAAAAAAGTCTTGAGTATTTTGGTAACAATTCTAAAGTATTAGTATTTACCGATGATTTAACTTGGTGTAAGCAACAAAATTTATTTAAACAGAAAAATTTTATCTTTGCAGATGATTTTACAAACTCAAGTGAATCTATTGACTTGTCGTTAATGACAATGTGTGAAAAACATATAATTGCAAATAGCTCATTTAGTTGGTGGGGTGCTTGGTTATCGTCACAAAAACAAGTTGTAGCACCAAAATACTGGTTTAAAAATAGTGAAAAATATTCTAAATATAACACAAAAGATTTACTGCCTAAGAATTGGATAAAAATTGAGAACTAATAATATAACTGTACTTACTTGCACAAAAGATAGGCATGATCAACTTAAACAAACAATGTATAACTGCAATAAAATAAATGGATTTTATAAGCATTTAATTATTGATTGGAATTCAGATACTTCACTAGTTTTAAATAGTAACGAAAACAAAGATAGAGTAATTTATAATGTAAAAAATGAAAATCGATGGTGGCTTACAAGAGCATATAATACTGGATTTCATCTTGTTGAAACTGAGTATGTTTTAAAACTAGATGCTGATGTAATTATTAACTACGAAAAGTTTAATAATCTTGATTTCGAAAAATATGATCTTATAGTTTTAAACGATACACCAAATGATCCTGGTAATTTTTTAATTAAAAAGGAATTACTGGATAAGATAAATGGTTTTAATGAATACATGTGGGAGTGGGGTTGGTCTGACCATGATTTAATCTTGAGAGCTAAAAATAAACTTAAAAATAATAAATACTTAGATACATTCGGATATATCGACAAAATTCCACATGATAATAAATCTAGATCTATCGTTAAAAAAAATGCTCTTTATAAAAACAATGATTTATTTTTTTATGCACTTATCAAGGCATATAACAATACAAATGCGTTTCTTTCAAAAAAAAACTTATGGACAAAAGAAAATAAACTGAGTTACTCAATAAAAGAAGGCAGAATATTAGTAAATCATTTTTACAACATAAAAGAATTAAATTTCAAAATTAAAATTTTTTACAAATATGAATTTTTGAAATCCTTTTTTTCAATATATAAATCAAAAAATAGAATACAAAAAAGAATTTTCAAATATTTATTTTTTATTTTCCCAACAAAGTTGCTTGATTTATTATCTTTAAGGTTGTATCCAATAAAAATTAATAAATAACAAAAATATCACGAGTAATTGTCCAATGTAGATTATTTGCATTTACCCATGAAATTATTTGTTCCTTGCTGGGGTATTCTTCGTTGCCTCCTTCTGAAAACAGCCTAAAATCATCAATTAATATTGTTATATTATTAAATTTTTTAATTGAATTAGCAATTGTTTTGAGCTCAAGCAATATTGGCGTATCTACAGAACCTTTAAATGTATCTCCGCCTGAAAAATGACCATCAAGCCAAAAACAAACATTTTCCTTATCATTAATTAAATTGAGAATGTCTGGAAGTATTTCTTCTGATGCACCGTTATAAATGCTTACATTTTCTATATTCTTTAGGTTTTCTTTTGATATGTTAAAGTATTTTTTACTAGGCTCAATAGTATGAACATGCTTTGAAATCTTTGAGAAGTAAGTCGTACTGGTGCCAAGGTATGTTCCTGTTTCAATCCAAATTGAATTTTCTAGATTATATTTATTAAAAACCTTCTCTTTGACAAATTGTGGAAAAGGCTCTTCAAATTTATAATTATTTTGCCAAACAAGAAATTGATTTAAATCATTTAGATTTATTTTTAAATTTAGAATTTTAAGTAAGTAATTTTTAATAAGATTTTTAAACATCAATAATAAGTAAACCCTTAAACCTCATAACTTTCAAATACTTTTAAAAAATATAACCTAATAATTTGGACAAATGCTTTATACAATATGAAGGAGAATAATTTAAAAATAAAATATGATTACGAATTTAACTAACTTTACAAAAAAAAATATATTGGGTCTTATATTTTTAATTTTGTTTTTAAATTTTTTAACAAATAATTTAACGGGCTCTTCATCTGGAATTCTTAATCAACTAAACATGTACAAGCTTGGATCATTTCTGATATCTTCGTTTCTCTATTTTTTTATAGCTAGAAATATAAACGAGGTCCTACATTTAAACTCAATGTCGTTATCAATTTCTTATTTCTTTATAAGTTTCTTTTTATTTGAAATGTTACTTTCACTTATGCAAATTACTACTCATAGAGACTTATCTTTTGTATTAATAACTCTTTTATGGGTTGCATTTTTTATTTATAAAAAAAAATATATTGATATATTTTTCTTTTCTATTGTCTATGCAATTCTACGGATTTATAATAATTTATTTTTAGTTAATTTACTGTATAACAATAACTTTAAGGAATTGAATACAGATGTTACAGTTCAATGGTTGCCTATTGCAGAAAGTATTTATCAAGACGGTTATTTTTTTGCATTCACAAATAATATTATTGAGAACCAGAGTTTGCTTCCAAGCTATATTCAAACTTTAATATTTAAAATTAATTTCAATTTATCTATGTTTGAATTTATTCAACCAAATTCTTATCTTGTTGTTTTTTTAACAATATTAATATTTATAGACTTAGAAATTTCCAAAAAAAATAAAACTCTCACCATAGGAATATTTTTGTTATTGATAATTAACAATCAGTGGCTTTTTTACTTGATTTCAAATTCCCTTATGCTTGAGGGAATTGTCGGATTTTTATTTACTGCATTTATGATAAACTTTAAAAAATTTATATTAAATCATAATAAATACCAGGGTCTATATTTTTTATTTTTAGGGTGTTTAGTTTTAACAAAGCAATTTATATCACTGCTTAGTTTGATCATAATAATTTTAAGCCTTCTTGTAGTTAGGAAAAATTCAAAAGTTTTATTGTCATTTATTCCCTTATTGATTGATTATTTCACAAAATTAATATTAAGTTTGAATACTTCAATAGTCACCTATTCGGATGGATTGAACTACACCAATATAATCAAAGATATTCTCTTTTTTAATAACTTAGAATTAAACAACATAATTTTAATTTTAGGTCAACTCTTTATTGATAAGCCACTAACTCTTTTGGTATTAATATATTTTTTATCCAATTTTATTTATATCTATAAAACCAAAAAAATAATTAACTTAAATCTTATCTATTTTTATATAGGCATTTCTAATTTTTTATTTATATTTATTCTTTATATTACATATTGGAAAAATATTGAAATTCAATCTTCTTACAGATACGTGGTAAATTTATTTAGTTTATATTTGGCTTCAACAGCAATTAATCTTGACTATCTTGAAAAATAGTAACGTAATTTAGAATATTTAAAGATTTTTAAAACTATATTGATTCCATCAGCAAATTTAATTTTCTTTCCCTCTTCATAGGTTCGTCCATGATATTTAATCGGAACTTCAATGATTGCTTCTGAATTTCGTATAAATTTCGATAGTACCTCAACTTCTATTCCAAACCCTTTTTCAACAAGATTCATATCCATAAGTGTTTTTGTATTTAGTAGCCAGTAACAGCTGGCTATGTCACTCACTCTATGTTTATTTAAAACAGAAAATAACAAGGTTAAGTATTTGTTTCCAAGATATGTAATTTTATATCTATTAACTCTATCTTGACCAGTAATTGTTCTAGAACCCAAAACTAATGAATTTGTATTTTGCTTTGCTATTTTGTACATTTCTACAATGTCGCTTGGGAAATATTCTAAATCTGCATCATGAACAATTACATGACTTGTTTCAACAAATTTAAGCCCTTCATGAACAGCATTGCCCTTTCCTTGGTTCTTTTCAAGTGAAATTAGTTGAATATTAGAATAATTTCTTTCAATATTCTTTGCTATTTCCAAGCTTGAGTCTTCTGAAGCATCATCGACTAGAACAATTTTATTAAATATAGGTTCTTTTATTAATCTATTTACGGATTCTTCTAAGTTTTGTTCCTCATTGTAAATAGGAACTATTGCAGAAAGGCTAATTGATTGTTCCATACAAAATTTTAACTAGAAATAAGCCTATTCTCAATTAGATGTAAGTTAAATATGGATCTAATTTTTTTAAAAAAATTGTAGAGAAAAGTTGACTTAAATATATAATTCTTAACTTTATTTTTAAGTATTAATTGGTTTTTTAATAAGCTCTTTTTTATGTAAAAAGCATCTCCCCAGTAACAGTTTTTATCCCAATAAACTGTTACTACTCTTTGATAACCTAAATTAAATAAATATTTGTCAATATCTTTTAAAAGAGGTGATTCAGCATAAAGTTCCTTTGTGTTTATTTCTAATAACAAATAATCTAAACAATTAAAATATTCTCCTACTCCTTTTAAAACTTCAAGCTCATATCCTTGAGTATCAATATTTAAAAAATTAACATTTTTAAACTTCATTTTTTTATACTTTTCTATTGGTACTGATATTTGTCCTTCAAATTTAATTTCTGGATGTATCTCTTTGTGAAACGTTGGATTAAGAATTGAAGAAGAGCTTAAATTGGAAGGTGAAAGATTCAGTTGGACTAAACCTGATTTATTTCCAAGAGCGGTATTTAAGACAGTTACATTATTCATATCTTTAAATTCTTTTTGCATTGAATTACATAGTTGTGGTTGTGGTTCAACTAAATATATGTGTGAGTTCGGAAAAATTTTATTGTATACATTAACCTCTTGACCAAGATTTGCCCCTATATGAGCTATGTTAGAAACCTTTAAATCAAATTTTTTTAATAATACTTCTAAATCAATCAACATTTATAAAAACCTTTTATCAAAAAATTTATTAAATAGATGATAATTCATTTTAAATCAGAATATTTATTTGTGGCCAGAGGCAGAATCGAACTGCCGACCCCTTGTTTTTCAGGCAGAGGCAAACCATTTGTCCTTTCATCATTTTAACTTATTCGTTGTGAATTATCGCTCATTTGTGAGAGGCTCTAAAACGCAATGGGCAGTAAATAACAGGGACTTCTTTTGTGAGTGTGTGACAGTTTTGTGACAGTTTTTATTCTTTTTCAACTAACTTGTTAACCAGAATAAACAATGATCCACCTATAAGAGTCCATAGTATATCATTCCAATCAAAAACACCTCTTCCAGGTGTGTATTTTGCAATGAATTCGTTACCTATTAGGCCAACCATAGAAATCACTAATGACCACTTCAATCTATTTTTGTAAACTGATGAATTAGATTTAAATACCTCTGGAATGCTTACATAAAAAAAACTTGGTATGCCGATGCCTGGAAAGAAGTTAGGAGCTACTCCAAGAAAATAAATTACAAGATCGTTTCCACCAACATAACTGGGTCTAATGTAGCTTTGAACCAAGCCAAATAAAAAAAATGAGATTCCAAATATTGTGTAGTACAGAAAGTGTTTCTTCATATATTGAATATATTACTTTATTGGCTATTACAAGTGTCTGTCGAGAAGTTTTGTGACAGTTTTTGTGACAAAAGTCTTTAATTTGTTTAAAAACCTTGTGGCCAAAGGCAGAATCGAACTGCCGACCCCTTGTTTTTCAGATATGGGGAAACCTTTCAAGCCTATTCCATTTTAACTTATTCATCTACAATTATCGCTCGTTAGTGAGACCAACCTCAAGTCAATGAGTGGTAACTGAAAGAGACTTCATCAACTAGCGATTATCGATTTCTTATCGGTTTTGATTGCTTATTTTTTAAATGATTTTGCGTTTATCCCCAAACAATTTGTCCACCTAGGTAGCCAATGTAGAGTATAAATAAAGCATTTCCAAAAGCTAGTAAAATGTAAGTTCTCATAATTAATTTAGGATTTTTTTGATTTCGTTGAAGTAAAAATGGAAGAATACTGACAATTAAAAGAACTAAATTAATATAAATTGAGTATGTCCCAAGCGTTGAATGAAGTTGTATTTCACTAGTTGGATTCAAATCATATCCATGTTCACTATATAACAAATTTCCTGTATACCTAGCTAAAAGTAGAAGTAAAAATACTAAAAATTGGGTAAATACGACGCTGTACCACCAAGAAAGCTTGATAGTTTTACTTGCAATAGCTTTATAAATTACAAAAGCAACAAAGGGTATTGCTACAGAATATGCAATTGGAAAGTGGACAACTGAAGGATGTTTTATAAAATCAAGAAGAAGCCCTAATAAGTCAGAATCTGCAGTAGTTACAATTGGCTCATCTTATCCAGTGTGATAAAAATAATTGTTAAACATACGAAAATTTTAAAGTTGAAATTATCTAAACATAAATTAGGATCAAATCAAATTTTTATAGATATTTGTGGCCAGAGGCAGAATCGAACTGCCGACCCCTTGTTTTTCAGACAAGTGCTCTACCGACTGAGCTATCTGGCCAATTAGCGGGGACGACGGGATTCGAACCCGCGACCTCCTGCGTGACAGGCAGGCGTGAACTCCAGACTTCACCACGCCCCCGTAATACATAGAGTATAATGCAAAAAAAAATAACTTCGTAATATATTTTCAGGCAATACAATATAAGAAGATGAAATTTAATAGTTTAATTAAATACGCTTTAAGGTTCATATTTCTACAAGCCGCCTTGACTTCTTTTATTATTTATTATTTTGATAATTTTTTAATCTCTAATCAAGACTTTAAACAAACCATTTATTTAAATCTAGTTCAGGACGCAAATAGATTTATACCGTTTCTAAAAACTGAATTAATTACAGTCGATGCTTTCTTTGCTTTTATGATTTTTTTGTTTTTGATTATCCTATACTCAACAAAGTTCTATACGTATGTAAATGAACTCTCTTACTCAATAAATAAAAACCTACTAGATGAATATTTTCAGCTTTATTTGCTTTGGACAAGTTACTTGTTCGCAATGTTTTATATTTTTAGATTTGCAAATGTTTCAAGAGGCTATTTATTTTTATTATCTCTCTTAATACCTCTCTTACTTTTAATGATGCGGAATACAGAATTTCTATCAAGTTTATTAGGTAGATCCGTTACAAATGAAACTTTCTTAACAATTAATCTTGAAAAAAATTCAAATTTTAGAAACCTTAGAATAATTACATTCAGAAAGACACTTGGAGATCTCTTAAGGAAAGATTTGGATAAAACTGATGATCTAATAGGTGAAATTGATAAAATCAACAAAGTCCAAAAAATTAATCTAATAGTATTAAACCTCGAAGATAAGAAAAGAATAAAGCAAAATTTAGAAAAATATTTAATCAACACAAATAAAAAAATATTATTGATATCAGAAAATAGACCTGTTTTTAAGACTAGTTTTATTTATCGACAGGAAAATATAGACGGTGTATTTTTTACGTATTTTAATAATGATATTCAATACGGTGCAAAATATATTCTTAAAAGAATCTTAGATATTTTTCTATCTTTGTTTGGTTTAATTGTTTTTTCACCAATTATGCTCTTACTGTCTTTATATATTGGACTTATTGACGGATTTCCATTTTATGTAGTTCAAAAACGTGTTGGGCTACATGGAGAAATATTTAACATGTACAAATTTAGATCGATGAAGAAAGATTCTCATGAGTTACGTAAGAATCTTGATAATTTAAATCAATCGGATGGTCCACTATTCAAAATAGAAAACGACCCAAGAATACTGAGAGGATTAAATTTTGTCAGGAGATATAGCTTAGATGAGCTCCTACAGTTCATAAATGTTTTAAAGGGCGATATGTCTATTGTGGGGCCTAGACCACTATTTGATGATGACACACAACTCTTTGATACTAATTATATGAGAAGGTTGAATGTGTTGCCGGGCATAACTGGTCTGCTTCAAATAAATGATCGAAATACATCAGAGTTTGAAACTTGGTACAAATACGATATGGAATATATTGAAAACTGGAGCTTGTATCTAGATTTAAAAATAATTTTACTAACTCCATTTTCAATGTTTTCAAAAAAAATAAAAGGCATCTAGTAGTGGGTCGGGTGGGAATCGAACCCACGACCTTGAGCTTAAAAGGCTCCTGCTCTGCCGATTGAGCTACCGACCCAGTTAATTAATAACAAAGAATAGTATAAACATTTCTTTTTGTTATAAGGAATATAAACTTTACTCTTCCTCTGAAATAGGATCGGAGTCAAAAACTTCTGAAAATTTATTCTTTGTTTCGTGAAGTAAATTTTTTAGCTCGACATTTATGTTGCTCACTACCTCTTTTGTTTCTTTTTTTATTTCTTCATCTGATATAGTAGATTCAACTGTTTGGATTATATTGTTAATAAGCTGAGAAGTGTTTTCGATAGTATTTTTAAAAGTATCTTTTAAATCTTCTACTAAGTCTTCCTCATCAATACGTGATTTTATTTTTTTGGCAACGTCAGTTATATCATTTGATATCTCAGACCATTTCTGCTCATCATCCATATTGCTTATTATATTGCCTAGTAGTTAGCTTTGTCACTAAATCGCAAGTTAGGTGACTTAGTAATCCTTTGCTTAGCCCATCTTGCAGGGGCAATGAGACGGAAAAATGGAGGAAGGAAAGGTCTTGTAAACTTTAATAAAAATAAATTAAAATTTACTAAAAATGTTTTTACTTTAGAACTCTTAATTCCGTATATATCTTTAAACTCTTTAGGTAATGTATTAAAGGCGGTGAAGGCTATGAATGGCCAAATTGGTTTAATATGTTTTGGTACTGGCCCACCTCCAATTATGTCATACACATCCATGGCTACATCCGTCTTGACTAAATAATCTTTCACTCTTGATTTTTCAATCACCCATTCTTTGAGTTCATTATGTGTTTTTGGCATTTGCTCTCTGTCCACTAAAACCATTTCTGCTGCCAAAGAATTTTCTTTATGATATTTATCTTTTTCCTCTTCAGTCAACGTTCCTACAGTTTTTTCATAGAAGTAAATTGAGGAAATCTGTAAACATGCATGTACCCATAAAAGTTGCTCATGATCTAACGCGTCGTAGTAGCCACCAGTAACCTCATCTTCCCCTTTAATAACTTCATGTAATTTGTTTATTCTATGTGCACTATCATCAGCTTCTGCCTTTGTGCCAAATGTTACAGAGTTTTGAAGTGAAAGGGTTCTAATTAATCGTTTCCATGGATCTCTCTGGTAAAAAGATGTCTGCCTTGCACCTGCAGCAATAAGAGGATGTGCAGCATGCATTAACAAAGCTCTTGCACCACCAAATAAAACTGTGATTTCTTTATTGACCTTCCACATCATTGATTCAGGTCCAAAATATCCAGGATCACCATTCATATAAATAAATGGTATCAATTTATAAAAAATACAATTAATTAATGTATCAACAAAATATTATTTTTATGACTTTTTTAAACATATACTTAAATTAAGGATGAATAAAAAATTAAATTACGTAACCTACCAAACTTTTCCTGCACAAACTGCAAATAGTTTACAAACAATATCCAACATTAAGTATTTGATTAAATATGGAGTGTCGGTGAACCTATATTTTCCACTAAGAGAACAACAAAGTAACGCAGATATAAACTCTTTACAAGATTTTTATAAATTTACAGAATCATTCAATTCATTTGGAATACATCATCCTTACCCTCATGGAAAAATTAAATTCATGCCAAAATTGTGGTTTCACTTAAGTCATATTTTATGGTCTAGAAAATTAATAAAAAGACGTTTTAAGAATGATAGAGATGATTATTTTTTTACAAGATCTGACTGGATAGCCTATTTTTTAGCAAAACAAGGCAGCAAGGTGGTGTTCGAATGCCATCAAACATCTAAAGTAAGAAATTTTGTAATTAAAAAGATTGGGAAGTTAGAAAATGTAAAATTTATTTTCTTAAATGAGAACTTACAAAACAATTATAAAGAAGTTAGACAATCTATTGTTTTACACAATGCAGCAGACTCAGATTTACTAACTAGCAATACAAACAAAAAAGAAAATTCAATTGTATTTCTTGGGAATACACATCGGTTTAATCAATCTCGAGGTATAGGACAAATAATTTCTTGGTGGTCAGACGATGGCTTAAGAGAAAATTACACATTAGAAATCATTGGGGGCTCAACACATGATTCTGGTAACTTAAAAAATATAATCAATGAATTAAAGTTATCAAACAGTATTAAAGTTTCTCCATGGATTGATAGAAAGTTGGCAGCTAAAAAACTTTCAGAAGCTACATTTGGGTTATTAATTAACACTCCAGATAATGATCACTCTTATTTATATACCTCACCACTTAAATATTTTGAGTACTTGTATTCTGGACTATCTGTAGTGGCTGTAGACTTTCCATCGCATCGAACATTGCCAATTAATGAAAAAATTAGTTTTTTTGAAAATGGAAATAAAGAAAGTTTTATTAATAGTTTAAAAAATTCTAAAAATAACAAACCTTTGTCTAAAGATGAAAAACATCTTATCACGCTGGACCGACGAGTTGAACAGTTAATAAAATATATTTTTTAGCACGCCTGGAGGGACTCGAACCCCCAACCCTCTGATCCGAAGTCAGATGCTCTATCCAGTTGAGCCACAGGCGCAAGATTTTCCTATAATCTAAATTTAACACTTATATAATAGTTGCAAGAATGAAAACTACTAAGGTGCTTCAAACAAACATAAGCGAGACAAATATACTTGAAGTCTCGGACATACTGAATACTTCAACAAAAAACCGGGTAGCGATTTGTAATGCAAATACTCTAGTCAGAAGTGTTCGGAATGTTGGGGTTAGGAACTCAATCAACAACTTTACAATTAAAGCACCTGATGGTTTCCCTGTCGCAAAAGCACTATCCTTTTTAACTAAACAAAAATTTTCAAGAGTTGATGGATACAAAGTATTTTTACAAACAATTGAAAATGGGTTAAGCCGTGGTACAAAACATTATTTTTTTGGTAATAATGACGAAATTACACAGCTAATGATTAATAAATTGACTGTAAAATTTCCAGATATGAAAATTGCTGGTTATCTATGTCCAGAATTCATGAGTGCAGATCATCTAGTTAAAAAATATAAAGAAGAAATAAAAAATGTTAACGCAGATATAATTTGGGTCTCTTTGGGATTCCCAAAACAAGAACTCTTCATAAATACACTCTGTAATGAAATAGATACCCCAATTAACTTTGTTGGTGTAGGAGCAGTTTTTGAGTGGGTAGCGGGAACAAAAAAGAAAGCTCCTGAGTGGATTGCTAATATGGGGTTTGAATGGCTACTTAGGTTATTTCAAGACCCAAAAAGACTTTACAAAAGATATTTAATCGATAACACATTATTTATTCTTTACTTTTTGAGACAAGTGTTCTTTCGTAGATAATCATTAAAATAAGATAAGAAAAAGCTATATGAATAATATTTTTAATAATTTAACTACTTCACTATCAGAGGAGTTTAAAAAATTTGATCTGGATGAAACTATACAGTTAAGTATGTCAAAAATAGCAGGATATGATTTACAAATTAACAACCTCGTAAAATATAACAAATCAGACTTTTTTGATGTTCTGCAAGAAAACGTAATAGAAACAATCAATTCATCAAATATTTTCTTACCTGTAGAGAAAAATGACATGGGGTTTCTCAATTTAAGCCTTAACCATATGTATCTCATGAAAAATATAACAAATACACAAAGTGATTTTGAAAATGATCAAAGTAGTAAAATTATTTTTGATTACGGTGGGCCAAATATTGGCAAACCATTACATGTTGGACATATGCGTACTTTAAATATTGGAAGAAGTTTATACAATATTCACTCGTTTATTGGTAATAAGGTAGTGAGCGATATACACCTTGGAGACTGGGGCATGCCAATAGCTCAAATTATTACCTACTTAGAAAAAGAAGAAATAGCGTTACAAAACTTAGACTCAAGTCAATTAGAGATAATTTATCCAAAAGCAAGTGAGGAATACAAACAAAATAAAGACTTCAAAACTCGCGCTCAAGAAATAAATAAGCTCCTAAATAATAACGATCAAAAACTATTAGAAATATGGGAGTTTATTAAAAAAATCTCTATACAAAGCCTTGAAGAAAATTTTGAAATATTTGGCCACAGCTTTGATTATTGGTTGGGCGAGAGTGATGTGAATAATTTAATTCCAAAAATGATTGAGGAATTGCTAAAAGATGAAAAAATCATATACGACGATGGGGCTTTGATAAGTGCGGAAGATACAGATCCAAAAATCT
This sequence comes from uncultured Candidatus Actinomarina sp., assembly GCA_902599555.1. Taxonomy (GTDB): domain Bacteria; phylum Actinomycetota; class Acidimicrobiia; order Actinomarinales; family Actinomarinaceae; genus Actinomarina. The sequence goes on along the minus strand of CACKFQ010000007.1, from coordinate 6,319 downwards.
TAATTACAAAGTCAGATGGGTCTTACCTATACATAACTACAGATCTAGCAACTATTTTATTTAGACAAAAAAATATAGGATATGATAAAACTTTCTATATTGTCGACAATCGTCAATCACTTCACTTTGAACAATTATTTAGTTCAATTAAGTATTTTGAATTTAACAATCTCGAACATGCACATATTTCCTATGGAACTTTAAATGATAGTGACGGAAACCCATTTAAAACTAGAGAAGGTGGTACGAAGCCTTTAAGTGAATTATTTAAAGAAACTTATGAATATATTGAAAAAATTAATAATGATTTAGACAAGTCTATAGTTTCACAATTAACAAATTCGGTGCTTACCTACAGTGATTTAATTACCAATAGAAAAACAGATTATAAGTTTGATTTAGAAAAATTTACCAATGTAAATGGAAAAACAGGTATCTATGTTCAATATTCACAAGTTAGGGCAAAAAAGCTTTTGGAAAATATTGAAACTAAACACAGTGAACTAAGTGATTTAATTCTTAATGATGTAGATAAAGAACTGCTATCAAAATTATATTTGTTTACTTACTTTTTAGAACAGTCAGCCGTTCTTAACGAACCTCATCATCTTGCAAATTATTTGTACGAAATCTCAAATTTGTTTAATCAGTTCTACGAAAGCGAAAAAATATCAGAAATTGAAGATTCAGACCAGTTATCTTCAAAAATGTATATAACCAATTTATTTTTGACAACTAGTCAAAATGTAATGTGGTGTTTGGGAATAACTCCAGTAAACCAAATGTAAGCTATAAAAATATTTGGGTAGAAATAATCCAAATTATAAGAATCAAACTATATGAGTAATTGTTTATAAAACTCAAATTTTTTCCAAAATTGTGAAATAAAAACAGTACCAATGGAATTGCTATAAATCCTGAGAATGAAACTGCTCTAGCAATTACAAGATATTCATTCACAAATACATTTTGATTTCTTAACAAAATCTGAAACAAGACTAGAAAAAATAATGAAACAAATATTACCGATACTACATTTGTAAGTAAATTTCTAAAAGATCTGTTCTCTATAAAATATTCATTAAAAAATTCAACAGGAACAAATAAAATAAATATGGAAACAAAAAGTGTAATAAATGACCAAAAGAGACCTTGCCCACTCCAGCTTATAAGCACTTCACTCACTATTCCTGATGACTCTAAAAATAAATAAACTGAGAAGCCTAATAGAGATGTACCAAGAACAAAACAATACAATCCCAATACGGATATAATCTGACTTCGATTTATAGATATATTATTTTTAGTTAGTTTACTAACATCGTATTGCATACAGACATATTAACTGTTTTTATATTAAAATATTATTTAAATATGGATTTAATAGACACACCAAACCCAAATGCTAAAAAAATATTAATTGAACACGACTATGAAATAGCAATTTACATTAATAAAGATAGTCAAGAGGTAAGTGGTATAGCAAAACAATTAATTGAGATAGATGGTATTGAATCTATATTCACAGGTCCTGGTTTTTTAACTCTTACGAAAGAGGAAAGTAGTGATTGGAATATCATTAATAACAATATATTAAATAAGTTTGATACAATATAGCTATGGAAACCTTTAATCCAGATCCTAAACCAGGAAGAGTCGTGCTTCCTCTTGTTTTAATTGGTATGATTGCAACAACATATACTTTCATCAATAGAGTTTCAACAAACAACAATCTTGATATAGTTGCTGAAGAAACTCCGGTGGAAACAGTCGCAGAAGAAACAAGTACTGAAGATACTTCTACTACTACAACAACGACTACACTTCCTGATAATTATGTTGCTTATCTTGAAGAATTAACAGCAGAGAAGATTCAAGCAACTGAGCTTGGCAAAGATGTCTTAGAAGCAAATGACAATTGGGACAATCAAACTGTTACTTACCAAGAAGCAAAGGATGAGTTTAAAGTAAATATTTCAACAGCAGAGCAATTTGTTACAATTGTCTCTGAACCTGGGCCGCCAAATGAGTTTGCAAACCTGGTAACAAGCCATGAAGAGTTAAAAACTCTTGTTAATTTAATTTACGAAGACACTGTTGAACTACTAGCCGGTCTTGAATCTTCAGATACAGGAGAACAAAGAGCTGCAGCTCTCGACTCATTTAATAAGAATTTAGACCAATTTATTAAAAAGATTGAAGAAGTTGTTGCATCAGCAACTTCTAGCTAGAAGCTGCTGAACAAACTGTATCAATCATTAGCATTGCAATGACGTAAGGGTCTCCATTTGCATTAGGCCTTCTGTCTTCAAGATAACCTTTTTTGTCTACTTCAACTTGCCATGGAATTCTTATTGATGCTCCTCTGTCACTAACCCCATAAGAAAAAGTATCAAAACTTTGAGTTTCATGGTCACCTGTTAGTCTTTCTTCAATATTTGCACCATAATTTTTTACATGCAAATCAGCATTTTTACCAAGAGCTTCACATGCTGCAACAATTGCATCGTATCCGCCATCTTCTCTCATTTGTTTAGTCGAAAAGTTAGTGTGCATACCAGCGCCATTCCAATCACCTTTTACAGGTTTTGGGGTTAGTGTTGCAGAAATATTCCAATCTTCAGCTATTCTGTAAAGCAACCATCTTGCTACCCAAATTTGGTCACCAATATCTGGTGCACCTACAGGTCCAATTTGGAACTCCCACTGGCCAGGCATAACTTCAGCATTTGTACCTGAAATACCTAATCCAGCTTCAATACAAGCTGTTGCATGAGCTTCAGATATTTCTCTTCCATAAACTTCGTCTGCACCGACTCCACAGTAATAACCACCTTGAGGTGCTGGATAACCTGATGGGGGAAATCCTAAAGGCTGGCCGTATTTAAGTGAGTCATAAGACTGTTCGTAAAATGTATACTCTTGTTCCATTCCAAACCAAGGCTCGAACTCACCAAAATTTTCAGCTGACTCTACCAATGCAGCTCTAGTATTCGATGCATGTGGAGTCATGTCTACATTCATTACTTCACACATCACCAAAATATTTTCGCCACCTCTAACTGGATCAGGAAATTGTGCAACTGGTTTTAACACGCAATCAGATTGGTCGCCTGTTGCTTGTTGAGTACTAGAACCATCAAAACCCCATATAGGAGGCTCAGTTCCTTGATTGATTATTTTTGTTTTACTCCTTAATTTTGCGGTCGGAGTTAGACCGTCAATCCATATATATTCTGCTTTTATCTTCATGAAAATAATGTAATATATATTTCAAGCAATGTTGTTACAGATTTATTAAATAATTGTTTCGAGATGATAGACACATATATAAACATAGATAAAGAGCATAGAAACTTCGAAGACTTATTAAAGTCTTTTGGTGTAAAAAAACTCGCCATTAAGAATATACAAACCCCAAAGCAAATACATTTAGTTGTAACATCACTTTCTAAATACGGTGAAACAAAGAAAAATTTGTCAGATTTAGAATCCTCCACTAAACCTTTTCCTACATTAATTATTGTTAATGACATTGATTTTGAACAAACAGTTGACCTAATTCAAAATCCTCAAATTGAATTAATTTCGAGTAATAGCAAGTTAGAAGAAGTGGGAGCAAGAGTTCACGCACTAGTGGGTGATAGTGATTCAGAAATACTTGAATTCAAAGACCTCAGTATTAATTTAAAAACTTATGAAGCAAAAGCAGGTGATGTCTTGCTCGACCTAACATTCATGGAGTATGAGTTATTAAAATTTTTTGTTGTGAACCAGGAAAATGTTTGGTCAAGAGAGCAGCTTCTTGAAAAGGTTTGGGGTTACGATTATTTTGGTGGTGCAAGAACAGTTGATGTTCATGTTAGAAGGCTAAGAGCAAAGCTTGGTGACCAAAGAAATGATTGGATTAAAACAGTTCACTCAGTTGGTTACAAATTTAACTAAAGCTATTACCGCAACCACAGGTTCTGGATACATTTGGATTATCAATGGAGAAACCTGTTTCCATTAATCCTTCCTTGTAATCTAGTGTCGCACCTTTGACGTGTTCTAGGCTTTGACCATCAACAACAATGTTGACCCCATCGTACTCTTCTATTACGTCACCATCAAATTTGTCTGTATCAAAGAACATTTCATAAGAATAGCCAGAGCATCCTCCTGGTTTTACTCCCATTCTGAGAAAGCTATCTTCAGCTGTCTCTTCTGATTTTAGTTCTACAAGCTTTTTTACAGCACTATCAGTTGCAAGAACTGCTCTTGATGATTTAATTTGTATATCCATATGAGAATTATAACAAGAAAACGGATATTCAATAAATTAATAATTACATCTTTCACAAATGTACTTAGAATATTCGTATGACACAAAGTGATATATTGCTAAAACACTTATCTACAGTGTTTGATCCTGAGCTAGGAGGTAATATTGTTGAGCTTGGGATGGTGAAAAAAGTTGATCATGAAGGATCTACTGTCAAAATAGACCTCGCTTTAACAATTGCAGATTGTCCCATGAGAAGTCAAATTGAAAAAGAGATCACTAGAAAACTGACGTTACTTGAAAATGTTGAAACAGTTGAAATTAATGTTGTTGCTATGGATCAAAAAGATAGAACTGCTGTTATGGAAAAAGCAAGAAAAAAAGCAAGGGAAAACGCCCAACCAACAAAGATTGATCCAAGAACTAGAGTAATTGCAATTGGTAGCGGTAAAGGCGGTGTTGGAAAATCTACTTTATCAACAAATATTGCGCTTGGGTTATCAAAAAAAGGATTTAAAACAGGACTTCTAGATGCTGATATATGGGGATTTTCTATTCCTAGACTTCTAGGAATTAAAGGAAGAATTGAAGCAAACGAAGATAAACTAATGGTTCCATTTGTCTATGACGACTTAAAAGTTATTTCAACAGGACTTATTACTAGTGACGAAGACACTGCACTCATGTGGCGCGGATTAATGTTGAGCAAGGCATTGGAACAATTTCTAACAAATGTGGAGTGGGGAGATATTGATTATTTAATAATTGACCTTCCACCGGGTACAGGCGATATTCAAATGGCATTAAGTAGATTACTTCCACAAGCCGAACTTATAGTTGTTACAACTCCACAACTTATGGCGCAAAAAGTTGCAACCAGAGTTGCTGATATGGCAAAAAGAAGTTTTATACCGCTTTTAGGTGTAATCGAAAACATGTCGTACTTTGAAACAAATACTGGCGATAAATTTAATATATTTGGCCAAGGTGGAGGAGATGCACTAGCAGAACAGTTCGCTCTTCCAATACTAGGAAAAATTCCTATTAGTGAGGACACAAATGATATTGCAGATGATGGAACACCCTTAATACTTCAAGAAAAAAATACCCCTACTAAAACAGAAATTGAAAAACTCATTTCTGTAATTGCCGAGAAGCTACCTCCAATAGTTGATGAAACCTGTACTGGTCGTTTAGCAAAGGTTTTTGAAGAGCTCGCTAAGTAATGGAAAATATTTCAGTAAATAACTTAGTTGAATCAACAAACTCAAATCTTCCTAGAGATATAAAGATTGAATTCGCAAAGAATATTCTTTCAACAATTAAAAATCCTGAAGATGCAAAAAAAGAGTTCGAGTTGTTAATCAACAAACTGAGTTTGAAAAAACAAAGAGAAGTTATAAATGCAACCGGTACTGTGCTTCATACAAATTTAGGCAGATCTCCAGTAAATGTATCTTTTTCAGGAAATTACACAAATATAGAATACGACTTAACAACTGTTTCAAGGGGTAATCGCAATGATTATTTAAAAGAGTCTATGAAGGTTTTATTAGGTGTTGAAAATGTAGCTTTTGTAAACAACAATGCTTCCTCTCTATACCTATCTTTACTGTGTCTAGCAAAAAAACATAGCAAAGATACAGTCATAGTTTCCCGAGGTGAAATCATTGAAATTGGAGGTTCTTACAGGCTTCCAGATATAATATCTGAAACTGGTATGAATTTAATAGAGGTTGGTACAACAAATAAAACTCGTTTAAGTGATTATGAGGATGCCTTGAAAGAATATCCTAACTCTGTTGTGTTGAAAGTTCATAGAAGCAATTTTTCAATTAGTGGATTTACTGAAGAAGTTGGAATTACTGAACTTGCTGAATTAAAAAATAAATATAATACATTACTAATCCATGATCTAGGTAGTGGCCTAGTCATTGAAAACTCTTTTCTATCAAAACACGGTCTATCCATATTTGCACAAGAGCCTAGAGTGCAGCAATCCATAAAAGATGGCGTTGACATTGTGATGTTCTCTGGAGATAAGTTATTTGGATC
>CACKFQ010000006.1 GCA_902599555.1 uncultured Candidatus Actinomarina sp. | reverse complement strand
TTATGATCTACAGTAGTTATCCAACTCCATATACCAGTTTCAGAAGAAGGCCTTCTAAAAATACTGCTTTGTTTACTTGGTTCTATTATTTTTGTCATTTAAGTGTTCCTAAATAGGCAATTAAAGCATTTATTTCTGCTTCAGTCAATTCTAGGTTAGGCATAAATGTACCCGGTTTTATTTCAGCAGGATTTGCAAGCCATTTGCTAAGATTTTCTTCATTGTTGTAAAGCGCTGCTCCAGCAAAAACATTTCTATTAGCAAAGTGAGTTAAATTCGGGGCTATTCTGTCGCCTTGTACGTCCCAGACACCATCAATTACATGACATTGTGTACATCCAGCATTCAGATAAACTTGTTGACCCTCTGCTGCTAAGGAATTTCCCTCGAGTTTATTAGCATTTTGCTGTTGATTTTTAACCCATGCATCAAAATCAGATTCTGAAAGCGAAAGCACACGACCGCGCATTTTAGAGTGGCTTAAACCACAGTATTCACCACACTGTGCCCAGAACTCATTTGGTGAATCAGCGTGTAAATTTAAATATGTAGTTTGTCCTGGAACAAGATATCTTTTTCCATTTAATTTAGGAACCCAGTAATTGTGGAGTACATCATTCGACCACATCTCAAGCCTTATTGGTTTGTCAGCTGGAATGACTAATACGTTTGCAGTTGTTATATCATAATCCGGGTATTTGTATTCGAACCACCATTGGTGACCAATTACCTCAATTTTTAGAGCGTCTTCCGGTTCGTTTGCTAAATCAAAAATTGTTCTAACGGTGGGTACCGCAATAACTGCCAAAATAATTACTGGAATGACTGTCCATAGAATTTCTAATTTAGTATTTCCATGTATCTGTTTCGGTTCAGGGCTATCTGGTTTTTCTTTAAAAACAAAAACAGACAGAAGTAAAGCACCTTGGACAATTACAAAAATTACTACAGCTATCCAAAAAGTTAACCAAAATAATTCATCTATTGATCTTGCATAAGGGCCCTCAGGACTCAAAGAGTCTAAAGGGGCATTTTCGATACAAGCAGATAGGAGTATCAAGGCCGAAAATTTTAAATTCTTTAACTTAAAAATGTTTTTCACAAGCATATTTATATTATCAACAATTATTAAGAATAGCGTTGAAACTATATATAGTGTAATCATAAGTACTATGTCGTTATGGAAACTATTACCAAAAAAAACTTATCAAAATATATAAGGCTTTCAAAATTAAGAATTGTTGAGCTTTTATTAATTACAACGGTTCCATCAATGATTGTATCAATATATGGTTTTCCACCCCTCGAATTAATAGTATTCACATTACTAGGGGGCACCTTACTAGCTGTCAGTGCAAATGTTCTAAACCAAATATTTGAAATTGAAACTGACAGACTTATGGAGAGAACAGCAAACAGACCACTCGTAACTGGAGAGATTAATAAAAAAAGTGCCTATGTTTATTCGATTTCCCTAGGGTTAGTTGGTTTTTTAGTTTTGTACACCCAAACAACAGAACTTGCTGCATTCATTGCTCTTTCTGCAAATATTTTTTACTCATTTATTTACACCCTTGTTTTAAAGCCAAGAACAAATCAAAATATAGTTATAGGAGGAGCTGCAGGCGCAGCACCAGTTCTAATAGGTTGGTCTGCTACTGGTACAAATTTAGATACTGGTTCGTGGCTTTTGTTTTTATTAGTTTTTCTTTGGACTCCAGCTCATTTTTGGGCCTTATCAATTGATAAGTTAAATGATTATAAAGATGCAAACTTTCCCATGTTGCCAACTCAAGAATCATACAAAAGAACATCAATATTTATTGGAATATATTCATGCGCAACGGTATTGACTTCACTATTGCTTGCCCCAATTCTTCAACTAGGAATGGTATATCTTTTACTGTCATTAATTTTTGGATTGTATTTGATGTATAAGTCATACCAGCTTTATAGAAAGCAAATTAAAGCAATTTCATATTTTGTATTTTCAAATACATATCTTGCCGTTATTTTTCTCTCTATGGTCGCAGATATATTCATAACTTTGAGTAGTATCTAAATATGCAAGAACTTTTATTTTCGATTACTTATCCACCAATACCAATAACTCAAGTTGGTCCAATTTCACTTTCTTTGCATGGTGTTTTTGCTGCTGTAGGTTTTTATTTTGGTGCTAATCATGCCTTAAAATTGTCAGAAGAGGATGGTGCTGACAGTGAACTATTTTCCGAAGCACTTACTTGGGCTATTTTTGGTGCAATCCTAGGTGCTAGATTTTTTACAATTCCAGCTCAATGGTACGCTAATCCAAATTATGGATTTGATGATATCTTCACTCTTGCCGGAAGCTATTCAATTATGGGTGGGATGGCTGGTGGAATAATTGCTGCCTATTTGAAAATTTCAGTTCTCAACAAACAAGATTTCAAACAGTATGGAGATTATGCTGCCACAGGATTAATACTGGGAACAGTAATTGGAAGAATCGGCGATTTAGCAATTGTAGAGCATTTGGGAAGAGCAACAGATTTCTTTCTTGGTTACGAAATTAAACCAGGTTACGATGTTGCTCCTCAACACAATTCTCTTGAGTGCTTTGAGCCTTTAACAACATGTGGAACTTATCACCACGTAGCGATGTACGATTTACTCCTTGCCTTGTTGATCTTTTATATTTTTAGAAATCTTCAGTCTCGTTTTACTTTTGGAAGAGGTTCTTGGATTGGGCTTTGGGCTGTATGGTATGGGTCTCAAAGAGCTGTTCTTGATACATTAAGATTTGGAATGGGTGATTCAACAATTGGAAGTTTTACTTGGAATCAAATTGGCGGATTGATGTTGGCATTAATTGGATTACTTATATTTTTAAGAAATAAAGATTTTAAAACAAACTAACAAGAAACAGAATATAAGCGACAATAAATAAATATCCGAGTAGGGAATTCCTTTTTATTACATTTCTTGAAAGAAAAATTACAATAAAAGATACAAAATACATAATAAAAAGCTGATAATCAATTACAGAGCTAATTTCACCAGGACTTATCATTATTGCAGTTGCTCCGACAAGTCCGATATTAAATAAATTTGAGCCAAAAATATTTCCATAAACTATATCAGGTTTACGCATCTTTGCTGCTGAAATTGTTCCAGCAACCTCTGGCAGGCTAGTGCCAATAGCAATAATTGTTGATCCAATAATTAGTGATGACACTCCAAATAGTTCAGCAATTGCAACAGCATTGTCTACTACCAACTGACTGCCATAGAGTGTAGCGAGAAGTGATAATCCGCCTCTTAACCATATGTAATTTTTTTCTTCTCCAAAAAGCTCTTCTTCATCGACACTCTCAGTGCTAATCATTTTATAAATGACATAGATCACAAGAATTAGTAAAACTGCTCCAAGTAAAAAAGGAAACTCATTGGTAGCTACATAAGTAGAAACAAAAACTGTTGTGAGTATTGCCATCCATACTGGACTGATTTGATTTAATTTTATTTTTTGCGAAAAATCTTTAGGTAATGCTAAATACAACACAGCTACTACAAGTAAAGAATTGGCAATATTGGAACCTACTATATTGCCAATACCAAGATCTAGGTCACCCTTCAGCGCAGCCCCAGTACTTGCAAAAAGTTCTGGAGCAGAAGTGCCAAATCCAATAAATGTTGCACCAATAATCGAACTCGGAAGTTTGAATTTTAAAGCTATTTGGACTGCAGAGCTAACCATTTCATCAGCTCCCTTTACCAGTAAGACTAATCCAATCGAAAATCCAACAAGAAGAATTACTATGTCCATGATTTCAATTTTCTATTTAGAGTCTCTCCATGCAATCCACTCTTTTACTTGTGTGAGGTCATATCCTGGCCCATTCACAGCAAGCGTAATTTCAGTTGCACCAGCTTCTAACAAATCATCAGCCAAATCTATTCTTTTTATATCAATTCCAATTGATCTTTTGATTTCATTTGGATCTCTTCCAACTTTGTCACACCAGTCATTAAGTACATTATTTTTGTGTGCGACTGTTTCAATTCCGCTTCTTTCTTCAGTTTTTGTAGCAAATCCGTGCCATATATCTGCATACTGAGCTACTAATCTTAAGGTAACTTTTTCTCCACCACCACCGATAAGAATAGGAATTTTTCGTTTAGGTTGAGGATCGAGTTTCCCCATTCTGTTTACAATTCTTTCGAGTGATTTTTCTAATTCTTTCAACCTCCATATTGCAGTGCCAAATTCATAACCATACTCTTCATAGTCTTGTTCAAACCAGCCTGAACCTATTCCAAAAATTAATCTGCCATCTGATATATGGTCAACAGTTCTAGCCATATCAGCAAGTAGTTCTGGATTTCTATATGAGTTACATGTTACTAAAGGACCTATCTCGACAGAGTTAGTTACCTCTGCCCAACTTGAAAGCATTGTCCAGCATTCAAAATGTTTACCTTCACGCCTTTCTCCTTCAGCCCACTGGGTTCCATCTTCTTTGTATAAGGGGTAAAAATGATCCCAATTGTAAATTACATCTGCACCTATTTTTTCAGACTCGATTGCAGCAGCCCTTATCTGATCATACTCAGCATGTTGTGGTTGTAAAAATACAGCTATTCTTGGTTTCATATTTATTCTCCTTACAGTTCAAATTTAGTATTAATAAACTCATCCTTTATTGTGTTTTTAAATTTTATATTTGCATCCAATCGCTCAATATTTTGCCTTGTTATTTTTTCGGCTGATGGAAGTGGGTTTTCATTAACAAAAGATTTAATTTCTTCACTCAGTAACTCGTCATATATTGATGGCAGTGAATCAAGTATTCGGGATGCTGTCCATCCAGGCATTAATTCAAGTAAGGCACTCCAATTATTTTTTATTTCTATAAATCCATTAGAAGCATTCTTACTATTTGAAAGTAAAGTAGCGATTATATAAGGGGCATCTGCTCCTCTGATTGTTTGATCCAAAATTGCTCCAATTACATTTTTTGGAGTATCAGGGTCACTTAATGTACCGATGACTCCTCTATATCTTGCTTCTATTTGGGGTGATGATGAATTTTTAAACTTTTCAATATATATTTCTGAGAAACACTCTTGATTCAATCCAGCAATTGATAACACTAAATTAAAATAATTACCATCAGCGTATTCTTCATATTCATTTGAAATAAATTGATTTGCAAAAAATTCAATAAATTTTGAATCTTCAGTTATCTTTGCATAAGTTCCACAAAGCAAGGATCTTAACTGGGACTCTTCTTGATCAAATTTATCTTGATAATCTTTTCCTAGAGTTTCTATTAACGGATAGCTAAAATCTTTAACATAATTTTTAAAACTATCATTTTCTCCAATTTTTGCAAAGGTAGAAAAGATGCTACTAATTAATGACCAAATATTTACATCTTTTTCGCCTGTGTATAAGTTTAAAAGTTTGATAAAAAGTGATAGCTTCAACTCACCTATTCGCAATGCCATCCAAGAATCTTCTAAAATCCTATATTTTTCGTTTAAGTCAAGTTTTTCAAAATTTAATAATATTTCTTCATAGATATCTTCACTATATGATGAGTGAAAAAATGACCAACCACCATTATTTATAAAAGGAATTTCACCATTATTTTCAATCGTAATTGAATCAGAATCCAAAATTAACTTATTTACTTTATTGTTATCCAAGTATCTAATATTCAACGGCACGCTCCAAAGAGAGCTGTCGGTGCTTCCATCAATCAAATATTTCTTTTGAGATATTTTAAAACTGGAACCTTCTTTTTCGATATTTACAATTGGATACCCTTCTTGCTGTATCCACGTAGGAAGAATTTCACTAAGGTTATAAGAACTTGCACTTGTAAGTTCGTTCCAAAGGTCAGAAGAATGTGTATTTTTATACTCATATTTTTTAAGATATTTTCTCACACCATCTTTAAAAGTTTCTTCGCCTATAAATGTTTCAAACATCCTGAGTACGGTAGAACCTTTTTGATAGGTTAATACATCAAACATTTCTTCTGCTTCTTCTGGAGTTTTTACTTCGAACTCAACTGGCCTTGAAGACTTTAATGAGTCAACTCCAAACCCTCTTGACCTGTCTAGGTTCATCTGATTCCATAATTTAAACTCGGGGTATGTTGCTTCAGAAGCTATAACTTCCATTAAACTTGCAAATGCTTCATTTAGCCAAATGCCATCCCACCAGTTCATGGTTACCAAGTCCCCGAACCACATATGAGCTAATTCGTGAGCAATTACTTCAACAGACCTTGATAATTCTGCTCTTGTTGCTTTTTCTACATCAATAAGCAGTAGCGTTTCTCGAAAAGTTACAGCCCCAACATTTTCCATTGCACCCATAGCAAAATCAGGTATTGCTATAAGATCTAATTTTGATCCTGGATAATTTATCCCGTAATAATCTTCAAAGAAATCCAGAATTTTTATTGCAGCTGTGCCAGCAAAATTAGTTTGGTCAGAAAAACCTGGCCTATGCACTATTCCTACGTCAGTTGTTTTTGAAGAACCTATCTTAGAAACTTCTAATTTACCAACAACAAAAGCTACTAGGTATGTTGACATTCTCATAGAGTCAACAAACTTAGTTGTAGTTCTATTATTTTCAGTTGATTCATTCAACACTTTTTCATTACTAATTCTTATCAAATCACTGTCTGTGGTTAAAGCTATGGAAAATATCGCTTTGAATTCTGGCTCATCCCAACAAGGAAAAGCCATTCTCGCTGCAGTTGGTTCGAACTGAGTAGTCGCAATCCAAACGTCTTTATTTTCTGAATCTTTAAAGCTACTCCTGTAAAACCCTCTTAATTCATCAACTATTGTTGCTTTGAAATCAAGATAAAGTTGCCAATCTCCTTGAGTAACTTTATCTTCAAAAATAAGTGAAACTCTCTCTTCTTCAGGTAAATAATTAATTGAGGCCTCAATATGTTCACCTAAGTCATTTTCTATAAAAGCATTTTCTATATCAATTCCTAATGAGTGAAACTGTAATTCTTTTGTTTCATCAACTATTTCCAAGAAAACAACTTCTTTGCCCGTGTAGCTAAATTCATCTAAGTTAATATCTAGATTGATTTCGTATCTGTGAGGTATTGCTATTTTTGGTAGTCTAATGTTTTCATTCATTTAAAAATATTAGTAAGAATTTAAATCAATCCCAGTCCAAGTGGATAAATTCGTCAGAATTTTTAAATTGCACCTGATGTGCACCGAAATAATCTCTTTGAGCTTGAATTAATGCAGAGGGATTAAATGTACTTGATGTTCCTACAAACCAGTTGTATGACGAATTTATAACAGGAATTGAGATACCGCTATCAATGCACGATTTAATTACTTCTTTTGCATCACTGAGATTATTCTGTAATAAATCTTGAACAGAAGGGGTTGTAGTAATAGGGTTCAGCAGCTTTGCATTACCCAATTCATTTAGAAGCTCAGATCTAATAATGCAACCAGCTGACCAATTCTGCAAGACCTCTTTCAAATCTATATCTAATTGCTCTTTGTTACTCACATGCTGGATAAAGAGCAAACCTTGAATCATTGTTGCTAGTCTTGCAAAATATATTGCGTTGTTTAAAGATTCTGAAGAAATATCTATTAACTGTCCATCAATATTTTTTGACCATAAGTTTTCATAGTTACTCTCTACTCTTGCATTGAATGCTTCAAAGACACTAGGTAATGGAAAACCATAGTTAAGTGATGTCTCAACTGTTAGTTTGCCTGTTCCTTTATGATTTGCAGTAGATTGTATTTGATCAAGTAAATATCCTGAATCGTTTTTCTTTAATAAAATTTCTGAAGTTATTTCAATCAAGTATGAAGATCTGTTTTGTATGGAAAATTTCTTGAAAAACTCACTTATCTCAATATTGGTATAGTTTGCTCTTTTTAAAATATGATAAGCCTCAGTAATAATTTGCATTTCAGCATACTCAATACCGTTATGAAGCATTTTAATAAAATGGCCAGTTCCATAACCTTTATAAAACCCAATACTTAGGGAGTTTTCATAACTCGCAGCTATTGAAGATAAAGAATCTTTTAATTCATTATTAATTGATTTCTCTGAACCAATCATTAAGGCCGGGCCATTTCTTGCACCCTCTTCTCCTCCCGAAACACCCATTCCTATAAAATCTATCTCTTTCTTAGCACACAGAGCACCCAGTCTGCTGCTGTCAAGATAGTATGCATTACCCCCGTCAATCAATATGTCATTTGGTTCGAGATAGTTAATTACTTTTTTTGCCATATCGAATGTTGGTTTACCAGATGGAATTAGCATAAGAATTTTTCTCGGTTTTGGTAAAGATTCTGTAAAATTCTCCAGGTCAGTAGATCCAGAAATGTTACCGTGAGAGTCTTTCTCTATAAGAGAATTTATCTTATCTTCAGATTGATTAAATACGTGAACAGACGTGCCCTTTTCAGAAAAATTAAGAGCAATATTGCTACCCATTACCCCAATACCAATTAAACCAATAGATTTAGTCATGATAAAAGTTTAACAACATCTTTTTGAAGCAGATTTTCTAGGTAATAATTTCTAATTTCTACAGAAACTTCTAACCCCTCTTCAATATTTTTAACACTTACGATGGAAGAATACTTGTGTAGTTGATCCAAGTCCTTAGGCGATATTAAAAGCGAAACTTCATTTAGATCACCAAAGACATTTGTTGTAATCTCAGAAATTAATTTTTTAATATTTGTCCCTTTTGTTGATGATACAAATATTGCATCTTGATATTTTTCCGTTAAATAATATAAAGACGCCTTGTCAATTCTATCTATTTTATTAAAAACCAATATTTCAGGCACATCTGCTTCAATCTGGTCTAGTATTTCATGCACTGTATTTATGTGCATTTCGGGTATTGCAGATGCTGCGTCAACAACATGAATTAATAAATTTGCTTCTTTAACAACTGTAAGTGTTGATTTAAAAGATTCGATCAATGTTGTTGGAAGATTTTGAATAAATCCAACTGTGTCCGAGAGTATGATGTGCTCATTTATTCCATCAATTTTTAACTCTCTTTGTAAAGAATCAACAGTTGCAAATAACTCATTAGCTACATATGTTTTCGAAGACGTAATTTTTTCTAGCATGGTAGATTTTCCTGCATTTGTATAACCAACAATTGAAACAAGGGGTGTATTATTTTTCTTTCTAAAGCTAGATTGCACTTCTCTTTGTTTACTAACTTTTTTAATTTCCCTTTTTAATTTATTAATTCTGTTGTCAATTAATCTATTGTCTGTTTCAAGCTTTGTTTCACCAGGTCCTCTTGTTCCTATACCACCGCCCTGCTGATTCAAAGTTTTACCTAAGCCAGCTAAACGTGGTTTTAAGTAAATTGATAAAGCTAATTCAACTTGTAAGCTGGCTTCCTTTGACTGAGCATGGAGTGCAAATATGTCAAGGATAAGACCAGTTCTGTCTACCACATCACACTTGAATAAAGCTCTCAATTCTTTTTGTTGGTTTGGAGTTAATTCGCAATCAAATAAAACGACATCAATATCATTTGCATCTGAGATATCTACCAATTCTTTTATAGAACCTTTACCAATAAAAGTTTTAGGATCAATTTTTTCTACCCTTTTAGTCTGGATTATTGTTGGACTTGATCCAGCAGTTTTTACTAAATTAACAAGCTCTTTAAGAGACTCTTCTTTGTCAGCTCTTATTTCATTTTTTAAGACTATTCCAATTAATAATGCTTTTTGAGTAGTGACAAAGATATCTCTATCAGATACTGTTAGAAGCCTTCTGTCTGATTGGTTTGGATTATTTCTCTGATTCAATTATTTCATTATAGGTAATTGGCCATTTTCAGAAGATTTAGAAAGCTCTTCTTCAGCAATAATTTGAGATTCTCTAACTGCTAAAACTACTTTTCCAGTTGGAGGCCAGATAAATTTCCATGCACCACTAGCTACAGCCCAGAACTGCTGTCCTGTATCAACATCAATAAGAGGAAGTGCTTCTGAAGTTTTTTCACTGCCAGCTGGCACAAGAAGTCCTGACTTAGTAATGGTCTCTTCTTTTAAGTGACCAACTCTCCAACCTGGAGAAACCTTGAATCCAGCAGGTGCTTCTTGCACCTCATCTAATAAGCTTTTTTCTTCTGCCATTTTTCTATATTAAACATGTATATCTTATAAAGTAGCGGAGGTGGACAGGAATCGAACCTGCCAAAGACTTTTACACCTTTCAACAGTTTTGAAGACTGTGGAGCCCACCAGGCGCTCATTCACCTCCGTACTTAAGACTAGTTATATAAAAAAAATTATATTGAATAGAATTAAAGTAATGAATAATTTTCAAATAGAATTTAAAAGACTTAAAGCTGATAGAGGCTTAAGTAATAAACAGATCGCTTCTTTTACAGGGGTAAAAGTAAAAGATGTTAAGCAATGGGAAGCTGGAACAAGTTTTCCTACGGATAAAAAAATTATTAATGCTCTTGAAGGATTGTTAGGTACTGAAATAACACAGACACTTGATGGGTTCTCAACAGAACAACTAAAAGAAGTAGGTTCATTATTAACTGAAGAAAGTCTCTTCTCAATAAAAAATGATGATGTGCAAATTAAACAAACTAGAATTGATAAACTTCGAAATACCTTCCAAAGAAAAGAATCAACACTTAATGATTTTGATTATGAATCAGTTGAGGTTTCTGAGGTAAAAGAAGAAACTTTAGAAGAATATCTTACAAAACCAGTACAAACTACTAATCTTCTTGAATTTTCCGACGAAGAGCCATACATATATGATCAAAAACAAATTGGATTTTATTTCACTCGAAATCTCAAAACAACTGCTTTGCTTCTGGTGCTTTTTATTGTTGTTTATAATTCATTCTCCTTATTTTGGGATTCACTTAGAACATTTTTAGATAATTTATTGTGAAAGTCGAGTCTTACGCAAAAGGAGGTCTTTTATTATCAATAGCCTCAATTTTGGCTGGTGCATTTGTTAGGGCTACTGGGTCTGGAGATGGATGTGGAGCTACATGGCCAACATGTAAAGGAAAGATAATTCCTGCATTATCAGATACTTCAGAATTAATTGAATTTTCCCATCGTTCTGTAAGTGGAGTTTTATTAGTTGTTACTTTGATAATTTTTGCAAAGACTAGGAAACTTCAAAAAGACTCTTTAGTAAGAATAGTAACTAATTACCTTACCTTTTTCGTAATTTTTGAGGCGCTAATCGGTGCAGTAATTGTCATTTTTGAATGGGTAGGTCTTAATAGTTCACTTCCAAGAATCATTGCAGTTCCAATTCATTTAGTAAACACTTTTGGTTTGCTAGGGAGTTATGCAATATTATATAAAATACTCCAAGATGATCTTCATGACGTAAAAAATATGTTCAACAAAAACTTTTTATTAATTTCTTCTTTGTTTCTTTTAAGTGGAGCAACTGGCTCAATCACTGCTTTAGCTGACGTCTTATTTCCAAGCGCTTCATTTGTTGAAGGGTTTTTAGCAGATTTTGACAGAACATCCGAAGTGTTGACTAGATTAAGAATTTTACACCCAATTATTTCCTTAATACTATCGATAGTTTTATACGTTTACGCAACTGGGATTAGAAAAAAATATAATGTAGGGGTTAAGCCATTACAAATATTAATACTTATTGCTGTATTTCTGGGAGCCATAAATGTTTTATCCAATATAGTTCTGCCTTTAAGCATATTGCACTTGGCAATTGCCGATTTTTTGTGGATTTCCTATATATATGTAAGCATTGATCTTTCAAAAAATAATTTATTTATCAATTCGCTTTAAATTAATTGCCGGTATATTATTCATCTCTGTAACTGAATAGCAAGCATAAAGGTCAAATTACTAATGGTGACTAAAACAATACCTTCAAAGCCAAAACCAGAGGCCAAAGAAGCGGATTTTTCAAATGAAGATACTACCTTAACTCCTGAACAGGAGAAAGCTGCTCGTGAAAAAGCAAAATCTTTAACAAAAAAATTGGCTGATGATAAAGGAAAACTTACTACAGACCTAGTTAGCCAGTATTTGACTGCAATTGGAAACTTCGACCTGTTAACTGCAGAACAAGAAGTTGAATTAGCCCAGAAAATTGAATCTGGTGAAAAAGCTGCAGTTAAGTTACAAAAGAAACAGTTTAAAGATAAAAAAGGTGAAATCCGTTTAAAAAGAGACAGAAAAAAAGGCGCCGAGGCTAAAGACGCTTTTCTTACTGCAAACCTAAGATTAGTTGTTGCTAATGCAAGAAGATATGCAAACACCTCAGGTATAGATTTTCTAGATTTAATCCAGGAGGGAAACCTTGGTTTAATACGCGCCGTTGAAAAGTTCGATTGGCGTAAAGGATTTAAATTTTCAACTTATGCAACTTGGTGGATTAGACAAGCTATTACAAGAGCTATTGCTGATAAGTCAAGAACAGTACGAATTCCTGTACACCTACATGACACAATGGCTGCAGTCCGTGCGGCACAAGCTCAACTTAAAGCTGAACTAGGAAGAGATCCAAAACCACAAGAGATTGCTAAAGAGGCAGGTGTAGGAGTTGATAAGGTTGAACTAGCTTTAAGCGTAGCTGATACAGTTTCTCTAGAGCAACCTGTTGGTGAAGATGGTGCACAACTTGGTGATTTTATCCAAGATGAAGACGCAAGCGATCCTTCATTAATTGTTCAAGATTTAGATGTAGCGGAAAGCCTCAGAGATAGCATTAGCAGACTTCCTGAAAGAGAAGGAAGAATATTAGCTTTAAGATATGGTTTTTACGATGGTGTCCCAAGAACACTTGAAGAAATTGGTGAAGAGTTTGACTTGACCCGAGAAAGAATCAGACAATTAGAAAAACTAGCTCTATGCAGACTTCGTCATCCATCTTTTGGTATTAGAGAACAAGACTTAGTCTAATTTTTTAATTTTATCTTTACTCTTTAAATTGGTAGTCTATATTACATGTTCGAACATCTCGAAATTGCAATTGACTCAGCAATAGATAGTGGAGCAAAGTATTCTGATGCAAGAGTTTTAATTTCTAAATCAAGAAGCATTGCAGCAAAAAATGGAGAAATTGAAAATTTTAATGAGAATGAAAAAATTGGTATTGGAATTAGAGCATTAGTAGGTTCTTCTTGGGGTTTTTATTCTACATATGATTTATCTAGCGAGTCTTTAAAACAAGCAGGAAAAAAATCTTTTGAAATAGCTAAAGCATCTGCAATGGTTGCTGGAGAAGAATTACCATTTGCTGATGTGCCTGTAGTTGAAGATACCTATACAACTCCACACGAAGAAAATCCTTTTTCAGTCTCGAGTTCTGAACAAATCGATCTTTTAATCTCATCTACTGAAAAGATGAAAAAACTCGGTAGTTCAAGAGCTTTTGGAAGATTAGATTTTTGGGATACAGAAAAGTGGTTTGCTTCAAGTCAGGGGCACAAAATATATCAAAATATTATTGAATCTGGAGGAGGAATATCTTCATTATCAGTAGGCGACGGCGAAACCCAAATAAGGTCATACCCGCAATCTTTTGGTGAATATAGAACTGGTGGCTGGGAAGTAATAAAAAGTTTTGAATTCGAAAGTCATTTAGATAGATTAGCTGAGGAATCCCAAAGACTTTTGGTAGCTCCTCAATGTCCCCAAGGAACGATGGACTTAATTCTTGAGGGTAGCCAGCTTGCTTTACAAATTCATGAATCTGTAGGGCATGCTATTGAGCTTGACAGAATTTTAGGTTGGGAAGCAGCTTATGCTGGAACCTCTCATTTAGATCTAAAAAAATTAAATAAGCACAAATATGGTTCAGAATTAATGAATATAGTTGCTGACGCCACACTACCTGGAGCACTTGCAACATTTAAATACGATGACGAAGGAACTCCTGCCCAAAGAGTTGATATTGTAAAAGAGGGAATTTGGACCGGAGTTTTGTCAGGTAGAGATAGTGCCGCTGTTGCAGGAGTACCACCGGGCGGTATGGTTCGTGCAGATGGTTTTGGAAGATTGCCCATGGTAAGGATGACTAATGTTGGCTTGCTTCCAGGTGACTCATCGTTAGATGAAATTATAGAAGCTACAGATGAGGGAATCTACATGGAAACTAACCGTTCTTGGTCCATAGATGACTTAAGACTAAATTTTCAATTTGGATGTGAAGTTGGTTGGTTAGTTAAAAATGGAAAAATAATTGATATGGTAAAGAACCCGACCTATACGGGAATTACACCTGAGTTTTGGGGAAATATGGATATGTTGTCAGGTGAGGAAGAATGGGTATTTTGGGGAACTCCAAACTGTGGAAAAGGGCAACCAAGCCAAATTGGACACACGGGACACCCAGCTTCTCCAGCAAGATTTAAAAATACGCGTATTGGAGTTCGTGGATGAAAATTTGGGAAGACCTACTTCAAGATATTGAAAAAAATATTCCTTCTGATACAGAGTGTGAATTAAAAATGATGCACTCAAAAAGTGCATTAACAAGGTTTGCTAATTCTCAAATTCATCAAAATGTGGATGAAGAATCTGCCGACGTATTTTTGACATTACACAATGATTCTAAAACTGTAACTATGTCAACTAACTTAACAGCATTAAAAAATCCAAAGGAATTTGTTTCTAAAGCTATGGACTCTTTAAGTAAAAGTCCAATAGACAAAGGTTGGGCTGGCCTTCCTGATGCATCCCAATCCTATAATGGTCTATCTAAGCTGGTTGAATCATCACCCGACGAGAGGGCTAATAAGGTTCGAGAATTTGTTTCTGCGGGAAAACAAATGAACGCAGCAGGATACTGTTCTAGCTATATAAATAATTACTTTGTATGGAACACTAATGGGTTAAGTTCTTCTGATTCATCTAGCAGCGCATTCATTGATGGAATATTTAGAACAGAATCATCAGCCGGGTCTTCTCATAGGGGAGGAATAACATTGTCAGACATAGAAGCTGAACGTGCTGGCAGTGAAGCAGCAAAACTAGCAAAAGACAGTGAGAACCCAAAAGACATAGAACCGGGAAACTATGAAGTAATTCTTGGTCACGAAGCAGTAAGCACTATATTGGTTTTTCTTGGTGTTTATGGTTTTAATGCAAAAAGCAAAATTGATGGTATGAGTCCAATAAACATTGATGAAAACCAGTTTGATAGCCAAATAAACATTTTTGACACTCCTGAAGATAATGAATCAATTGGGTTTAAGATTGATGCGTCCGGATCAAAGAAAAAAAACTTAGAAGTTGTTAAAGATGGAGTTTCAAAATCTTATTTTCATACTAGGCGAACTGCCAAGGAATTAAGTGCTGAAAATACTTTTCATGAATTGTTTGGTTGGGGAGAAAATTTTGGCGGAATAGGTACAAATATTAAACTTTCGGAGGGTAATATTTCACAAGAAGAAATGATAAAAAGTGTTAAAAAGGGTATTTACATAAATGAGTTTTGGTACTGCAGGGTTTTAGATCCAATCACTCAAGTTGTAACTGGGTTAAATAGAAATGGATCTTTTTTGATTGAAAATGGAAAGATAGTTAAACCTATTGGTAGATTAAGATTTACACAAAGCTTTATGGCTTCACTTGCACCTGGAAATGTTTTATCTATTGGGGATAGGTCTAGATATGCAGATTCAGAATTTGGAGAAGGCATGTTAAAAGTACCAGCCATACATTTAAAAAACTTTAATTTTACAGGTGGAGTTTCTGGATAATAAATCATATTTTGATGGTGATAAACCACTAATCATTCCTCATCGTGGAGGGTCTAATATAGTACCTGAGAATACACTTCATGGTCTTGAGCTAGCAATTAAAGAAGGATTTTCGCATTTTGAAACTGACTTACGTATGTCTAAAGATGGTGAAATATTTCTTCATCATGATGAAACTTTTGACAGAACGACAAATGTATCTGGAAAAGTACAAGACTTCAATTGGAGTGAAATTTCTAAAATTAATGCTGGTTATAAGTTTTATGAAAAAAGTCAACAAAAAGATAAAACAACTAATTTTGTTAGGTTAATTGATGCCTTAAAAATGAGTGAAAAGTTAAAATTTAATCTTGATCTAAAGCAAACGGGAATGGCAAAAAAGGTTGTAGAAATAATAAACTCACTAAATGCAAAAGAAAGAGTATTAGTTTCTTCATTTAGTCCGAAAAGATTAGACGAGTTTTTAAATGTCAGTAAGGGAGAAATATTAACCTCCGGAACTTTTCGAGAAAATGCTATTGCACGATTTTTACCTTTACAAAAAAGAAATTTTAAGGTTCAAGCTCTCCAAGCCCCATTTAAGTGGAGGGGGATACAAGTTTATTCAAAAAAACTAGTGGATTTTTGTAAATTAAATAATCTTCAACTACATGTATGGACTGTAAATTCAATAGAAAATTTTAAAACTTGTTTAGAAATTGGATGCGATGGTGTCATTACCGATGAACCAATTTTATTTCGTAATTATTTAAATAAATAAAAAAATATTTAGATAGTATTTTGCTTTATAAAATCATCAGCTTTTTTAAAAATGTGATTTTTTCTTTCTTGATTTAGACGATCAAGCGATCTTGTTAGCAGCGCAAGTCTTGGATTATTTTCATAAAACTTTCTATTTTTTTCTGTAAATTTCCAATACAAACCATCAAGAGTGTCACACCAATCACCTTTCTTGTAGTTACTCATTTTCAGAATATAGTTTGAACCACATGTATATGGTTTTGTAGACATCATTCCTCCATCAGCATATGTAGCCATCCCGAAAACATTCGGAACCATAACCCAATCTGAAGAGTCTATATACATTTCCATAAACCATTTATAGATTTCTTTAGGATCTACTCCACATAAATTCATAATATTACTTATAACCATTAACCTTGGAATGTGGTGTATGTAACCATCTTTGAGGGTAGTTTTTATACAGTCATCAAGCGGATCAATGCCAGTTGTTCCGTCGTACCATGATGAAGTTAGTTTTTTTGAATGCTTCCAGTAATTACTTTTTGATTGTAAAGTACCTTCTTCATGATAGATTCCCCTAATAAATTCTCTCCAACCAATTATTTGCCTAACAAACCCCTCTACTGAGTTCATAGGCACATTATTTTTTTCAGCATACTGTAAGGTTTTTTTTATAACCTTATCAGGCGTTAAAAGACCTATATTTAAAAAGGGGCTTATGCAGCTGTGAAAAAGAAAATTCTTCTCTTCCAGCATTGCGTCTTCGTAAATTCCAAAGTTTTCAAAACGAACTTTAAGAAAATTATCAAGCTGTTTTTCGGCTCCAGCCCTGTTTACAGGAAACCAAGTATTTTCTAAATCACCTGGATGATCATCAAAATTGTTAATAATAAGTTTTTTAATTTCTTCATCATATTTTGATTTTTTAAAAACAATCATTTCAGGTGGTTCTACATTTTTTGGTATTTTTTTTCTATTATCTTCGTCAAATGACCATTTTCCACCGAAGGGCTTTCCATTTTCATCCATTAAAATATCTAAATTTTTCCTAGCTTTTTGATAAAAGGAAGACATTCTATAAACTTTCTTTCCTTTTGCCATAGAAACAAATTCATTTCTTTCAAATATAAACATTGGTGATTGGAAAATATTTACTGTTACATTGGCAGCTTTTAATGCTGTAAGAAACTCTTCTTCAAAAGCTTTATCTTCTATTTCAAATATATTGATTTCAGATAAATTTTTCTTTTTTAGGAACTTAATTAGAGAGTCGACATAACTTTCTCCTTTTTTACGACTTGAAAGTTCAAAGTAATTTACAGATATAGATTCATTTTCCAGTTCATCTCTATATTCACGCATACCAGCAAGAAACAAATAGAGCTTTAGTTTATGATGTTTAAAATATGTACAAAGACCAAAGTCTTCAGCCATAAACACTTCACTACAGCCATTTTTTTTTAGAATTTTTGGATTAAATAGCTGACTTCCAAGTATTACAAAAAATTTACTTCCCATCTTAACCAAGAATAGTTTACCATTGTAATGTAGAAGCTATAATTCTGCGGATCTTGAAGGGGGAAAATGCATCAAGAAATATTAGATAGTGGTTTCATACCAAACCAAATATGTGAAAAGCTACCAGCAAGCTTTGATGATATTGAAATCCTTGCAAGCGAACTTCCAAAAGTACTTGCGAATGAACAAATTGTCGAAAGAGTACAACAATTAGGGCAAGAAAAAGATATCAGCAATCTAAATAACAGTGAATTGGAAAGAGCGATGCTACTGTATTCCTACGTAGGTCACGCATATATGTGGGGAAAAAAACATGTTGAAAATACAATCCCTAAAGAGCTTGCTGTAACATGGTTTGCTATATCTGAAAAATTAGAAAGACCACCAATTCTTTCCTATGCATCATACGCCTTAAATAATTGGAAAATGCTTGATGATACAAAGCCTTTTGATCTAGAGAATATAGTGATCATGCAAAATTTCTTGGGAGGAGTGGATGAAGATTGGTTTATTATGATTCATGTTGCTATTGAGTATGAAGCAAAAGTTATACTATCAAATTTAAAATCATATTTTCTTGATAAAAACTTGGATAAATCATTATTAGAAAAATCTTTAGAGAGTATTAAAAAAATCAACTCAATTATGAATCGAATGCCTGAAAAATGTGACCCATTTATTTACTACAATCGGGTGAGACCATATATCTTTGGTTGGAAAAATAACCCTGCTACACCAGAGGGTGTAATTTATGAGGGCGTTGAAGATTACAATGGAGAACCACAACTTTTCAGAGGTGAAACAGGAGCACAAAGTTCAATTGTTCCAGCACTCGATGCTCTTCTTGGCGTCACACATTCCAATGATCCACTAAGAGAGTACTTGGATGAGATGAGATTATATATGCCTAAAGAACATAGAGAATTACTCAATGGTCTAGATGAATGGTCAGAAAATAAAAGAAAAAATCTAAGCATAGATGAAAAATCCAGGATGATCATTAATGAAGTAATAAATGAAGTCCATATTTTTAGAGATAAGCATTTGGAATATGCGAGAGTATATATTTTTGAACAGTCTCTAACAAATAATTCAAACTCAAATACTGTTGGAACAGGTGGTACACCTTTTATGAAGTATCTTGATAAGCACCTACAAGAAACAGTTCCATCAAATGATTAAAAAGCTAGGTATACCAAAAGAAGTTAAACAGGACGAAGGCAGAGTTGCTTTAATTCCTGAACATATAACTCAATTTACTGGTTTAGCAGATATTTTTGTTGAAACCCAGGCCGGAGTTGGCTCTGGTTTTACTGATGAAGACTATAAACAAGCTGGAGCAAAAATAGTGTCTTCATCAGAAGAGCTTTATGGAATCACACAAATAATTTGTAAAGTCAAAGAACCTCAACCTGAAGAGTTTGAACTCTTAAATTCTGACCATGTATTATTTTGTTATCTTCATCTTGCTTCAAACCTTTCGCTTACAAAAATACTATTAGAAAAAAAATTAACAGGTATTGCTACTGAAATGATTATGAGTGGGAAAGAGTATCCACTTCTAATTCCTATGTCAAAAATTGCTGGAAATCTAGCGATCCAGAAAGGTATGCAATTTTTAGAATATTCTTCAAAAGGAAAAGGACTACTTCTTTCATCAATATCTGGTGAAAAAAATTCAAAAGTTACTGTCATTGGTTGTGGTGAAGTTGGTAGAAGCTCAATTCATAAGTCTATTCAGATTGGTGCATCTGTTACTGCGATTGATATAAATGAAGATATTTTAAATGATTTAAAGAATCAGTATGGAGAAAATATCACTACTTTAGTCAGTGGAAGTGAGTCAGCCACAAAGGCAATTAGGTCCGCTGATTTGGTTGTTGGTGCAGTTTTGTTACCTGGAAGAAAGCCTCCAATTGTAATTACAGAAGAAGACATTAATTCGATGGAAAAGGGTTCAGTCATAGTAGATGTTGCTATTGATCAAGGTGGTTGTGTTGAAGGGGTTAAGCCTAATACTCATAGTGAACCTTTTGAAATAAGAAGTGGTGTGATAGTTTCTGCAATTGCAAACTTACCAGGCGCAGTTCCTAGAACCTCTTCTATTGAGCTATCTACAAATCTACAAAAATATGTTGATTATCTTTTAGTTGAAAATTGGTTTGATGAGTACAAAAATAATGAAAGCTTAAGACCGTCACTACAAATACACAATGGACTTTTGTTGTCAGAAGAGGTCGCAGACAGCTTAAGTTTAACTTTGTCTAAACTAGTTTAGGCATCCATTTTTTTCTAGATTTACTGAAGCTATCTATTTGATCTGTGTAGCGCAATGTAATATCTATTTTGTCTAAACCTTCAAGGATTCGTTTTTGAGAAAAATCATCTAAATCAAATGAAAATGTTATTTCCTCACATTGAACTGTTTTATTTTCTATGGAGATTTCGATTTTAGTTTTTGGATTAACTTCAATTTTTGCAAAAAGCGCATCTATATTTTCTTGACTTGTCTCAACAGGCACAAGACCAATATTGATTGAATTTAATCTAAAAATATCAGCAAATTTAGTTGAAATTATCGCATCGAACCCAAAATCTTGTAAGCCCCAAGGTGCATGCTCCCTAGAAGACCCAGTTCCAAAATTATCTCCAGCTACTAAAACTTTTGACCCTTGATATGCTTCATTGTTTAGAGGAAAATCAGGTTCTTTCTTCCAATCGTAAAATAAGAACTCACCATAACCTGAGCGCTCAACACGCTTAAGAAATTGTTTGGGCATTATTTGATCGGTATCAACATTAGACATATTAAGTGGAAGCATCGTTGAATCAATGGTGCTTAATTTCTTCATTTACAGATTCCTAATATCAACAAATTTTCCATATAGAGCTGCTGCAGCTGCCATTTTTGGACTTACTAAGTGGGTTCTACCTCCAGCACCCTGTCTACCTTCATAGTTTCTATTTGATGTTGAGGCACATCTTTCACCGGGACTTAAAATGTCTGGATTCATTCCTAAACACATTGAGCAACCTGCTTCTCTCCAGTCAAAACCAGCTTCAATGAATATTTTGTCTAACCCTTCCTCTTCCGCTTGTTTTTTAACGAGTGTTGACCCAGGAACAATCATTGCGCCAATTGTTTCTGAAACTTTTTTCCCTTTGACTACTTCTGCAGCTTCTCTTAAATCTTCGATTCTTCCATTGGTGCAGCTACCAATAAAAACTCTATCTAATTGGATTTCATTAATTTTTCCTCCAGGCTTTAAATCCATATATTCCAAAGCTCTTGAAGCCGCTTCTTTTTCAGCTTCTTCATTGAAATCATCTGGATGAGGAATGGTATCATTTATAAAAATTACCTGTGAAGGATTCGTTCCCCATGATATAGATGGTTCAAGTTCATCAGCGTTTATTGTTACAACTTTATCAAATTCAGCATCTTCATCAGAGTATAAATTTCCCCATTCAGCAATTGCATCATCCCAGTCAGAACCCTTAGGAGCATAATTTTTCTCTTTTAGATAATTGAAAGTTACCTCATCTGGAGCAATCATTCCTGCTCTAGCCCCTCCTTCAATTGACATATTGCAGATAGTCATTCTGTTTTCCATACTCATATTTTGAATAACATCACCTACATATTCAATAACATGACCGGCTCCACCACCAGTTCCAATTTTTCTGATTATTCCTAAAATTATATCTTTTGGCCCTACACCTTCAGACACATCTCCAATTACTTCAACTTTCATTGTTTTGGGTTTTTCCATTGCCAATGTTTGTGTAGCTAAAACATGTTCTACTTCTGAAGTTCCTATACCAAAAGCTAGTGCGCCAAATGCTCCATGAGTTGCTGTATGGCTATCACCACAAACAATTGTCATTCCTGGTTGGGTTATTCCTTGTTCTG
The DNA here is from genome assembly GCA_902599555.1 of uncultured Candidatus Actinomarina sp. GTDB lineage: Bacteria > Actinomycetota > Acidimicrobiia > Actinomarinales > Actinomarinaceae > Actinomarina. The sequence goes on along the minus strand of CACKFQ010000006.1, from coordinate 20,532 downwards.
GTCCAATAACATGTACGATTCCTTGACGTGGGTCATTAATACCAAATAATGTTATTCCAAATTCTTCACAATTATTTTCTAAAGCTTCAATCTGGATTTTAGAGAGAGGATCTTTTATTCCCAGTAGCCTATTTGAAGTTGGGACACCATGGTCTACTGTTGCAAGGGTCATTTCAGGATGTTTAACTTTTCTACCAGCTAGCCTTAAGCTGTCAAACGCCTGAGGGGATGTTACTTCATGTACAAGATGTAAATCTATAAATACTAAATTTGTACTATCGTCTATAGACGCAACTAAGTGTCTATCCCAGATTTTTTCAAATAATGTTTTTCCCATTTCAGATATAAATTATATATTTTTTTCTGTATTTAATCCACAGTCATATTTTTTGTTTTATCGATTAATTTTTGGGATAAAAGTTTCGGTGCAGTCAAAAAAAGAATAAACATGAATATTCCACAAATTAGAAAAGGAAATCTTATTGCAAATTCTCTGGAAAAAGAATTTTCCGTTATTTTTACTATAAAACCGCCAAATAACGCACCTATGGGGGTTAACCCAAGGGCTAGCAACCTATAAACACTGTTTACTCTACCCATTAATTTATCTGGAATCAGTGCTTGTCTTATTGATACTGCTTGAACATTCCAAAGAACAGTTCCAAAGCTTGTAACTCCAAAAGCAGCAGCTACAACAAAAGGATTAGAAGTAATGAAAGGAACAAAGCCTCCTGTTCCAAACAAAGCGATTGAAATGAGTAACGTTTTAGATTCCCCTATCCTTTTGTTAATTTTTTCAGCAACAAGACTTCCTACTAAACCTCCAACAGCTCCACCATATGCTAAAAAAGCAAATTGAACAGAATCTAACCCTAATATCTCCTGACCAAATAAAATCATTATTGGAAACTGCATTGAACCAAAAAAGTTTGCAATTCCAGTATAAATTGCAAGACGACGAAGAAGAATTTGATGACTTAACCAGCTAACCCCTTCCTTAATCAGATTAATTGTTGTTTGGTTGCTAGCACTCTTTTCGGATCTTTTAAAGTCACCTTTTATTGCAGTAATAAAAAAAACAGACAAAAGCAATAGAAATGTAACAAGAATAAATGGGGTAACTAAACTGAGGCCAATTATAAACCCAGCTATTGGTGCACCTAGAAAATTATTTGCAACCAACTCAAAACCGAACAGCCTTCCATTTGATTTAGGTAAATCATCTTTTGAAACAACTTGAGGTAAAAAAGATTGGGCAGCATTATCTCTTGTAACCTCCAGCATTCCGAATATAAATGCACCAATATAGAAGACCGTTATTAATAAGAATTTTCTGTTGAACTCAGGCTCAATAGTCGGCACACTTTTTGGAATGGAATCCAAGTTAAAATATATAAGCAATATAAATGACAAAGTAAGAAGCACTTGAAAAATTCTTGTAAAAATTAAGATACTTTTTCTGTTGAACTTATCTGCAATTACACCTGCAAACAAGACAAATATTAATTGTGGAAGAGTTGCTAAAAGTACCGTTAAAGAAATTAATAATGGGTCTCGAGTTATTAGTGAAAAAAGCCAAGGGTATGCAAAACCAGCTATTCCATCAGCTAAATTACTAAATGCTGAAGCAGTAAGGAGGAAATTAAAGTTTTTATTTGATTCTTTTTTCATATTTCTATTTTCTTATCATTTAATCTATGCTCATTTAGAATAAAACATCATGGAAACAATTATTGAAAAGTTTTTAGAAATAGGAATTATATTAGTTGCCGCTAAGTTCGGTGCAGAATTAATGAGAAGAATTAACCAACCTGCAGTAATAGGAGAGTTAGTAATCGGAATCATTATTGGTTATTACGGACTAGGCCTTCTTCCACATTTTGAATCTGGCGATGTTGTGTCTACTTTAGCTGAGATTGGTGTAGTTCTTTTGCTGTTCGAAGTAGGATTAGAAACTAATTTGGACGAGTTTATTGAATTAGGCTCAACTTCTCTTCTTGTAGCATTGATAGGTGTTGTGGCACCGTTTGCTTTGGGCTTTGGCTCAATCTATGCACTCAATTTAGGAGGAGAAGATCAGTTCGGAATAGCTTTATTCGTAGGTGCGGCAATGACCGCAACCTCAGTAGGTATCACCGCTAGAGTGTTTGGAGATTTGGGTGCTTTAAAATCAAGAGAAGCAAAAACAATTATCGGAGCAGCAGTTGTAGATGATATTTTAGGTTTATTAATTCTTACCGTTGTTGCAGGAGTTCTAGGAAGTTCAGGAGATTTCTCAATAGTTGATCTTGGGATAATCAGCGCAAAGGCAATCGGTTTTTTAGTTGCAGTAGTAATTGTTGGAAGAAAACTTTCAAAACCAATATTTAACTTCTTTGTAAAAATTCCATCACCTGGAACGTTTGTAACTGGTAGTTTTATATTTGCAATGTTGCTTGGTGCAGCAGCCCACTTTGTAGGACTTCATCCTATTGTAGGAGCATTTGCAGGGGGTGTGGTAGCTGGAGAATCAGGCATGACTCATAGAATTAGAGATGAGATGAAGCCTCTAAACTTTTTACTTGTTCCAATATTTTTTGTATATATTGGTTCGGAAGTAAACATTCAAACTTTAGCTTCACTTGATGTATTTTTATATGGAATGCTGGTCAGTCTTTTAGCGTTAGTTGGAAAATATGTTTCAGCTCTAGGAGCTATGGGCAAAGGATTAAACACTTCTTTAATTGGAATTGGAATGTCTCCAAGAGGAGAGGTTGGGCTGATATTTGTAGCTGTTGCTACAACTACACTATCAGACATAATTACAGGTGATATTATCTCAATTATTATTTGGATGGTAATAGTCACAACAGTAATTGCACCTATATTATTGAATAGAATTCTGCAAAAGGTACCATTATCAGAAAGAGATGATGATGAAAGGTTTGAAACTCCAGTTGTAGAATAATTTTTACTACAAAATTGTTAAATTTTATTATTATTAATTTGTTCAAAAAAGGGGAAAACAAATGTTATTAAATTACCAGGGCTCAGTTATTGCAGCACTTTTAGGACTTGCGCTTGCTGCATATTTTGCAAATAGAATTTTATCAATAGAAGTTACAGATAATAAAGTTCAAAGTTTATCCGATGCAATTAGAAAAGGATCTATGGCATTTTTAAAACGTCAATACTCATGGGTGAGTATTTTTGTTGTTGTTTTAGCAGTATTAATTTCCACATTAACTGAATGGGGATATCCGTGGGGATCTCTAGCATTTGTTGGAGGAGCTTTATTTTCGTCTCTTGCCGGTTTTATTGGTATGAGGATTGCAACTGCTGCAAACGGCAGGACTACAGAAGCCGCAAGAGATGGCGGCACATTAAAAGCATTACCAGTAGCGTTTAGAGGCGGTGCTGTTATGGGGTTTTCAGTTGCGGGACTTGGTTTATTAGGAGTAGCTTTAGGTTACTGGGTATTCATAGACATTATGGATCTTGAAAATGGCTATGATATTCTTGCTGCGATTGGACTTGGCGGCTCTTCAATAGCTCTTTTTGCTAGAGTTGGTGGTGGAATTTATACAAAAGCTGCTGACGTGGGTGCTGACTTAGTTGGTAAAGTTGAAGCTGGAATTCCTGAAGATGATCCAAGAAACCCGGCAACAATTGCAGATAATGTTGGTGACAATGTTGGCGACGTTGCAGGAATGGGAGCAGACCTTTTTGAGAGCTATGTTGGATCTCTAGTAGCTCCACTAGCATATGCTGCAATAGTTTTCAGCAGCACAGACGTGCTACCATCATTACTTTTCTTTCCACTAGCTGTCGGAACAATCGGCATGCTAGCATCAATTGTTTCCTCATTTTTAGTAGTTCCCAAGGAAGGAAAGCTTGCTCAGGCATTACACAGAGGAACATATTCTGCAGCAGGCCTTACTGCTATTGGCGTTTACTTTTTATCGAATGTGATGTTTTCAGATTATTCAGAAAACCCAATAGGTTTATTTATTTCTGTCATTATCGGACTATTAGTTGGAATAACTGTTGGACAAATATCTGAGTGGTTTACATCAGATCATTATTCAATTGTAAAAAATATTGCTGATCAAGCTAAAACTGGGCCAGCAACTGTAGTGTTGTCAGGAATTTCCGAAGGAATGAGGTCTGCAGCATTTTCTGTTGTTGTAGTGGTAGTAGGTGTTGGGGGAGCATATACATCTGGTGCGTGGGCTTTGGGAGAAGCTGGAGGAATATATGGTGTTGCAGTTGCAGCAATTGGCGTTTTAGCAACATTAGGAATTACAGTCGCTGTTGATGCATACGGCCCAATAGCAGATAACGCTGGAGGTATTGCTGAAATGGCTCACCTAGATCCTGAAGTTAGAAAAGCAACTGATGAATTAGATTCGCTAGGAAACACTACTGCAGCAATTGCTAAAGGTTTTGCAATCGGTTCAGCAGCAGTAACCGCTCTGGCGTTGTTCTCAGCATTTGTTCAAAGCGCTGGACTTACAGAACTAGATATTACTCAGGTTGAAGTCACCGCTGGACTGTTTTTAGGTGGAATGTTCCCATTTTTATTTGCAGCCATGACAATTAATGCTGTTGGTAGAGCAGCTTTCAAAATGATTGAAGAAGTAAGAAGACAATTTAGAGAAATTCCCGGATTAAGGGAAGGTAAAGAAGGCGTAACGCCAGAGTATGAAAAATGTGTTGATATTGCCACCACTGCAGCTTTGAAGGAAATGCTTTTACCTGGTGGTTTAGCTATTGTCCTACCACTTGCTATTGGATTTTGGAACAAAGAGGCATTAGGCGGATTTTTAGCTGGAGCATTGGTTACAGGCTTCTTATTAGCTATTTTTATGGCTAACTCAGGCGGAGCTTGGGACAATGCTAAGAAGTATATCGAAGCTGGTGGAGGAGCAGGCAAAGGTTCAGAAGAACATAAGGCTGCTGTAATTGGAGATACAATAGGTGATCCATTTAAGGATACATCTGGTCCAGCAATGAATATTGTCATCAAAGTTATGACAATTGTAAGCCTTATATTTGCTTCTGCTTTTTAAATTAATTGAAAACAGTTCATTTCATAAGACATGGTGAAACTGAGCAGAATGCACAAAAAGTTTGGCAAGGACACACCAACACACCTTTAAATAAAAAAGGGTTAGAACAAGCTAAATTATTATCTGAAAGGATAAGCAGCAGAGTCATGAAAGTTTACTCTTCTGATTTAAAAAGAGCGTCTCAAACAGCCTCATTTTTGTCTAGTTCCCCAGTTCTTAGAGATAATCTTAGAGAGATTAATGTCGGCGACTTTACAGGAATGTCTGTGAAAGACACCTACACTTCAAATCATGAAATTTTTCAATCCCTCCAAAATGACTCTTTTCAATTTCCTAATGGTGAGTCTGTTGAAGAATTTAAAGACAGAGTTAGGAACGAGTTAGAATACATTTTTAATCAGACTGAAGAAGATTCAGAAACTGTTGTTGTTACACACGGATTTTTTATAGGCACTGCCATAGGTTTGACATTAGGATTTAACACATATCCTTTTCCAATAGGAGATATTACAAATACTTCAATTTCATCAATTGTGAAAAGAGAAACAGTTACACAAGTAAATAAATTTAATGATTCAATTCATTTGAGCAAAGAGAATATAGATTTTCCAGCTAAATGTAAAGATAATGCAATAACATTTATCAGACATGGGCAGACTGATTCAAATTTAGAAGGCATTTGGCAAGGTCATATAGACAACCCTTTGAATGAAACGGGAATAAAAGAGGCGAGTCTTTTAAAAGGTTTATTTAAAAATTATGATCTTTATATCTCCTCTCCATACAAAAGAGCAAACCAAACTCTTTCCTTAATCACCGAAAACAACATTGAAATTTCTGACGAGTTAACCGAGATGAATCTGGGCCAGTGGGAAGGCTTAAGGACTTCTGAGATACTAAACAAGTATCAAGAAAACTTTATAGAAGCATTATTTATAAATCATAAAACTAAATATGGCATTGATGGAGAGTCAATACATGAAGCAGGAAAAAGAGTTGAAAATCTTATAAGCGATCTTGAAAAGAAAAAGTTATTAATGGCAAGCCATGGAGGAACTATTAAATCAGCAATTACAAATTTAATTAAATCTCCGGATTCAAAAGCAGCATCAGCATTTACGATTCCAAATAATCTTGGAGTTTCTTGTTTGGTACCTAAAGATAACAAATATTTTCTTTGGTCTTATAATGTAGGAAAAATAGGATATGAAAACATTAGTTATAACAAATGATTACTCACCAAAAAAAGGTGGTATTTCTACATATATTGAATCTTTTACTAAAAATTTAGATTTTGAGACCTATATATATGCACCTAATTGGGCTGAAGGTGATAATGTAATCAAATCTAAATATAGTTTTATCTTCGCTGGAAACAGATTCGTACGTGAAATAAACGATATTGTTAATCAAAAAAATATAGAACTTATTTTACATGCTTCAAGCAATCCACAATTTTTATTAGTTAATCAACTTGAACAACTAGGGAAAAAACAATACATGATTGTTCACGGCGCTGAATTTAATATAATCAATTCAATTCCTGTATTAAAAAAAATATTGAGAAGAAGTTTTAATACGTTAGAAAAAATATTTACTGTTAGTTTTTTTACTGCAAGAAAACTAGAAGATATTTCCGAAACGGAAATTGTTTTAATAGGAGCTGGAGTAGAGCCAAATGAGTACACAAAAGATTACTCTACTAAAGATAGCCTTACAATTGGAGTTGCCAGTAGGTTTGTATCTAGAAAAAAAATTGATTGGGTAATAGATGCTTTGCATGAATTAAAAATGGACGGAGTTAATGTTGACCTAAAGATCTTTGGGTATGGAAAGTTAGAGAAATATTTAAAAAAATTGAGCCAAGTCTCATCCCCTAATATTGAATTTTTTAGCGATGAAGAAGAACATTCTTTATCAAACTTTTATAAGGAACTTGATATATTCGTAATGCCAGCCAAATCTAGATTTTTTGGAAAAGAATTTGAAGGCTTAGGCCTTGTTTACCTGGAGGCAGGCAGTTTTGGCTTGCCTATTTTAGTAGGCAGTTCTGGTGGAGCTTTTGAAACTATTATTCCAGGAAAGACCGGTTTCATTGTCGGTTCTAGACAAGACATATATGATGGCGTAAAGTATTTCAATGATAACCCTAAGGAGATTGAACAGTTTGGTAAGCAATCAAAAGTTTTTGTTGAAGAAAACTTTTCTTGGGAAAAAACTACAAATAAGTTTACTTCAGAAATTTAGACTTCTACGCTATCTCCAAAGAGTGACATTATTGCCTCTTTTTCAATAGTTAAAGCATCCTGAGGATTTTCTAAAGGTTTATTTTTTTTCTCAATGAGTATTTTATTGACAAGATTGTCTTTTGTAGCATCTTCTGGCTTCATTCTAAATCTTCCTCTATAGAAAACAATATCAAGAGACTTAGCTAAACCAACCAAATGTTCTTTTGATAGTTTCTTTATATACTTTTCATCTAATAAATAGTGATTGTTTATCATTTCAATCATTTTGTTTTTTGTTGCACTTTTTGGAATTTTAAGAATTTCTCCACCTAAATAATTTGAAATAATTTTATTTTTTTCATCATCTAGCAATTCTCTAAGTTCATCTTTCGATAAAGCTTGAAGATCTTCATTGTTAAAGACTGTTCTATTTTTTAGCTTCATTGCATATCCACCATATGGTCCAACAGCAGAAGCGTATGTCCACTCACCAACCTCAACTACTTTTCTTGGGTTTTTAGCTGATAGAGAGAATCTTTCTATACATTGTTCTTCAGTTAGTGTGATAGGATCTTCACCTTCAAAAATTGGACCAATAAGATTTTTAGTTCCACATTTCTCTAGGTTTTTAAAACCACAATTTTCGCTTCGCTCTCCTTTTTGTTTACCACCTAGATGAACATAAAAACCGCCATTAGGCCCTAACTTTATAGATATCGAAGCAGAACATTGATTACAATCAGATACAACACGCTCTTTTTTCAAACTTTCTTCCTGACGATCCTCTAATTCTTGGATATAGTCAACTTCTATTTCTTCCAGTGTAATTTCGGGTGGAAGACCAACCTTAAAATCGTCATCTCTTAAGAGGTAAGGATAAGGAACCTTACCTTGGATTCTTCCAGTTTTAACTACGTATCTAGATTCAAATGGAAGATTTATAGTAGTAAGTAAAAGAGGGTCTTGTACACCGTAATTTTTAACGTGATTATTAATTGTATTGAATGAGTTTTCTAAAAATTCAATTTTAGATTTTTCTGGATCTCTACTTTCTAAAATTTTATCAAGATCATCTTCCATAGATTTTGAAAATTCATAATCAATATATTGATTAAAGTGTGGTTTCATGAAATTATTTATTAAAGCCATCGCTAAAATTCTAGGTTTTAAACTAGATTCAGCATTTATGAAAACAGATGTAATACTCTCAATAATGGAGACGTATGTTGAAGGTCTTCCTATTCCAAGCTCTTCTAGTTTGTTAATTAGTGAAGTTGAAGAATATCTATTTGGCGGATTTGTAAATTTCTCTTCTTTTTCAGCAGAAACAATAGACACCTCATCATTTTCTTTTAAGTCTGGTAACTCTTGAGACTTTTCAGTAGCATCTTTTATTAAATCTCTATAACCACCAAACGTCCATGTGGTTCCAGAGATGCTAAGTGTTAGAGAAGAATATTCAGGATCTGCAACTTCTATTTCAATTGTCTTAGTTATTCCCTGAGCGTCAGTCATTTGTGAGGCTACTGTGGTATTAAAAATTAATTTATATAACTTGTATTCATCGCTATCTTCTTTATGAGTTGATAGCAATTCTTCAGGTGTAATAAATTTATCTCCAGATGGCCTTATTGCTTCATGAGCTGCTTGGGCATTTTTTGTATCACCATATAGGTTTGGTTGAGGTGGAAGGTGTTTACTTGAAAAGTTTGCAGAAATATAATCGCGGGAAGCTTTAATTGCATTATCAGAAAGCCGTATAGAGTCTGTCCTCATATATGTAATTAACCCCTCTTGGTAGAGTCTTTGAGCAATGCCCATTGTTTTTTTAGGTTGAAAGCCTAGATTACTTCTCGCAGAGGTTTGTAAACTTGTAGTTTTAAATGGCTTTGGAGGCTTTCCGCTTCTTGAAGATTCTTTTATATTTGAAATTTTTGCAATGGAGTTAGATAGTATCTCTACTATTTTTTCAGCATCATTTTTATCAAGATATTTCTTATCTTTATTTGTTTTTTCACCTTTATCGTTAAAGTCAGCTGAAGTAGCGATTCTTTTTTCACCAACTTTTTTTAAGTTAGCATCAAAATTAACTTTGTTACTTGCACAATCTGCTTTTATTTCAAAATATAAAGATTTAACAAATTTTAACCTTTCCTCTTCTCTTTCAACAATAAGCCTTATTGCTGGTCCTTGAACTCTACCTGTTGATATAAAAGCACCACCTAAATCTCTAACTTTTGGTGAAATTTCATAACCAATCATTCGGTCTAGGGTTCTTCTAGCTTCATAAGATTTAAACTTACCTATATCAATTGTGTCAGGATTATTCATAGCTTTTGTCACTGCTGATTCAGTTATTTCATTAAATTTAATTCTTTTTGGCTCACCTTTAATTTCAAGTGCTTCTTTTAAATGGTAAGCAATTGCTTCACCCTCCCTGTCATCATCAGTTGCTAAGTAAACTTCTGGAGCTGTATCCGCTATTTCTTTAAGTTCATTTACTATTTTTTTTCTGTCTTCAGGTATGACATAAATGTTTTCAAATTTCCCAGGTTTAACTGCCCCCCATAAAATTTTCTTACTATCAAATTTAGAAGGTATAGATTTTGTATTTCTAGGAAGATCTCTTATATGGCCAACACTTGACTTTACTATATAGTCAGGGCCCAAAATTTTCGATATAGTTTTAACTTTTGTTGGTGACTCAACAATTACTAAAGGCTTTGACATGTTCTTATTGATAACACTATTTTGTTCATATGTACAGCATTTAAGAAAAAAAGTATTTTTAAATATTATTAGGATTAAAGAAAAGAAATGAAATCAGTAAAAATATTTTCAAGATCACCCTTTTCTATTTTGTGGTGGTCAGGCACCCTTTCCAGTTTTGGTGACTGGGCAACGCTTTTTGCATCTGTAGCACTTGCTAGTTATTTGGGTGCAACTGATGGAAATTCTGAACTAACTGCTGTAGTCCCTGTTGTAGCAAGAATTATTCCAGCTTTCATGTCTTCATTCGCTGGTTTATTAGCTGATAGATTTAATAAAAAAAATGTAATGATTATTAGTGATTTAGTAAGGATGGTTGTTGTTTTGGGATTATTTTTTACTACAACTCTTTTTCAACTATTTTTAATAAACTTTATTGCTGAAATCTTTTCATTAATTAGACAACCTTCAAGAGAGGCAATTGTTCCTGAGTTAGTAGAAAATGATTACTTAGTTAAAGCGAATTCATTATTTGTTGTTGGAACCTATGCTTCACTTCCTTTGGCATCTTTACTATTTGGATTTTTTTCTGATGCAAAGTTTATAGAATTAATAGTTTCGTACGGTAATGGCTGGAGTGGTTCAGTTGTATTTTTGGTAGATTCATTAACTTTTTTAATATCAACTATTTTATTATTTTCCTTAAAAACCAGTTCTCAAGGCGTTGGAACCACAACTCAAAACAATGCTCTTTCAGACCTAAAAGAAGGAATAAATTATTTTTTTAAAAATAAAGAACTCAGGACTGTAACAACATCTATAGCCCTTAGTCTTATTGGCGCTGGGGCATTGTTTGTTTTGGGGAGCTCATACCTTACACAATCTCTCAAATTTACTCAGAGCTCATTTGGTTTCATGATTGCTTCATTTGGTTTTGGGATTGTGTTCACAATGGTAATTTTGAGTTATTTTGTAACCACTTTTAATAGGGTATCTTTTTTTATAGGCATCAGCATGATTATCACAGGCCTTTCATTACTGTTTGCCTTCAACTCTTATGAGTTTTCTACTATTTTATTTTTTATATTTATTTCTGGAATTGGTTCAGGCTCTGTTTATTTACTAACAATTAGTTATTTACAAAGTACAACTTCCGAAAATCTTCGAGGTAGAGTTTTTGGTAATTTTTATACAATTGGGAGATTATCTCTGTTGGTTTCAGTTTTCATTTCTGGTTTTCTTGCAAGCTTTGCAAATAACTACTTTGACGTAGATGGAGTTTTATTGGTACTTAGATTAAGTTCCTGCTTTATATTGTTTTCTGGACTCATGACTTTTATAAGAGGATATAAAAAAATTATAAGAGAATTTGGGTTTGAAAATTCAAATTTTAACAAGTTAAGATTAAACCTTGAGAGCAATGAGGATGAGCCATTATGAATTCTAATTACATAGCCTTTGAAGGAATTGATGGATCTGGTAAAACCAGCATTATTGAAAATCTTTCAGATATCTTAAATTCTCAAAACAAAGAACACACAATCGTGAGAGAACCTGGTGGGACATCCGTAGGAGAGGGTATTAGAAAATTATTATTAAGTCACGACTATCAAGTAAACCCACTGGCTGAAGCACTATTGTTTTGTGCTCAAAGATCTCAGTTGATTGAAGAAGTAGTTCTCCCATCACTTAATAATGGGATTGTGGTTTTGTCAGATAGAAGCGCGTATTCTTCTGTTGCTTATCAAGGAGAAGGAAGAGGTCTTGGATATGAAAAAATATATCAATTAAACGATATCTCAATACAATCCAACTGGCCTGAAAGAGTTGTTCTTCTTGATATAGATCCAGAAGTTTCACTTTCAAGACAACAAGTAGCAGACAGGATTGGAAGTGACAAAGTAGAATTTTTTCAAAAAGTGCGTAAAGGATATTTAAAACTTGCAGAAGAGTTTAAAGATAGCTTTTTAATTTTGAATGCAGAAAACAATATTGAAGTAAATATAGAGGCCATTTGTAACTGGTTAGAAATTGACAACAGTAAATAAAAAATTAACGCAAGAAGTAGAATCACCATTTCACTCCTATTTGTTATTTTCAAATTTTTCATCTGAGTTGGTTAAACAAGCAAAAATGTTTGCAATGTTATTAGCTTTTGATACAAAAGATTATGCTGATCACCCTGATATCAAGATTATAGATTCTGAAAATCTAAACACTTTAGGAGTTGAAGATATTAGAGATGTTATTAATAAAGACAGTCTCTCACCAATTGAGGGTAAATATAAAGTAGTAATTTTCCCCCCCGTAAAATCATTAACCGAAGAAGCATCAAATGCATTACTTAAAACTATCGAGGAGCCTTCAAGTAGAAGCATTTTTATAATTTTATCTTCAGGTAAGTTTTGGTCACATGCACGAGACGATTCTCAAAATACAATTTTGTCTACGATAAAAAGTAGATGTAGGACAATATTTCTTGAATCTGAGAATGAAATTAAATTTGATTTTTCAACTTTAGATTTCGAAAAATTTTTAGATGGTACATATTTAAATTTGAATATAGAAAAAAACTTAGTTGAAAAATTACAAGAAGTTACACAGGATCTTAAGGATATTAATGAAACTGAATCAGAAAGAATAAAACGCTACCAAATTTTTCTCAACACTATTAATGAGTTCGTTTCCAATTTTGATGAAACCAGAAATATTACTCCAAACTCTGTTTTAATAGAAAGTCTTACTTATTTAGGAAGTACATTAATTATCCAAGAAAACCTTGATCAAGATTACTATGATTTTATTTTGAAACTTGAAACCGCAATGCAAGAGATAAGTTCTGGCATGAGACCTCAAATAGTTTTAAGCAATCTAACAATCAATTCAGGTTCAAATGAATAGGATTGTTTTACTTGGCACAGGCTGCCCTAGCCCAAGCCACATTCGCTATGGACCAAGCACATTAATCTCTACAGAAAAACAAAAAATATTGATAGACGCTGGTTCTGGAGTAACACAAAGATTAAGTGAGTTTGGGTTAGTTCCATCGGAAATAGATGTCATCTTAATTACCCATCTTCACTCAGACCATATTGTTGATTTATATCAACTTTATATTTCAGGGTGGCACACTGGAAGAACTAAGCCATTTAAAATTGTTGGCCCAAAGGGTATAAAAAAGTTTTTTGATAAAACTGTTGAAGCATATTCAGATGAATTAAATCTAAGAGTTGACTGGGAGAAAAGACCTAACAATGAAGGTTTAGATATTGAGATTACTGAAATTGAAAAAGAATTTGCTTACGAATCATTGGGTATAAAAATAACAAGCATTGAGGTACAACATCAGCCTGTTGAGCCAGCATATGGGTATCAAGTTTTTGTAGATGATAAAAAAATAACTTATTCAGGAGATACAAGATACAGTATAAATTTGGAAGAAGCTTCAAAAGATGCAGATTATTTAATACATGAGGTTTTTGTGAGTCTTAATTTTGATGATAAAAGAATGACACAAGATACATTAGTAAATGTAAAAGAGTATCATTCCACACCAGAAGATGTTGGAACTTTAGCTCAAGCAGCCAATGTAAAAAAGCTAATATTAAATCATTTCGTTCCGCCAGTATTTGATGAGGAAAGTCTAAAAGCTGAAATATCTCAGTATTACGACGGCGAAATAATTGTTGGTAACGATTTAGATGAGTTTATTTTATAATTTGATGAACAATCTTTTCAACCACTTTAATAAGTTGTAAAATACAAATATGGAAATACCTAAAGTTCCTGGTTTACCAATAATTGGCCACTCTATACCATTTCAAAGAAATGCGCTAAATTTTATAGCTGAAAAGCAGAAAAAATATGGAGATATATTTCAGATTTCATTGCTAAACGAAAATTTTATAGTTCTTTTGACTCCAGAAATTACAAAGGAAGTCTTTCTAGATAAGGATGACAATTTCTCTTCTAAAGAAGGATGGGCGGTCATCCTTGGTCCAACATTTGAAAACGGACTTATGCTTCGAGACTTTGATGATCATAAATATCACCGAACTCTTCTTCAAGACTCTTTCAGGCACAATGCAATTCATAATTACCTTTCAATCATTCAACCAATTATTGATACCTGGGTAGAAAGCATAAAAACTAAAACAACCTTTAATTTGTATGAATCAATAAAACAATTAATGTTCGATATATCTTTGAGTTTATTTTTTCTAGATGTAAAAAACGATGAATCTCAAAAGCTAAATAATCTATTTATGGATTCTATTGCGTCTGCTACATCAGCTGTTAGATGGCCTCTTCCATTTACACAGATGAAAAAGGGACTCAAGGCAAGAGAATATTTACTCGATTATTTTGAATCAAAGTCACAAATGATTGATGAAGAAAGTAAAAAAACACTATTTGCAGAATTAGTTAACACAAACAAGGGAGATGCAGGGCTAAGTAATCATGAAATTGCAGAACATATGATTTTTTTACTACTTGCAGCTCATGACACAACGACCATAACGCTTACCAATTCAATTTATAATCTCTCAAAAAATCCAGATTTTTTAAATGATCTTAGACAGGAAGCTTCAGAAGTTGATCCACTGGATATTTCATCACTTAAAAATGGAAATTTTGCGGAATCAATTTTTCAAGAAGCAATCAGATACTATCCACCAGTACCATTTTCAGTAAGAAGAGTCATGAGAGATACAAAAATTGGAGGCTACAACGTAGACGGTGGTACTTATTTAACTATAAGTCCTTTGTTGCTTCACCATGATGAAAGGTATTGGGATAATCCATCAGTATTTGATCCTTATAGGTTTATAGATCCAACTTATACGAATAAGGCTTATTTCCCTTTTGCTGGTGGAGCTCACACTTGTATTGGAAAGTTTTTTGCTAGCTATATGTTTAAAAATGTAATTTATAAGTATGTTCAGAATGTTGAGCATCCTTCTATTGATAAAAGTTTAAATATTAGACCTACTCCTATTCCTCACCCAATTGAGGACGTTAAAGTAACTATTTAAGACTCAATCATCTCCCACAAATGTAAACAAGCATGAGTTTTGTAAGGAGCCCATTTTTCTGCATAGTTTTCGAATTGTTTTTGAGTTGCATCTTTGTCAACCATTTTAAGCTGAATCATCGCTTGTCTTAAAGCAGCATCTCCATAAGAAAAAATATTCTTATTGCGAATGCAAAACATTTCAAACATATCAACACTCCAAGGACCTATTCCAAAAATTTTTAATAATGACTTTTCTCTTTCCGCCTGAGTGAGATTAAAAAAATTTTTCATTGATTGCATTTCAAGCCAACTGATTACTGCTTTAATTGATTTGGCTTTATTGAGGCTTAATCCTAAATTTTTAATTTGTATAACGCTAAGTTTTTCAAAGTTTTCTATTTTAAATTTTTTTTCGTTAAAATTTTCCAACATTTTTTCTTTAATACTCTTGGCAGCCAGGGTAGAGATGAATTGTGAAATAATTATGTCTACAAAAGTATCAAAAGGATCTTTTCTATTATTTGAGAATTTTATGGGTCCATTGGTTTTAATTACATTTGATAAAACTTTATCTCTTTTAATTAAAATTTTCTCTTCTGAAGTGAAATCAGTATTCATTCAGTCAATATCTAGTTTCTTTAACTTCTTTAAATTTAAGAACAAATATATACTCACAAGCATTCCTACAGTAACTAACCCCCTATATCCAATTAATAAATAAGAGAGCCCCAAAGTTGTGTGAGCTGTAAAACTTCCTAGGAACACATAAGAATCGCTTCGAATATTTAAGGGTGTCTTAAATTGGATCGAAAATTTTGAAATAGCTGCACTGATTGCTACATAATTAAAGTTCCAACCTAATCCAAGTAAATAAAGACCTATTTTTAGTGCTAGTGGTCCAGAATTTACAAATGTAGTTAAACAACTTATAAATAAAATTGCAGTTCCGACATAGGTAAAATTTTTGTATCCGTATTTGTCAACATAATTTCCTAATATGGGTGAAAGCAAAAACATTCCAAGTGTGTGGTAACTAATAATTACCCCAACTAATTCAACTGTTTCGCCAATATCTTGAACATGCAGAGGTGTTGCTGACATAATTACGACCATTGTGAAATGATTTAGAACAAGAAGAAGGGTCAAAATATTTCCATCTTTTTTTGATTCATTTGCTTTCTCTGCAATTTCTTCTACTTCTGCGGGTTCTCGAAGAGAACTGTTTGAAGAAGTAAACGTCAAAACTGATGCGGAAGCAAAAAGCATACCAACCATTGCGACTATATAACCAACAATTAATTCAGAGTTAAATAAATTATCAAAATAATCAGAGTAGACACTTACCAGTCTTGGTCCAAAAACTGATCCAAACACAGAAAACCAAACTGCAAGGGATAATGCTGTAGCTTTAAATTTTTCACTTGCTACAAATGAAGCAGCATACCTAGATTGAAGTGTTGCAGATTGTCCAAACCCCAGTACTAGTGCACCAATCATCAACAAAATGAACGAATCAATAATAAGACTGTAAAACAACACAACACTTCCAAGAGCACCTACAAAAAAAGTCAGGGATAATGCAGCAAGTCTGGAATATTTTTTTGAAATTTTATAAAACATTTGGGTTCCAAGAAACGCACCACCAACACCTACAGCGTTTGGGAATCCAAGAAATAACGGATTGTTTGACACCTCTCTTGCAGCCAAAACAGTTACAGTAATTGCAGCTATGAAACCAATCGATGAAAAACCAACTGATAGTAAAAGACCAAATATTTTTTTAGCATCAGTAATCATATTTAAAGGTTAGCTAGAGAATTATTTAAAGTTTTTTTTGTTTACTGATTGAAAAACATTTTATTTTAATTAGCATATTGAGTGCATATAGAGAGGAATACCTCAGCAACCTAGTTGCCAACTAAGGTGCTTTTTGATGTGGTTATACAACAAAAAATGGCGTTCCAATACTTGCGTTTGCATATTAGGAGGATTTAATTGTCAAAATACGTAACAGCTGAAACCGTGTCTCCAGGGCACCCAGATAAAATTGCGGATTTAATATCTGATTATGTTTTAACAAAGGCCTTAGAAAACAACAGTTCGTCAAGAGTAGCAGTTGAGA
This sequence comes from uncultured Candidatus Actinomarina sp., assembly GCA_902599555.1. Classification (GTDB taxonomy): domain Bacteria; phylum Actinomycetota; class Acidimicrobiia; order Actinomarinales; family Actinomarinaceae; genus Actinomarina. Next base: position 3,405 of record CACKFQ010000006.1, on the reverse strand, counting down.
CTTTTCTTACAGGAACTAAGAATGGTGGTTTAGTACTTGTAGGAGGAGAAATTAGTGAAATCGCAGCAATATCTACTGATGATGTTATTGAAATTGTCAAAGAAGCACTAAAAATAACTATCAAGACTAGCTTTGAAGATTTTGATTTAGAAAATCTTTCAATATATAACGAATTAACACCACAATCAGAAGAAATTCGTGCAGCTGTTGAAGACGATGAAGATCAAGGTGCTGGCGATCAAGGAATAATGGTTGGATTTGCAACCAACAAAACAAAATCATTTATGCCTCCAACATTCGATAAGTCTAAAAATATACAAAAATCTTTATGGGATCTTCAAAACTCAGATGAGATGCTTGATCTTGATTCAAAAGTTCAGGTAACTAGTGGAGGAGAAAAAACAAAAGTCGTAGTATCAACTCAGCACAATAAAGATATTGATATGGAGAAATTGTTTGAAGAAGTTTCTGATATTGTTGTTAATAATGTTGAATCTGAATTTGAGTTAGATTTGAACCCATCGGGATCATTTGTTAAAGGAGGTCCAGCTGGCGATACGGGACTTACTGGTAGAAAAATAGTAGTCGATGCTTATGGCCCATCTGTACCAGTAGGTGGAGGAGCATTTTCAGGAAAAGACCCGAGTAAAGTTGATAGGTCAGCTGCTTATGCTGCCAGACATTTAGCAAAAAATATTGTTGCACACAAATTAGCAGACGATTGTTTAGTAAGAGTTTCGTATGCAATAGGCAAAGCTGATCCGTACGAGCTTTCAATAGAGACTTTTGACACACTTAAAGTTGAGCAAAGCAAATTAGATGATTTTGTTGATAAGTTTGACATGAAACCAGGAGCAATTATTGAAAGATTAAATCTAACAAGTGTAAATTACAGAAAAGATACTTTATTTTCTCATTTCGGACATGCTGATAGGAATTGGGAAAAAATAGAAAATATTTAGTCAAATTTAAATCATTTGATATAATTTGAGAAGCATATAGAGAAGGTTAAGACCTCGGCAACCTGGATGACTATCCAAGGTGCTTGAAGATGTGGCAGCAATGCAACTAAGTAGTCAAACTCCTTCTCCAAATAAAAGGAGAAATAATGAAATTTAATTCAAAGCTAATACATGCAGGTTGGGATTCAGATGCTGATGCAGAAGGCTCCATAACTGTTCCAATTTATAAAACAACAGCATATCAATTTAACAATACAGAGCATGCTGCAAATTTATTTGGTTTAAAAGAGTTTGGAAATATATATTCCAGACTTGGAAATCCAACAGTTGGAGCACTTGAAGCAAGATTAACCGCACTAGAAGAAGGCGCTATGTGTGTAGCTCTTTCATCAGGTACATCTGCAGTAATGTATTCACTTATAAATATTATGAGTCAAGGAGATAATTTTGTTACAGCAAACCAACTTTATGGTGGAACTTATACAATGTTTGATAATATTCTTCCTGAATACGGTATTGATTCAAAAAAAGTTGATATTACTGATTTAGCAGCAGTTGAAAACGCAATTGACGACAAAACTAGAGCAATATATTGTGAAACAATAACAAATCCAGGTTTAGTTGTTGCTGACATATCAGCTCTATCAGAGATAGCACATTCAAAAGGTATACCATTAATTGTTGATGCAACATTTACTACCTCAGCTATATTAAAACCCTTTGAACATGGAGCGGACATTGTTGTTTACTCATTAACAAAATGGATGTCCGGTCACGGAAGGGTTATTGCTGGTGCTGTAATTGAAAAGGGAGGTTTTGACTGGGGCAATGGAAACTTTCCATTATATGACAAGCCAGACACCAGTTACGGTGGCATGAGGTGGGGTCATGACTTAGGTGATTTAGGAAATGTTGCTTATTCATTAAGACTGAGAACAGTTCCTCTAAGAAATCTTGGAGCAAACATGGGTCCTGAAACTGCTTTTGAAGTTTTGAGTGGTCTTGAAACATTAGGTCTAAGAATGGAACGACACTGCGAAAATGCAATAAAAGCAGCAGAGTATTTATCTAACCATGAACTAGTTGAATGGGTAAGATTTCCCGGATTAAAAGATGATCCTGCTTATGAGTTATCAGAAAAATATCTCAAAGGCACAGGGGGAACAATGGTTGTGTTTGGTATTAAAGGCGGAAAAGATGCTGGTCAGAAGTTTATAGACAACCTTAAAATGTTCAGACACGTTGCAAATGTTGGAGACACTAGATCTTTAGCTATACATCCAGCTTCTACTACACACTCACAACTTGACGATGAGCAACTTGTTGCAGCAGGCGCGCCACCTGAACTTGTTAGGTTATCAATTGGTATTGAAGATATTGAGGATATCATTGAAGATTTAACCCAAGCACTTGAAAGCACAAAGTAATTCAAGCAAGTTTTACATTCCACAATTCAAACTTGATTCAGGTGAATTATTAGAGAATGTAGAGATTGCATATACAACCGAGGGAAGACTCTCAGAGAGCAGAGACAATGCAATACTTGTCTTTCATGCACTTACTGGAAGTCACATGCTGGCTGGTAGCTATCAACAACTGGACAATCCTGATATACCTTGGAATGAAGAATTAGAAACAGGGTGGTGGGATGGCTTTGTTGGTCCTAATAAAATTATTGATACAAACAGATATTTTGTTGTTTGTGCAAATTATTTAGGAGGTTGTTACGGTTCCACCGGTCCAAGTTCAATTAATAACAGCTCAAATGAAAAGTATGGTTATGATTTTCCATCAATTTCATTTCAAGATATTGAGATATCTCAAAAATTACTTTTAGATTATTTAAATGTCAAATCTTTAGAAGCTGTTATAGGTCCGTCTATAGGTGGGTTAATGGCACTTGAGTTTTGCACAATGTATCCAGAATATGTAAAAAAACTTATTTCTATTTCAAGTGGATATAAGCTTTCTACACTCCAAACTCTACACAATCTTGAACAAGCATATATTTTAGATTTAGGAAGAGAATCAAATAATCGCAATAGTGAATATTTATCACTTGCGAGAATGGTTGCTCATAAAACATATATATCTTTAGAGTTGCTTTCCAATAGAGCAAAAAGTGAAACCTTGTATGATGATGGTTTAATAAAAGGATTTCTTTCTACACCTCAAGAGTCATACATGATGCATCAAGGTGAAAAGTTTATAGAAAGGTTTACACCAGAATCATACCTTTCGATTATTAAGGGTTGGCAAAATTTTAAAATTGAACAAAAAGATTTAAAAAAATTAAAAGGTATTGAAACATTAGTAATATCAGTAGACTCCGATGTTTGTTTTTATCCTGAAGAACAAAAAGAGTTTTTAGAAATTTTAAATAATCACGAAATTAGAACCACATACACAACTATCAACTCAACAAAAGGACACGATTCATTTT
>CACKFQ010000005.1 GCA_902599555.1 uncultured Candidatus Actinomarina sp. | reverse complement strand
TCATATTTTGAAACAATAACCGAACAAGAGGCCGAGGAACTATGGGATATAATCGAAGAATGTGCTTTGAAATATAATTTATGGGGTGTAGCAGATGAAAATCAATTTGAAGATCCTGCACAAGTATCAAAAGAAATTGATAGATCACTGTTTATGGCGAAGTGTTTTAGAGAAAGTGGATATCCTAAAGTCCCAGATCCAGATTATTTCAATAGAGAAGTCAGGCTAGACGCCTATATTGATGAAGATTGGGAGCTTAGAGAAGACGACCCATTAGTTCAGACATGGCAAGCGTGTGAAGATAAACTACCAGAAGAGTTAAAAGATGAGGAGTGGGATGCATAAAAAACTTAGTAAAAAAATTTCTCAGAATGCACACAGGTTTAATAAACTACTCTAATTGGAACAATGATGAAAAATATATTTAAATTAAAAAATTTGTACATTTTTATAGCGGTGCTCGCACTAGGTTATGGTGGTTATTATTTTGGCACTCAGAACACAGAATCATCTACAAGCAATAAAACCCTAGAACTTACTACTGTTGCTATACAAAAAGGTGACTTAGCAAAGAAGGAAGAGTACAACGGAACCTTAAGACAGACTGACAGTAAAGTGCTGAACTCTCCAATGTCAGGAGTTGTTACTTTTGTTCCTAAAGAAGGAACCATTATTGATTTTGGAGAAGTCTTATTTGCCGTTGACAATAAACCTGTAATTTTAGTTGCAGGAGCAACACCCTTTTACAGAACCTTAGATTTAAACTCTGATGCTGGTCCTGATGTTTTACAACTCGAAGAAGCTCTTGTGTTCTTGGGCTATGCAGCAGAAGACTTTGTACCTGATGAGATCTTTGATGAGACTACTTCGAATATGCTTAATGCACTTTACGTTGATTATAAAATAGATACAAAATCTGAAATTACACCAGCAGAACAGGTTGCTATAAATTTAAAAAAGACCGAAGTCGAAAATATTGAAGAGACAATTTCAGATGGCGGAATCACATTAGCACAGGTCAATGACAAAAAGAAAAAGCTAGATGATGCCAAAGAGGCTGCTACTGAAGAAAGCGCAGCTTGGAAGGCGGCTGATACTGCTATTGAAAATGCTGAGCGAAGCATTACCTTACTTCAAGATGACACAATTCCTGAAACAAAAGAAAAAATTGCAAATGGAACTAGAGACTCCGAAATAGAAAGTCTAGAGCAAGAGATTGAAAAACAGAAAAGAATTAAAGATTTAGAAAAAGGCAAAGAGTCAGGAATAGACGCCACAGAAGCGTTAGCTATTGAAACAGCACAAAAAGCATATGATGATACCTTAGAAAGCTACAACGAAGGAGTTGATCAAGTAGCTGAATTAGCAAAAGCAAAAGAGGAACTTAAAGAGCTAGAACTTGCCTCAAAATCAGAAACTTTCAGTCCAACAAACGCGTATGCATCAAAAACACCAATAATTGTTGGCTCTTACGTTAACGACGTTGGTTCTGCTGTTATGCTAAATTCACCACTTTATAACATTTCTTCTATTGGAATTGAAGTTGTCTTTCAAGTTGATGCTACCGATCAGGAAACAGTTTCACTTGGTGACAGTGTTGAAATAGAACTTCCTACAGATGAAAGAGTCCCAACAGTCATCACCTTTATTGACCAGGTAGTAACACAAACTCAAGCAGGAGAATTTATAGAAGTTACTCTAGAAGTTCTTAATCCAGAAGAGATTGAAGCTTATGATCAAGCTCCAGTAAAAGTATTTGTGACAACAGAGATTTCTGAAAATGTTCTTTATGTTCCAGTTAATGCCCTCCTTGCCCTAGCAGAAGGTGGATACGCTTTAGAAGTTTATGATGGAGCGCTTGATACCGGAACATTTGAAGGAGAATCTGGCGTTGATACAAGTTACGTTGCTGTTGAAATTGGAGTATTTACTGACGGCTTTGTGGAAGTAAAAGGAAATATCTCAGAGGGTCAAATAGTAGTTGTACCAAGATGAAAACCAGTACAAAAACTGTCATCTCTATAAATAATATCTCAAAAGTTTACGAAGGCCCTCCGCCAGTACGAGCTTTAGATGGTGTCTCACTTAAAATTAAAGAAGGAGATTTTGTCTCAATAGTCGGTCAATCAGGAAGTGGTAAATCCACTTTCTTAAACATGATTGGATTATTAGACAGCATAACGGATGGCTCTATAGAAATTGAGGGTAAAGACGTCTCAGAACTCTCAGACAATGAGTTATCAAAGTTTAGAGGTGAAAAGATTGGATTTATATTTCAAAGTTTTTTTCTACTCCCAGGATTAACTGCTCAAGAAAATGTCGCTGAAGGCCTTTTATACCAAGGAATTTCAAGATCGGAGAGATTAGAAAAAGCAAAGGAAGTTTTAGAACAAGTAGGCCTTGGTGACAGATTGACTCATTTGCCTAAAGAATTGTCAGGTGGGCAACAACAAAGAGTTGCGATTGCTCGTGCTTTAGTGCAAGACCCTGCATTCGTACTAGCTGATGAACCAACAGGAAACTTAGACAAGGAATCCGGTATAAACATACTCAATATTTTGAAAGACCTAAACAATCAGGGTAAAACAGTGATAATGATTACTCACAACCAGGAACATGCAAGTATGTTTAGAAAAGTTATAGAACTAGTTGATGGAAAAATAGTGAATTAATGAAAAGAAATAGACTTAAAATCAAAGACTTGTTTTTTGTAGCTTTATACGGAGTTAGAGCAAGAAAAGGTAGAGCAACACTTACTTCAATTGGTATTGGTATTGGAATCGCAGCAATAGTTGCGGTGTCTGGGATTTCAGCTTCAGGCAGGGCAGATCTTCTCTCAACACTAGAATCTCTAGGTACAAACTTAGTTAAAGCATCACCCCAGGCTGGTTTTTTTGGAACCCAGGAAGAACTCCCAAAAGGAGTTTTAGGTATGGTTGAAAGGATAGGTCCAGTTCAAGAAGTTACTTCTACAACTCAAACAGACCTTCTAGTAAGGAGGAGTAATTTTATTTCAGAATTTGAAGGTGGAGGTATTTCAACAATTGTTACTAGTGCTGAACTGCTAGATGTTATAGGAGGCAATTTAATTGATGGCAGGTTTATTGAGGATGGGCTCTCTGATATTCCAATAACAGTTTTAGGTAATGTAACTGCTCAACGATTAGGAATTAATAACTTATCTAAACCTACAAAGATATTGATTGAAAACGAATGGTTTGGTGTAGTCGGAATACTTGAAGAGCTCAAAATTCACCCAGACTTAGACAGATCTGTGTTCATTGGATATGGTGTAGCAAAAACATTATTTGATATTGATGAAGAGCCAACAACTATTTATTTAAGAGCTAACCCAACATTTATCGAGGACGTTGTTGAAGTACTTGCACCTTCAATGAATCCAGAAAATCCAGATCAAGTCGAGGTTACCCGTCCATCTGATGCACTCGAAGCACAACAAGCAGCTGAAGAGGCATTCACTAATTTACTTTTAGGACTTGGCTCAGTAGCTCTTTTAGTTGGTGGTGTTGCCATCGCAAATGTGATGGTGATGTCAGTGTTAGAGAGAAGAATGGAGATTGGAGTTAGAAGATCAATTGGTGCAACTAGAAGAGAAATCAGATACCAGTTTTTACTAGAAAGTATTGTTTTGTCAGGAATAGGGGGTCTTGTCGGGGTGCTTCTCGGAACAGCTATAACCCTGGGCTATACTAATTACACAAATATTGTATTCTCAATACCTGTATGGCAAATATTTGGAGCAGTACTATTAGCATTATTAATCGGAGCTATTTCTGGTGTATATCCAGCTATAAAAGCGTCAAAAATTCAACCAGCAGAGGCAGTTCGAAAGTAAAAATCCTAGCCTTTGTTACGGTTTTTGCTGCATGCACTATTGGTGGAGAAGAATCCCAAGGCGTTGTAACTATTGAATCTACCACTGCTACAACAGTTGTTGATGAAGAGATAACCTTTGAAGAGGGTGTTCTCGAGTTTGCTCAATGCATGCGAGAAGAAGGTATTAATTTTCCTGACCCAACATTTGATATAGATGGAAATCCACAGTTTGATAATTTAGAAATTGAAAACGAAGAAGAGTTTGAGAGTGCTTTTGAAAACTGTGAAGATATTTTAAGAAACGCTCTCCCAGAACAGTTTGATTTAGATCCAGAAGTTGAAGCGGCTTTAGTTGATGCTTCTTTAGAGTTTTCGCAGTGTATGAGAGACCAAGGAATCGATTTTCCAGATCCTAAACCTGGAGAGTTTGGTTTTTTTGCATTTAGAGATGCAGATATAGATTTTAGCTCGGAGGCAGTACAAGAAGCTTTTGAAATCTGTCAGCCAGAAAATCCTTTAGAAAATTTAGACGATTAAATACCTGATTGAAAATATTCTGGTGCTGTCACAGCAATTGTTAACCAACACTGCTGTTCTAGTTCCGGACAATCAGTTTTCTCAAAAACCCATGTAATTACAAAATAATTATTAGTTTTAGCAAGTACCTTAACTTCATAATGTACATTTGTTTCATTTTCATACGTTACTTCATATGAGTACTCTTTAAGGTCAATAATGGAGTCGTATGGTTCACTAACCAACATTTGACCAAACCTCTCTTTTGGTCCCGTGATTTCTTTATTATCTTCATGTGCGAAGCCCCAAATTAGATCAACAGCTTCTTCTGGGTTGTCTGAAAAGTTTTTATAGCTTTCCAATATCAGATTAAGCACTTCTTCAGAGTTTAAAGATTTTGATTCCTCAATTACAGACTCACCACCTGTACAGGAAATTAAGAATATAAGAAGAAGTAAAGTTTTTTTAACCACCGAGGAGGGAGATGACTAGATACAAATGTAAGACAAATGCAATAGCTAGGAATCCAAAAAATGATTTCTTTTCAACTTTATTCACAATCAAATACTAGTAAGGTTTAAATTTATACCTAAACCAAGTTACTTATTTGCTTGTTCGTAAGCCTGGCTATAAAGAATTAACGTTGGTGCCCATAGACCTACATAAATCGCAAGTTGAGAGTCATCTAAAACAATATAAATAAGCACTGATGCTATTACAGACACCATGCTTGCGTATAAACCAAGTTTTACCATATTTCTCCTCTGGATTTAATTATACTATATAATTTTGTTAATATAAAAACATGCTAGAGACATTAACTTCTTCACCACTGTTTTTAATTCTTCTATTTCCGGTCGGCACATTAACCATATTTGTTATTGGTCTAATTCGTGTAGACATTCAAGACTTAAGAGGAAAAAAAACAGCAGGTCAGAAACTAGCTCTAGAAGAAGAATAGGAAAGTGTCTTACTTGACTGTTTATATGTAATTATGGACAGAGAAAATCTTGAAAACTTAGACGAGGAGTCACTATTTCAGATTCAAAATACAATTTCTGAAATCATAAAAGAACGTAATTTTAAAAAAGGTGATATTGAGGCAATTGTTGACGATTCATTTAATATAGCTTTTCCAAAAATTGACGGCCTGGGTTTGAACCCTTGGGTTGAGGGATCAATGTTGGTTTGCCCTGGAGCAAGAATAGACAAATCACAGACAAAACACATATGCAAGTTTGTTGCTGTTGGTGAGGATTGGTCCTGGGAGTCAAGCAATATGATTAGTGATGTAATCCGAAGAGATCAATCATCAAAAAAATTTAGACAACACTCAATAACTTTAATCTCACCTTATGAGGGCATGACTGTAGATGTAATTATGCAAAAATCACAAAATGGAAAACATTTAGTCGATAGTGTTGAATCTTATATATTTTCTAACGGCTCTCTAGAAAAGACAATGTCTAACTCATCTAGATCAAGAGAACATTAATTTAAGAAAACCAACTATGTCTACCAAATTGATTTTTAGGAACAGGAGTTTTTTCTTTAATATACCATTCAATACCACTGAGTACTGAAAACAGGTAAGACTTAAGTTTAATATTTATATATAAAAAATAAGGAAAAAAAGAAAACACCTTTGGCCAGGAGCTTAACAAAAACGGATAAACGGTAATAGTCAGCTTTGATCCACTATTTACTTCTTCTAATCTCCACTCAACAAAAGATTGATTATTATTATTACTGCCTATCCAAAGATCATACCCTTGTAAAACTTTCCAACTAACAAATTTTCTTATATAGTACCTATTATTTAAATAGACTATTTTGTCTTCATGATGATCCTTGCTCCATTGAATAGTTGGATTTTCCTTACAAAAAGGGTGAACGATGCTTAAGTAGTTAGGGGATGAAACAATTTCCCATAAGCTTTCCACAGAACAATCATAAGTCATACTGTTTGTGGTTTTAAATCTTTGCATAAACTAAGAATAAATATTTTAGGGTATATATAAAATCAGACATAGGTCAACCACCTATGGAAGTGTGTTTGAGTGATTTGCAACGCATACACGTGATTGACCAATAAAATCAGTATAATTCTCATTTCACAACCCTGCAAGATTGTGATATTTTTTTCACAAAGCATATTTATTTGTGAAAAAAGCACTTCTAAAGATTTCTCACCCTCTTATTTATATAATGAAATAGGAAGAAATAAAACTTCTCATGAACTTCGTGAAACATTTTGGGGGAAATTTTCACAGGTCACTGATGGCAAGCCGGGAGTAATCCCGGTTTGTTTGTTAAAGAACTAATAAAGCAAGTGCAAACACAAGACAGGCTGAAAATCCATAGAAAGCAATTGCGACAGAATAAAGTCGATCATCTTTTTTCAGCTTGATTACACACAAGTTCGTAATCGTATAATATATCAAAATAAAAAAGGAACTTAGCTTTATAGACCCAACAACATCAAAACTATAAATACCTACTATCACAGAGATGAGTACAAAGCCTTCTGAGAAATAAGCAGAGTTAAATTTTTTATGAATTTTTGAAAAAGCTTTTGGAAGCACCCTGTCTCTGGAAAGCGAAACATATATTCTGCTAATTCCAGGCATCAGCGCAAGGAATACAGAAACCATTGTAATAGAAGAAGCAAAAACAATTAAAAACGAAAATTCCGAAAACCTACTTACGTCCATGGCAACAAGAAGAGGAGTATTAGAGTTCATAATCAGTTCGGGACTGATTATTGATAGAGTTAACCAAGTAATTCCAAAATACAACAGGATTATTACCCCTAGACCAGTAAAAATTGCTGTAGGGATAATTTCTTTAGGGTTTTTAATTTCCTCTCCAAATGTGGCAAGTCTTGAATATCCGGTAAAAGCAAAAAACCATATACTTGCAGACAACAAAATACTATTAAAAGACACACTCTCAAAGATCGGAATACTTAAATCAACACCAGGCGTTGAGAGGATAGAGACAGTATAAAATAAAAGCAGTCCAAAAATTATCCAAACAAACCATGTAGCAATCTCTGCAGTTTTATGGATGCCAGAAAAACTTAACAAAAACACCAAAAGACATAAAATAACACCAATTTCTTTTCCATACACAGGAGAGAGATAGTTTCCTACTGTTAGGGCTATTGCGACACAGCTGATTGTTTTACCAATAATGAACACTGCACCAGCGATAATTGCATAAGGTTTTCCTAGTACTTCATTTGCATACAAATACGTACCACCAGTTTTTGGAAACAATGATGAGAGTTGAGCAGAGGAAGAAGCATTTGCTATTGCTAACGTTGAAGCTAAAAGCAATCCAAGGATCGCACCATAAGAACTTATTTTTGCTGTAGGAGCTATATTATTAAAAAGCCCAGCTCCAATCATTGAGCTTAAGCCCAAATAAATAGAACTCTTTAAGGTAAGTGTTCGATTAAATTCTTTGTTTTCCACAGACTCATTTTATCTTGTGTGACTTAATTTCCTAAATACCCAGAAAGCTTTGGGTTTATACTGTTTATATGTTCAATAAATTATCACCTGTTGTAATAACAGATGAAAAAGACAGAAAACTATTTATCATCGCTATGCTTTGGTTTTTTATTGGTGCATGGATAGATTCGAGCGCACATACATATTTGTTAGACGGTATTGAAACATTTTTTACTCCATGGCACGGTGTTTTATATTCCGGATATGCTTTTTCAGTTTTAGTAGCAATGTATGTAAAAAATAAAATGAAAGACTACAAGTTTGACGTCGGAGTTTTAGGTGCAGTTATCTTTGGAGTTGGTGGAGCATCAGATGCTGTGTGGCATACATTACTTGGTATAGAGACAGGTGTTGAACCACTTGTTTCTCCATCACACCTCATGTTATTTCTTGGTGCATTTTTAATGTTAGATTATGTCTTTACAACAAGACCTAGCAAAGACCAACTAGATACAGCTTCAGTTGTAGCAGTATCAACAATCTATGCTTTGGTCATGTTTATCACGCAGTTCCTTCATCCATATTTACAGTATGAAGTTTTTTTTGGTTATGATGACGCTTTTGCGGCAGGGACCTTATTTTTTCAATCTATGCTTGCAAGCGTTGTATATGTTTATGCGATACGATTTAAAATGTCATCAAAGCAAATGGCCTTGCTTTATTTTCTTTCTTTTCTATATGTATCAGTACATGCTTCTTTAGGAAACATAAGACTAATGCTGTTGATTATTGGCATAGGAAGTCTTTTTAGTTTCGGAGTATTTAGAGTAACAAACTGGTATTACACCACTGATCATGATAGAAAAATACAAGTAAGTGCAGCTGCAATTGCTTCGCTGTATGGATTATTTTTTGTTTTATACCTACTTATTAATCAAGCACAGAGTGTTTATGAGCTTACTTGGAGATTTTATGGACTTGGCGGTTTAGTTACTACACCACTTTTGTTTGGATATATGGTTGGAAACTTGGGTGTTAGCCCAAGCACTGGTGAAGTTGTAGAGTAGAATTATCTGAAATTTCTTAGGTAAGTAAACCTATTTAACTTCAATAAAGCCTTTTTTCGTAAACTCTCTGATTTGTATCGCAACTGATTTACTGCAATATCGCTATTATCACTTAACGAACTCACACTTACTGGTTTGCCAATCTTTATAGATATATTTTTATCTCTTTTATTAAATAACTCGTTTAATTGTGAAACATCTCTAAGTTGTTTATTTACATATGAGGCAAAATAAAAGAACCAAGAGTTTCTCCCCTCTACATAGACTGGAATTAACGGGAAATTATATTTTTTTGCGAGCGCAATTGGAGTTTTCTCCCAAGGCCTATCCCATACGCCAAAAAAAGTAAGTCTAGAGAGGCGACCAGAGGGGAAAATAATGCCAGGCCTTCCTTTACCAAAAAACACACTAAGCCGTTCAAGTGTTACTTTATTTGCAGAGTGAGTTTCTTTTTCTTTATTCCAAACAACAGGTGCTAGTAGGTCATGGAAAGCACCCAACAGATATACAAAAAGTTCATTTGCAAAAAAGAAAAGATCATTACGGGCTGGATAAATTGTATGATATAAAGCAATAGCATCTGCAGCTCCCATAGGGTGATTTGATACAATTAAAAACTTTCCATCTTTTGGTATGTTTTCAAGACCTTCAACAGAAGAGTTACTTGTATACTCACTGCCCAACCAATTAAAAGCCTCTTCGCCAGTCATGCCCTGGATATGATTTCCAACAAAAACAGTTTCATCATATCTAAGATATTTTTTCAATAAGGTGTAAATAGTTTTAGACAGAAAGCTATCTTTTAATAACCAGGGGTTTCTTTCTTTAATGAGTTGGTAGATCTTTTCTTCCATTAAGCCTTAAACCTACTTTTTCTTCCCTTAACTCCATCAAAACAGAAACGAAGCCTTTGTATAACTTCATCCTCAGAACCATCAAGATTTAAACTACTTAAAAACTGTAAAGTGTCATGCTCATAATCGATTTGCACTGGCATCACTGAAGCGTCTAGTTCTTTAGCTAAATATAAAAAACTACTTCTAAACCTGGTTGCATCAAACCTACCTTCAGGAGTAATAATTAATAAAAAGTTATCTCTTTTAAGCAGCTCTTGTACCACAGAGTCGTACTGCCCACTGTTTCCTTTTCTATCTACAGGGATGGCACCGAATTTTCTAAACACTATTTCTTGTAGCCAACCTAATGGCCAAGGAATTCCTTGATTATCAATATCTTTTGGTTTAACAAATGGAATAGGAATTCTTCTCATAGTCCATTTTGCGGAAAGATAACAGACATCTATATCCAAAGCTAAGATCATCAAAATCATCAAATATTCATCTTTGCCGGACTGGTGTGGCGCAGCAGTTACAATTACTCGTTTATTATCTAAAAAAGACCCCTTTACTTTAACGCTTTCAAACAACAGTAAAAATCTTGCGAGATGTTTTAAAAAGAATCTTCTTTTTCTTGGCGTAAGTTCGCTTATCGTTACCTCAGGTAAAACTCTTGTATAAGGCATAATTTTTTTGTAGTTAAAATTATCTTAGTATGTTTGTTCTTCGTCACTATCGGTAAAAGAGACATTATTAAACTCTTTAAGTCTGAAAAAGTGACCACCTGAAATTTGGGTAGATTTTAACGTTGTATGGCCAGTGTGTCTTGGAAGAAACTTTCTCCACGTCCAAGCATAAAGAGGCATATTTAAAAAATATGATAACAAGACTGACATTGTTCCTGCATGTGAAATAATCATAAGCCTTTCAATACTCGACTCACTTAAATCAAACCTTCTATCGTACTCTGCATCTAAAGCAACAATTCCCCTGTTGCCAAGTTCTATCTCTAGGTTAGAAACTATATTTTTACTGAAGAGTTCCATATATTTACCATGACTAGCTTCACTCCACTCTTCAAATGACTGTGAGTTTCTTTTTGCAAAAAAAGCCATTACTTCCTCAGTACCTTTTCCGTATAAGGCTTCTTCCTCCTCGTCTTGCATTTCTTGTAGCCATTCGTATGTATGAATAGATTTTCCTATATTTTTTTCTTTGAATGGAGTAAAAGTTTCTTGAGCACGCTTCAGGGGAGAAACCCATATTTCATCAACGCTATTTTCCTCAAATACTGCAGATGACTTTTCAGATTGTAATTTTCCCAGTGAAGTTAAACCTGGGTTTTTTGTATATACATCTCCTGGCATCCATTCTGGCTGGCCATGTCTAATCAATACAATTTCCATACAAAAACAATAGCTAAATTAGGTTATTCTGATAGCTTAAGAGAAAAATATATGAAATTTTATCGTGATAGAAGTAGTTTGTTTCTCCCACTCTTAAGGGGAAGTGCTCTTACATATGTTGGAGTTGACAACATTATTACGGGTCCCTTTAGACAATTAATGATTAAATATTTTAGACTTGGAGATTTTGGGTCTAACGCAAGGGAAGAATATTTATATTACTTGCTATTGTTTTTTGGCCTTCTTCAATTACTTATAACATTACAAAGTGCATTCCAACCAGTTATTGAAATAATAGATACAAAAGTTATTCTTCGAACCAAGGAAAAAACCCTTTCCGTAATAAAAAACACTTTCGACATTATTAATTTAGAAGTCGTAGAGAGTAATTATTTACAGTTTTCGTTTCGCAACGGTGAAGTTTACAATGTCCAAGTTGATGATGTCTCCATTAAAGAGATTCAAAAGGAATTCACTTCTTTTAATTTTTATGAAGAGGAATAATCCACAAAAACTTCGCGAAAAATACATTAGTAAATCTCTTGCATAAGAACAAAAACTAACGTATATTTAAAGAACACTATCGGAAAAGAAATCGCAAGATAGAAAAGAAGATAGAACAGAAAATCCCGAAGGGTCGCAAGATCAATCGGGATTTTTGCTTCTTGCTAGATTTTTTTATAATGATAAACATTCCCAAAACTTCAAATTTATAAAATTTATGTATAAAAGTTCGCGAAAAAAACTATCAAAAAAATCTTGTCAAAGTATCCAAAACATACTATTTTTATATAACTATCAGAAATGAAGTCGCAAGACCGAATAGAAGATAGTAAGAAAATCCCGGAAGGTCGCAAGATCAGTCGGGATTTTCACTTTTTACGACCTTTTTCATAAAAATAGCAAAAGACTCCCTGTGGCTGTAAATTTTTGTTTTATCGTCTTCAAAAGTGGCTCAAAGCACGAAAGGAAGTCCTACTATTTATTTTAATATTCTTAAGTTATTCTTTTTAAAATTTAAAAAAACTCAATATAATTAGGACATGAAAAAGTCAATAAATATAGGCGTTATTCTATTTTTATTACTTCAGGCATGTTCTGGCCCAGAAAATACTGAAAATCAAGCAACAGTTCAGCCGATATCAGAAGATACCCCGATTAATGCACCATCTGAGCCAAACAACCCACCTCCACCAGAGGGAAATAATCCTCCGCCACCTCCAGAAGGAAACAACCCACCTCCACCAGAGGGAAATAATCCTCCGCCACCTCCAGAAGATGAAAACGATATAGACAGAGCTATCCAGATAATTAATGATGCTGATGATGAAGTGTTAGATTGCATTTCCAAAGCTTTCCCAACAGATATTTATCAAAAAATTGTAAATGATTTAAATCCAGATAATTTTGAAGCAGGTGTAATTATTGGGTGTTTTGAAGATCCAACATCTTCACCTAGTACAGCGCAACCACCTCCACCGGGTGAAGGAGGTTACGGAGGAGATAGTACAACACCAACTACGGTACCTTCAGATTCTGGATCGGGCGGTACTAGTCAACCAAGTGGTCCAGAAGGAAATCAAGGTAACTCCTGGTACGATCTTAATGTTTATGAATATTCGCCAAGCTACACAGTTGCAACATCTAATGGAAACACAGGATTTGGATTAAATGAATCTGGAGACATTTTGCTTTCTGGATATGGATTTAATAATTCTGGTGGTTCAACAAAATTAAACCACCCAGTGTCTATATCTGCAAATGCTGGGAAGGTGGCAGTTACAGACAGGTTTAATAACAGAGTATTAATATGGAATTCAATTCCAACTTCGAATACCCCACCAGATTTAGTCTTAGGTCAGGCAAACTTCTCAACTCACAACTCGGGAACAGGTCTAAATAATATGGACTTTCCCGGACAGGTAGTAGTAACACCAGATGGAAAAGTTTTGGTAGCTGATTCAGACAATAACAGAGTTTTAGTTTGGACTTCATTCCCGACATCTTCAGGACAGGCCGCCGATTATGTCATACCAACTACAAATTATGTAAATTTTGGTGACTCATGGCCATGGGGTGTATGGTCAGACGGCACAAAAGTTATTGTCACAGCAACAGTTGCTAAAGCAGTTTTATTTTGGAATTCATTTCCTGGACCTAATGACGCCCCAGATGTTGTTTTAACTTCTAGTCAGGTAGGAACACCACGATCAATTACGTCAAATGGTAATTATGTAATGCTTGGAGATGAAAATGCAAATGGACCATGTATTGGTTTAAATGGTACAAGATCTACACATATTTGGACTTCTTGGCCTACATCTTCTAGAGATCCTGATGCTTGTATCGACAACTGGTTAGCAAGTGCAATATATGATTCAAAGATATACGGCATTGCAGCTGGTGGTGAGACTATGTATTTTTATGATGATCTTTATACAACTACTCAGGACTTAAAAGCAAATGTAAAACTAGCTAATCCTAATGAGGGCCATAGATGGGCTGGTGGTGATGATGGAGGAGCTACAGTTGTAGATGGAAAATTATTTGTTGCAGAATATAACGGAAATAGAATCTCTGTTTTTGACTCTATACCGGCCTCACCTGCTGAAAAACCAGATTGGGCATTGTTAGCAAATGAGCCTACTGATTATCCACTTTTAGATGAATTTATTATCCAGAACCCAATTATTGATTCAAACGGAAGCATGCTGTTTGTCTCATCAGATTTTGATAGATCTCTTTCCATTTGGAAACAACTTCCTGGAAGCTCAGGTGCACAACCAGATATTGTCATGAGAAGATTTGACCAAGCTCCATGGGATATGGTTGTTGAGGGCAAAGAGGTTTACTTAGCTGGTGGCAATAGTGTGTTCGGATGGAGCGATATAGAATCAGCAATGAACAGCGGCAACTACAGCTTTACATTGAATGCAAAATCAATTGGTAATGTCACTTTCCAAGGAGTTAGGGGGCTTGCCTATAACGGCACATATTTTGCTGTTGCTGATGCAGGAGCAGACACGATTTATATATGGGAAGGCGTGCCAGGTGCATCTGATAACCCTGCATATTCACTTTCGAACTTAACAAACCTTGGAAGAATTGATATGAACGATACACATTTAGCAATCGGGTGCTATCCAGGTGGATCTAGTTTTAAAGTCCTAGAGCTTTCAATACTAAGCTCACCATCGTATCAAACAGTACCTAGACAAGACTGCCCTTCAGAAGTTAGTTTTAACGATAAAGGATTTTTTATTCCTGATAATGACAACATTATTGGTTGGAACTCTGTTGCAGACGCATTGGCTGGTAGTTCTCCAACAATGAGCTTTGGCGGAAGAACTGATAAGTCCAATATGGGAACAAAGATGGCAGCTGGTATTGGCTGGGATGGGTATCATTTCTGGGTTGGAGAATATAAGTTCTCAAATAGGCTTCTTGGCTTTGCACCCTCAAAATAATTAATTTCTTATTAGGTGAATGCTTTTATAATTAACCCATGAATATTGGTGCACATATCCCCTCAAAAAATGCCATTGAAGAGATTAAGCAACGAAAAGGTGATACTTTTCAGATTTTTATCTCTAGTCCTCAGATGTGGAAAAGTCCAAAACCCCGTGAAGATGTCGATATGTTACAAGATTATGAAGGACCAATTTATGTTCATGCACCCTATTTAATTAACGTTGCGACTCCAAACAATAAAGTTAGACATCCAAGTAGAAAGCTACTCAAAGATACTTGTAAAGTTGCTGCAAGCTTTGGAGCAAAAGGAGTTATTGTTCACGGTGGATCAGTAGGAGAAGGTGGAGACATTGGTGTCGGTTATGACAACTGGAGAAAAGCTATAGAACATGTAGAAGACACCGGTATGAGAGTTTTAGTGGAAAATACAGCTGGTGGAAAAAACTCAGTTGCAAGATATATGGATTCTATTGAGAGACTCTGGGAAGTAATTGGTCATTTAAATGTTGGACTCTGTTTAGATACTTGTCATACTTGGGCCGGTGGTATTCCAACAGAGAAAGCAGTAAGAGGGTTTAAAAAACTAGTTAAAAAAATAGACTTAGTTCATTTCAATGACTCTAAAGATGGCTTTGAGAGTTCGAGAGATCG
The DNA here is from genome assembly GCA_902599555.1 of uncultured Candidatus Actinomarina sp. GTDB lineage: Bacteria > Actinomycetota > Acidimicrobiia > Actinomarinales > Actinomarinaceae > Actinomarina. Next base: position 47,198 of record CACKFQ010000005.1, on the reverse strand, counting down.
TCATGAGAACTTAGGCAAAGGACAGATACCAAAAGCTGAACTTGAATATGTTATTAAAAACTGTAAAACAGATATTGTTGTGGAAACACCAGGAGGACTTGAAGCGCAGAAGAAAGATATTGCGTGGATTAAACGTCGCTTAAAGAAATGAATTACTTACCATCCAACCTTGAATTTAAAGACGGAGTTGCTTTTATCGGAGAGACTTCACTGCTTGATGTTGCCAAAGAGTATGGCACTCCCCTCTATGTCTATGACTGGGAACATCTCAGAGATAATATTGATCATTTTACAAATGCGTTTGGTGAGGAGACCTATTTTAGATACGCAGCAAAAGCGTTTATCTGTAAAGCCTTAGTCAAAGAATTAGATGAGAAAGGTTGGGGAGTAGATGTTGTCTCAGGTGGGGAGATGGCAACAGTCCAAGCTGTCACTGGAACTTTAGAAAACTCTTTATTCAACGGAACCTTTAAGCATAAAGATGAGATTGAGTTCTTTATGCAACATAATGGAGGCCATATCTCCGTTGATAATCGTTTTGAAATCCCAATGTTAGAAGAGGTTGCAGCAAAATTAGAGAGAAAACAACCAGTGATTATGCGTATAAATTTAGATGTTGGAGCTGAGACCCATCCAATGGTGTTGACTTCAGGGTACGATCAACAGTTCGGTATCTCTATTGGGTTTGCTGAAGAGGCATTACAACAAATATATAACTCAAAACACTTACTCTTTTCTGGAGTTCATGTACATATTGGAAGCCAGATTAAAGACCCAGATCGCTACAAAAAAGCAATGAGTGAGTGTGCAGATTTTCTTAATGCTCATCCTGCAAGTGTGGAGAGAGAAATAGTCTTTGATGCTGGTGGTGGATTCTTTTCACCCTATGCAGGAGATGAAGTAGACCATGAACTAAAAGTCTATGCTGATGCAATCCATGAAGGCATTAAAGAACACTGGAGTGGATCCTATAAAGTCATGATTGAACCAGGAAGAGCGTTAGTAAATAACCCAGGAGTGATTTTATATACTGCTGGGGCTATTAAAGATGATCGTGGTGAAAAACCATATATTTTGGTAGATGGTGGTATGTCTGATAATCCAAGGCCTGCACTGTATGGAAGTGAACATAAACTCTTTAATATCTCTGGTGGAAAAGCTGGAGAAGATGTCGTGCATGCAGTCTCTGGTAGACACTGTGAAAGTGGAGATTTATTAGTAAAAGATGCGATGTTGCCAAGTGATACTAAGTCTGGAGATATCTTAATGTCTACTTCTACTGGAGCGTATACCTTTGCTATGGCCAGTAACTATAACCGAGTACCTAAATCTGGAGTAGTTGCAGTTACTAGTAGTGGTGTGGTTGAGTTAGTTAATAGACAGAGTTTTCAAGATACGTTTATAAACGACTTGTAACAGGACTCTTCCCATAGAAGGACTAGCTTATATTAAACTAAGAAAAGCTTTTATCTTGTGGAGAAACGCGAAAACGATTATTTAATGCTTCTTTCCAACCTTCAGGTTTATTATCAAATAAATTTTTTATTTCTTCATTTGTTAGTCTTTTACCATATAGTTGATTATTAAATTCCCTTTCCTTATCAGCTTTTTTTAGAACATCTTGAGCTTTAATTTGATTCTTAATATACTCATCTTGTTTTTTCTCTAATTCTTTTCTCTTTTCAATAAGAGAGATTTCTTTGAGCTTCTTTTCACGCATTTCTCTTTCTTTTTTCCACTTCAACTCATTTTTCCTGTTTGGCTTTGAAGTTTGAGTTTTTTTAGAAGCCCTCCTTTGTTTTTTTCTAAGCTCTGACGAATCAAAAATCTTTTTTTTAGAGTAATTTTTTTCTTTCTTCTGCTTCCAATTTATTTTTTGTCTATCGCTAGTTTCAGAGTTGTTTTGATCGAGAATATTAAGTATGTTATTTAATTTTGCAGTTTTATTTAAATAAGCAGAATACATTGCTAACTTAATTTCATTATCTGAAAATTTAGCAATTTCAGTAGTTTCTGGTCTAGTTTTAAAATCCAAAACCTGTTCTTTAGTTAGTTCTGGGACAAAATTTGTAACTTTTACAAATTGTGTTTTCCAAAATATGTAAACTTTCTCAATTTCTTTTTCCATCTATTAATTCCTTTATTGAAGCTAACTACTTACCTCTAAAGTCGTTCCATAAAAATAAAAATATTTTACCCACAACATAACATAATCCTATAAAAAGAATTCCTATCAACCAAGTGAATTGTCTAACAGTTTCTTCCATCACCCCTCATTAATGGTTACAAATGACATGTTCACCATTATCATAAGTTTAATTTACCATCTAATTGCATAGGGTGTCTAGCTCCACCTGGTGAAGAAATAAAGAAATTTTTCATTGAAACATTTCTTTATTTTTGGAGTCTAAGTATATATAAAGGGAAAAAAGTGGCTGTTTTTATCAAAAATAGCCAAATTTGACAAATAGCTTTTCGTCCTTTATAATGTATATATAACACTTGAAACCCAAGTGTTATTTTTTTTGCCAAAATTAACAATTTTTGTGAAAAAAAACCATACATATAAATAAAAAGTACTCAATTTATTGAGTGCTTTTTTTATTTTGGGACAAGAAAGGATAAATATGATTAAAAAAAGACTCAACAAAGAAGATGTAGAGAGATTTTGGGAATCTTATAGTGATGAGATTTCTGAAACAAAAAAATATACAGAAATGCATAAGTTTGCAATTGCAGAGGCTTACCAAAGCAAAAATGCTGAACAAGGATGTAGAAATCTTGAAAAAAGAGGAATTGAGAACTCTCTTAAGAAAGAAAAAATTAATACAAGCCTCTATCTTGGTACTACCAAGGGCGGCAAGAAAGTATTTTTTCGTACAGAGTTTTCTCAAGATGGTATTAAATGTGTTCCGTCTGTCAATCTTTTAAATGTAGGAATTAATATTAATTCCTTTAATTTTCACAATTCAGGTGGAAGGTTAAAAAGCTTTAATGGCCAGTTTCCCAAAAGAAGAAGAGGAGAAGCCAACTTTACTGAAATAACTTTGGCGTATTTGTTGGCTTTTAGTCATATATGTAAGTATAAAAAAGTCGGACATGTTGAGGGCAAGCCTTCAAGAGAACTTACACGAGAGTTAATGTACTTAGTTATGCCAGAAGTGGAAGGTGAAGATGAAGACTCATCATTTTATGGCATTACTTGGAATACAATTATTAAAGCTTGGGAGTTACCTAAGGCTGAGGATTTTCATCTTTACAAAAGCTATTTTAATTCTTTAGTAAAGAATGATTTAGGTGAGATGAAAAAAGAACGAAAGAACCTTAAAGTAAAAAAACACCCAAGAGTTGCTTAAATATTCTATATGTTTACTCCTTTGTGGGATTATTTAGTCCACACAAAGGAGTATGTATAAAAAAAGAATAGAGCTTCATAAGCTTGACAAAAGTTAAAAATGTCATTACCTTAGCAGGGCGGTTCTTTCAAAAACTCCATAAATCAGATTTAGGAAAACCTATGTCTGATTTAAGAAGAAGGAGAACAATGAAAGACAAAAGCAATTTAAGTGAAACTATTTTTCACAGCTCATTAATCAAAACACAGTATGCAGAAGACTATGCATTGACTCTTCAAGAAATATATTCAGACGTAACGTCAGTACCACATTTCAATGATAAAGAAGTTTTATTAGAGAGCTGGGGAATAGAGTTTTTTTATAAAGACACTAAAGAACAGATTGAATGGACAGTGATTTTGGCCCTAATGGCTTTTATCAATCAAACAGGTTGTGAAGTCTCTTATGTTTTAACTAATCAAAAATTCAAAGAATTTGCGATTTGGCAAGAAAATCGTTGCTTAGGTAAAAAACAACTTATTGTTTCAAACGGCATTGAGACAAATACAGTTGAGGTGGAAGATGAATTTTAATAGTTATTATCTTTGGCCGAAAAAATTTGTTGAAGACACTGTAAACACTGAGGAAATGGCTGACAAGCCTTTTGTTGACGAATACACGGAAGAGATATTGAATAAAGAGCTCTATGACTTAGAAGAAGAAGATCTCAAAAGCTTAATTAATCAACTTTCTTACACTGCGTCCTTTTATGCACGATTAAGAAGAGCAGTCATGAACCACACTGGGAGAATTATATTAGAGAGAATGATGGAAGAAGCAGATTTTGAGGCTGAGTTTGAACATGAATTAAAACAAATATTAGAAGAGGAGTAAATTAGTAAATGATTTTGAAAGCAAAATCGATACTTTTTAAAATAGATTCATGGATGAAATAAAAATAGGACAGCTTTCAATAAGAACCGTTTCCCTTGAAGAGGAAGGAGTTTTTATTGATGCAAAAAATCAAGAACAAAATGGAAAATCATATAAATTCCTTCTAGACGGTGTGAGTAAGTACTCAATCATTATTCAACTTGTAGAGTTTGATGATGGAACTGCAATTGTGGGATTAGAGGGTGATTATATTGGACCAAGATATTTATTTACCCACTTGTATTCAAGGCTAAGAATAGGTATTACTCCCATAGATTTACAAAAATGGTGTGAGATAAGAGTTCCAAAAGAGTCACCAAGCAAAAAAGATAGAATTACAGCACAGAAGGCTAGTTTAGATTTACTAGATGAGGATTTCGGCATGAATGATGTAAATAGTACTCTCAAACAATTTGGAATTTTAGATATTGATACACGAGAATCAGTTCTCGGGGATAGTAGTAATAGACGAAACCATCTTGCAGCTATATGGGATGCCAATAGTTTGGTTGCTCCAGTGGTTGTTTTTGTAATTACACGGCTGTTGCCATTAATGCATCTTCTTGTTGTTATTCCTGAGGAAAAAGATGACATAATTTACTACGGACCTAATTCAAAACAAGAAAAAGAATATAGTCTAGATCGTCTCTTACAAGAGGATGAAAATTCAAATTTAGAGTTTAAAGAATCTGCTTTCTTTAGTCCAGATGAAAAAACATATGGAGAGAATATAACTCATAATTTAGAGAGAAACATTGTAGGTATGTTAAATGGTGTAGTCGATGCGCATATTCTTATAGGAATTGATAAAAACAATAACAAAATAGGTGTAGCTAAAGATTTTGAGTTTGTTGATGGAAAAACTACAAAGTGGGATAGCTATCTCCTCACTCTAAGAAATAAATTAATTAACCATTTTGGTATCGGTGTTGTTACAAACCATATCTCAATTGGCTGGGATGATATCGGGTATGGAAAGGATAATCCAGTAGTTGATATTTTTGTTAGGCCAATACCGGAAGATTTTGAATTAGTTAAAGACAGACATGGGGAAGTGTGGATTCGATCATTGAATGGAACACAGAAACCATATTCGTCTGAAGAGCTAAATGAGTATAAAAAATTAAGAAAAATTAAATAATTTTTCCCACTCTGCAAAAAAGCCTATAAAATATGATTATTTCTTAAAATAATTTATACACATTGTATACTTATAGCTTGTGTATACACAGAAAGAGGCTAAAGTATAGTTTGTGAATCAAGAAAGATATATAGAAAAATTTAAGTTTGTAAATAAATGCTGTGAAAACAGTATCTGGAGGACTGATTCTTTTCCTATTCTCAGAAAAGAACTAACAAATTATTCAGAAAACTTAGAAATAGGTATCTGTGAAACATGTGATAATTTTTTCATCGCTGAATCAGATACATTAGAAAGGGTATAAATATGCAAAAAGGTAATGAATATACAGAATTTTCAGAGGAAGATCAATTAAGAATCATAAAGATATTCCTTAACGATGGATATGGTGCATTAAGTAAAGATAAAGGTTTAATTGCTAAATATGGTGAATCTTTTATCAAGCACAAAGATGTGAAAAATCTTTTAAAGTCGGCAAGATTTAACAAATATTTTGAAAAGAGATTAAAAAATGCCATAAACGCAATCAGCAATCTCGAAAATATGTCTAACACAAACAACTATTATTTTTCAAGGCATGAAGTCGTAAATAACCTCAGAGAACTTAGAAATGCACATGCAAAAATGCAACAGTCATTTATGTCCGCATTTGAAAAAATTGAACGTCAAGAGCGAGAAGAGTTTGAGGGTGAAAATTCTAACGAACTAAATGCAGAACAACTTTTAAGGAATTATAGGGCCACCAAAGATAAAAATACTGAACGAGGAATTAGAAGTTAATGTTAAAAAATTTAAAAGAAATCTGGAAAGAGACTATTAAAAAACACATCGAGAAGTGGAAGCTGAAACCACTTCTTGGAAATTAGGAGAAGTATGCAGAAGACAAAAACAACAATAAACATAAAAGGTGTCAATGTTGAAATTGATAATCTAGTTATGGAAGATGAAGACTTGACAACTTTATTAATTAATTCTGAAGATACAGTAGCAGCCTTTAAGGAAATTGTAAGAACTGGTGTAAAAACCATGCAGACAATTAAAGGATCTTTGGAGATTGATTTTATAAAAGATTCTATTTCCAAAATTATTAGTGAATTCAAGAAAAAAGGTGACGAACATAACAAAATTATTGAAGACGTTCATATTAAGTATTTTGGTGAAGATGATGGTGAACTTGTTAAAGATTTATCAGGAATAGTAAAGAACTTCGAAGAGTCGATTGTTAACGAAGTTTCAGGCGACAACAACCCAAACTCATCAATAAACAAATTTAAATTAGCAGCTGATGAAATGGAAAAGCAAATTACCGAGTCGATAAATGAAGCTTTTAACCCAAATTCAGATGAAGATAAAAACATTGCTTCAATAATGGTTAAAACGATTGTTGAAAAAATATCTGATCCAATAGCAACACAATTTCGCATACTTTTTAAACATCTTGATGTTGAAAACGCACTAGATAATACAACTCAAAAAGGATTTGTGTTTGAAGATGAGTTAAAGATTGTTTTACAAAATGTAAAAGGACCAAAAGACTTGGTTGAACATTGTGGGAAAAAAGCTGGAATCAAATCTCGTAATTTCAAAGGGGACTTTGTTGTACAGTTTCCTGATGAAGAGGGCCTACCTTCTCCAGCAAAGGTAGTGTTTGAGGCAAAAAACCACAAATCAATTACAAACTTTAAAGACACCATAGCATATCTAGACGACGCAATGGCTAATAGGGAATCCAATTGTGCTGTGTGGATTGTAAAAGATCAAAAAACTATTTCACAATTTACAGATCAACCATTTTACGAATATAACAATAGGTATGCTTTTGTAGTTTTCAACGAGGACACAGGCGATATGGCTTTGAGGTTCGCTTTTTCATGGGCAATGCTTAAATCTAGAGAACTAATGGGCATAAGTTCTGATAGTTTTGATAAGGTTGAGGCCAATAGGCTTCTCTCGATTATGATTAAGGATGTTAAACAATTTGGAAGCTTAAGAACAAACAACAACAGCATCCTGTCAATTGCAGGCGAAAACAAAACAACAATCAATAACCTGGAATCCAGCTTTGATGAATGTATTAAACAATTGTCGGAGACAATAAATGATAACTAAAATTATTGACAATAACCCTGTTTCATTTGATTATGACTTGCGCTATTTAGGTGTTGACACTGTTTTAATAAGTGATTTGTGTAATGAGTCTTTTAAGAAAGAATTGTTTTTTAACTCTATCTCTTTTAAAGAAATTTCTTTAGAACACTATATTTACTTATTATTTAAGCATAATTTTTATTCAGAGTTTAACTTTAAAGCGTATAAAGATATTAATAGCTTAAAAAGCATTGTTGAGAGATACCTTGAGCTGAAGATGAATTCAAATTTTCGTTCAAGAAATACTATCTCTAGTCTTGATAAGTTTATTTTACAACTGGCCTCTCCATTGCAGAGTGACTTAATGCAGATAGATCATATTTTTCCACTTAAAGACAATGAAACTCCCGAGCATATTAAGAGTAGATTTAATTTGAACCATCCTGCAAATCTTTGTTACTTATCAAAGAGTAATAATCAGAGAAAATCAAATAGACTCCCATCTGCCTATATAGAGTATTTAGAGACTCAAAATGAAACTAAATTATATACTGAGTTTTTAAGCCAAACCTTTTGGAACGAATTGATTTCAGAGAGTTTTAATGGTGAAATTAACAACAAGGCTGCATTTGATTCTTATCTATCCATTAGGGGTCAACGACTTGTTGAGAGTTTAGTTGTAAGGGTGAGTGGAGTAAACAATAATGAGATAACTAGTAACGATGACAATAAAAGGACAAAAGTTTAATGGAAATAAATAAAAGAAATGGTTGGATATCATCTAGAACAAAAGAAAATAAACCCTCAGATCAGTATCAAAGTTTCTTTGTTGAAATTCCAGAATCTGTTGTAAAAGAAAGTCTGCAGAACTCAGTAGATGCAGCCGTTAATTTACAAGAACAATACAAAACACTATTAGAGTATACAAATAAAGAAACAGTCAAAGCAAAAATTCAGGTAATTTCACTAAGTAAAGAAGCAAAAGCAGAATGGCTAAAGGCAATAGATTATGAAAATTCTCTAAAAAAATATTATGAACTAGTAAAAGAAGATTACAAAGAAACTGCAAAAACTGAGACTGAAAATGCAAACCTTATAACTGGTTTTAAAGAAGTTGATAGCTCACTTAAAGATTTAGAAGATAAAAATAAACCCTTAGTTTTGATAAACATTACTGATACAAACACAACAGGATTGTTAGGAAAGGATGAACCAGATTCTAAAACAGAAGACGCTGCTCTTAATAGACTAATGTTCTCTATAGCAGCTGATGGAAAAGCTGGAAAAAGAGCTGGATCATGGCAACTTGGTAAATTGTCTTATATTTTCTTATCCAGAATGTCCATGTTTCTTATCCACTCTAACTTATCTAATCCTGTTGAAATTGATGATAAGACAGAAAAGAGCGTAGGCAGAATTAGAGGCTTAGTTGAAACTAGGCCTTCTGCTATTGAAGGAGCTAAAGAAGATAAAAAAATATCTGGATTGATTACTTTTGGAGAACACAATTTAGAACAAGATTTCACAGAGCAACAAGAAGCAAATTTGGAACATAAGTACCCAATGAAAGACAGGAATAGCTCAATATGGGATGAAAAAGGAAAATTATCAAAACAGCTTTACATTGACGAAATTAAGGTTGATGAAACAGGCACTACTATTCAAATACCTCAAATCAAACCAATAAAAGGTCAAGAAGAAATTGATATTAAAAATTATGCTGAAGAAATCGGTAAACAAGTTAAAAAATATTTTTGGCCGGCAATAATATCAAATAAGCTTGAGGTTACTGTTGAATATGGTGAGATAACTAAAACAGGAGGGATTAAAAAAAATCAAAATGATTTAAAATCAGTAGAATATTTTGAAAAAGAAGAATCGGAGGTCGACGATTTCATAGATTTATTCTCAAAAATTGTTAATGAAAAAAAAGAAAATAAAACAATATTTAGTCCTGACACTGAAAATGATGCGGAATATATTTCACCCCTTGATTTTGAAGTCCAAATTGATAAAAGAAACAGTCACCGTAGTTCTCAAACTTACAAACCCAAACTAGGTTTTCGAAAGTATAAAGAAATCATTTCATCCAAAGATGAATATGCAAATAAGATCGCACTAATTAGAGGAGCTGGCATAGTAGTAGACTATATTACAGTATCTCCTCCAGATGAAAATCTATTTATTAAAGGCCTCTTTCTTGGAGGCACAGCATTGGAAAAAGAGGAAATTAACCTTGAAGCTGAGGAGTGGCATAGATTGAGTGAAGATCCAGCCCATAGAAGCTGGTGGGGTCAAGTATCAAATTTAAAAAGATTTTTCACAAAAGCTAAAGAACCCGTTGAAATAGTTACACATGCACCAAGGGTTAAAAGATACGTGCTTGATAAAATTAATACGGCTGTAACTAGTCTGTTCACAAAACCTGAAATTAAGAGTGGAGAAAATGATTTTGATGCACAAAAAAGCTTTCCTTTAAAAATACATAAAGAAAAGCCAATAAAGACCAAATACACAACGTTCATAGAAGATGCAAGTAAGAAAATTATTAAATTTAGCGTTTCGATTAAAGGAAAACATGAGCTGGGCCTTCAAGTAGCGAAACCAAATATTGTTTATAAAAATAGTAAAACTCAAAAGACAGGTTCAAAAGTTGGAATTAAAAAAATAACTACTAAATCTAGTTCTAATTTAGTAAGGATTATTAAGGACGATGAGAACTGGCTTGTTAATTTACAAAATAAAAACTCAACAGATACGAAAAGAGAATTCTACATACACCTTGACAATAAGACTTTAAACAATACAACCTTTAGTTTAAAAAATGTAAAATTAGATTTTTCATTTAGAGAAATTCATAAATCGCTGAATGGAAGTTTAAGCAAAGGCGAGGAGGAATAGTCACATGGCAAAAGTAGCTTTTGATCCCTTTGACTATGCAGGGAAAATTCAGATTGAAGTTGAAAAAATTGACAGCGATAAGTTAGAAAATTTTGAGAACCCAATTGAAATAAAGAAAAAAATTTATGGTGAAAAAACTGGAACTAGTTTACCAAACAATCCAAACGAAATAACAATGATTGATACAAGAGATATTAATTGGGAATCAATCGAACTTAAACTAACTGCAGAGGTTAAAAATTCTTCACGACTTGAATATGCAATAATCAGGTTTGACTGTCACTGGACACAATGGAACAAATCAATACTTGTTAGTAAAAAAACTGAAAACAACAAAGCGACTTTTTCAACTAATTTTAACTTATTGAAAAGAAATGTTTCTAGTCAAGTAATGGTGAAAGTATTCTTCTTTGATGCAACGGAAAATCTCCTTGATATGTCACAAGAATTTTTTATTCAGAGCGATGGCAGAGATGGCCCAGACATAACAAAAGGATTGTTTAATATACAAGCAGAAGATTTTACAAAAATCAAGGATGATAGAAAGTGGTTTAGCCGCGTTAAAAAATTGGATGCTATAAATCAATCTTTTGCACTTGACATTCCAGACGATGAAAAAATTACGATTTTTTACAATAAAGCTTTTGGAGGATTTGAAACATTAGATTCAGATGGCTTATCTTCATTAGAAAAATCAATAAACAACTTTCAAAAGCTCTTTATAGGTTTAGCTCCATTTTTAATTGAAAGTATTAGATCTTCCTATCATTTACAAAAATTAGAAGAAAGATATGAAGAAAATATAAATACCACCGATGGAGAAGATAAAAAAGTTCGAGACAATAATTACGAAATTAAAGACTTGTACAAATCAGACTTATTAAAATTTATTAAGCGAGAGCTAAAAAATGAAGATGAATTTAAAAGAAATAAAATTGAGATGCTTTCACAAGTCCTATATAAAGATGATGAAGATTTAAACATTTGTTTATTAAACTACTTACAAGATTCGCACATTGAACGTTTTGATGAATTAAGTTCAAGAGCAGTATTGGCTTATCAGTCACAATATTATGTACCAAACCCATCTAAATCTATAGGTAATTATTTAGGTAAAATTAGAGAAACATTAAGAAAGCAAAATCAACAAGACAAACAAGATGACCAAGAAAGCAAACCACAATGATAATCTACAGCAATAAATTATTTTCAAATTTAAAAAACGAAGTAAAAACTATCAGCAAACAAACAAGCAAAGCTTTAACACTTATCAAAAACTTAGATAAAACTACAAAAGAAGATATGGAAAAAACAGCTGTGAAAGGACATAATGATAAAATTTTTCAAGCTTTAAGGGACATGATTAATTCCCCACACCCAGACAAATATGTTGTTAGTAAAGAAAATAAAGAACTTGCTAATTTATCAAATAAAGTTGAACTGAAGTTGATAAAAGAGATTATTTCAAAAATTGATAATGATAATTTTTCTAATTTTAATTTGGATATTGTTTCAAAAATTATAGGAAAAAAGATAGAATTCAAAGCAACTCAAAGTAGATATTTAGATGCTTATATTGGAGTATATTTACATCACTATTTAGGAATTACAAGAGCCGAAGCCTCAAGGCCTGAGTTTTGGAATTCTTTAGTAATGTCAGATAGTTTAATTTTAGAATACTGTATTTTCAGATCCCAATTTGGTAGGTCAAAACCCCAAAAAGTAAAACTTTCATACTTCATTGTTGAACAAGAGCAAAATTTGATAATTCAACATCTCCTTGCAAGACCATGGTGGTCGGTTGAGCTAACTAGGAATGGAAGCGATTATTCAACTTCAATTAAGTCTGCAGTCTTGGGTAGTATGTATACGCGTAGATGGGGAACAATGTCATTGATGCACAATAAATTATTTGCACTATCAAGTTCAAAATTATTATTAGAAACTGATTGGCCAAAAAAGAAAGGCCAATACCCCGACGGAAGGAGATATGCAATACAAAATCTCCCACCAATTATGAATAATTTTGCCGCTACTAAAAACTTTGATAAAGAATTTTTAATAAATGAACCAGATAACCTGGACGCCTATGACGAGTGGAATAAAAAAAGATATAAGGAATTTAAAGATAAAATCAATTTATTATTTGGTCCAGAGGACTTACAAATCAAGCAAAACTCAATTAACAAAGGCACCAAAATCTTAAAGGATATTGCAAGAAATTCTATTTCAACTGAACCGGTTTATGGACCCCAAAAATTCTTATGATGGTAATTAGCAAGAAGCTTTAATGGCTTTTTGGACACATAGATGATAAAAGTTATAGAACTGTTTGCAGGTGTTGGAGGATTTAGACTTGGCCTAGACTCAAAGAAATATAAAGTAGTTTGGAGTAATCAGTGGGAACCATCATCAAAATTCCAGCATGCTTCAGAAATCTATAAAGCAAGATTTGGAGATAAAGACCACAGCAGTGAAGACATTGAGACTGTGCCAACTTCTGATATACCAGCCCACGATTTACTTGTCGGTGGATTTCCTTGCCAGGACTATTCAGTTGCAACAACTTTAAAAAATTCAAAAGGTTTAATTGGGAAAAAAGGAGTTCTCTGGTGGTCTATTCATAGAATTCTTACTGAGAAAAAGAGAAAACCTCACTATTTAATGTTAGAAAATGTAGATCGTCTCTTGAAATCTCCAGCAAACCAAAGAGGAAGAGACTTTGCTGTTATGTTGCAAAGCCTTAGTGAACTTGGTTACGTCTTAGAGTGGAGAGTTATTAATGCCGCAGAGTATGGGATGCCCCAGAGACGTAGAAGAGTTTTTATGCTTGGTTACCATAAAAACTCTTCAGTATATAAAAAATTTAAAAAATCCACTCCTGAATCCTGGATTGAAAAGGAAGGAGTTATCGCCAAAGCATTTCCAATAAATAAAGATGCTTTGTTTCCAGATGAGTTCGAATTACATGGTTCACTAGAACAAGTTTCTAAGAATTTTAATAAAACAGGAAGTTCTACGAGCCCTTTTTTAAACACAGGTGTAATGATTGACTCAAAAGTGTATACGATAAAAACAAATCCCGTTTACAAAGGCAAAGAGGAAACCCTCAGAGATATTTTGGTTGATGAAAAAAATGTCGAAGAAGAGTTTTATGTAAACAATAAAGACTTAAAAAAATGGAAATATTTAAAAAACTCAAAGCAGGAAGAACGAAAAACAAAAGATGGATTTAAATACAACTATTCAGAAGGTTCAATGATTTTTCCTGATGACTTAAACAAAGCTTCAAGAACCATTATTACTGGAGAGGGCGGATCCGGACCATCAAGATTTAAACATGTTATTGCTCCCCCAGCTAATCCTAAAAAACTCCGCAGGCTCACACCTATAGAGCTCGAGAGATTAAACATGTTTCCAGATGACCATACAAAATTAGAGAATGTATCTAATACAAAAAGGGCTTTTCTGATGGGAAATGCTTTGGTCGTTGGAGTGATTAAAAAACTAGGGGACTCTCTATATAATTTTTATGAAAAATAAACATTACGATGAAACCTCAGCTCAATCCATAGAACTTTATGCAAAACAGCTGAAAAACAAGCGTCTAATTGACTTTATTGAAAAGCCAAAGATAAATAGATTAAGCGGAAAAGGCCAGTTTGGTCAGTATCTAGAAAAATATTTTTTTGAATATGATTTAAATAATAAAAAAGGAGTTGATTTCGAGAAAGCGAACCTAGAACTTAAGACAGGTGGAGTACATTTTAGAAAAGGAACTCTTGTTTCCAAAGAGAGATTATCAATAGGGTTTATAAATTTTTCCGAAATAATCAATGAGACATTTTACTCAAGTACATTATGGAAAAAACTTAAAAATACATTGTTAGTTTATTACGAATATAAAAAAGATCAAAATCCACTGTATTATAAAATTCGTGTTGTAGGCATCCATCAATTAAGCAAAGAGGATATAAATCAAATAAAAAAAGACTGGGAATTGATAAAAACTAAAGTATTAGAAGGTAAAGCACATTTAATTTCTGGAGGAGACACAGAGTTCTTAGAGGCAAGTACAACAGGTAGTAAAAATCAGAAGCTACTAACACAACCGAACAACGCCAAAAAAGCAAAACCACGAAGATTTGCTTTGAAACCTCGCTATATGACCAGTGTGTTGAATCAGATATATTTCAACAATATAATTGCTTCAGGAGATGTAAATTTGGAATTATTAGAAAGCCTAATTGGTAAATTAAAAAATTTTCATGGTAAAAGTTTTGAAGAGATTAGTTCGACACTTTTTATGGATACATCTGATAACAACAAAGCTCGCTATTCAACAATTTCCAGAAGTTTAGTTACTCATTGTTTACATCAGATTGACCCAAACGCAGCTAAAAACTGGGAAAAATATGACTACAAAATTAAGACAGTCAGAGTTTCAAAAAGCAGAACCGTCAAAGAGTCTGTTCCACTGCCTGCAAGATTCGACCCTAAAAAACTTGTACATGAATCTTGGGAGGCTTCGAAACTTAACGAGTGCTTGGAGAATGATAAATATTTATTTATTTTTTGGCGTGAAACTGAAAACGGACTCATTTTAGACAAGATTGTTTTTTGGAATATGCCAACACAGGACATTCTAGAAGCTAAAAAAGTATGGCATAAAACAATAGATTGTTTAAACAAGGACGATTTAGGTAATCTTCCTAAGATAAAAGACAATAGGGTTTGCCATGTGAGGCCAAAAGCCAGGGACAGTAAAGATACTATTACCACACACCTTGGAACAAGAATGGTGAAAAGTACGTTTTGGATTAATGCTTCTTACATAAGAGATTCAATTTACAATAACTAACTAGAAGACTCTAGTCGATTTAATGATATGTCCTTATCGTTAAAGTCAATTGAAATAGATAATCCAAAATTTCTTAGTATGTAGCTTTCCAGTAAAGAAATGTTTCTAAATTCTTCATCTATAAATCTGTTATAAAATTTCTCATCCTCATCTTCACAGGTGATACTAATTGCAACTTTTTGATTAATTTCATCAAGGTCTTTTATAGCTATATTAAAAAAGTTTTTCTCATCGTTAGCTCCAGTTATCATTGCAAAATTGTTAACAAAGTAAATTAAGTTGTCAGGAAAGTTTAATCCAAATACTTTAATGAAATTTGCAGTATTTAGCATGTACTTACCTGTGTTGCCTTTGGCTGAAATAATTAAGAAAAAGTTTTTTGAAAAACTCTGAATCTCATTTATTGGTTTAACAAATTTCTTATCTGAGCTTGCAATATATATTTTTCCTGGAAACTTAATTAAGTCTGTTGAAAATAGATACTTGATGAGGGCTTCAACCAAAACTAAATCAGCTCCGTCTTTTCCATAAGAAGGTATAGAGTAAATATTTTTTTTTTCTAAACCCTTGTATTGATAAAAAGAACTTGCAATAAAATTTCTACCAGCAGAAATTATAAATAAAGAATTTTCATCATTGTAAATATCAAGGTATTGACTAATGAAACTGTTAAGTTCCCTTACATATCTTTTAACAAAGTTTGTTTTAAATGTTGGCTTTCCTATCATATTTTCTGCATCTATAAAATGTATCGAATTGAACTTTTGAATATTTTCTTTTGTGAAATTTGGAATTAAAGCTAAAAAATCTCTTTGCAGTTGAGCCATTTTTATTTTTCTTTTACAATCGGAATCTCACCAGTTAAATTATCTAAATTCCTTTGATACTCTGATTCTTTCTCCCTAATAACAGCACCATTTGGATTGGTAATCATCCTATCAAACTGTGGAATATCATGTTCCTTGTACCACGTTGGAGGCTTTCCTCTTCTTGGCTCCGCATCTTTAGGGCCAGCTTTAGATTCTTTAATCCACCCCTCAACATTGGTGAGTTTCTCTCTAAAGTTTGCAGGATCTAACTCTACCTCCCAAATAATCTCATAAATATCCTGGATTTGGCCCAATGTAAAGTGTTCTGGCAAGAAACGAGTCGCTAAACCACTATACTCTAAGGATATGCGAAGTCTATTGGATGCTTCTAACAATATATCATGATGATCAAAGGCCATATCTTCAGGTATATATCTACTGAAATAACGCCTTGGAATCTTAAACCATCTAATATCTTCACTCTCTTCATCTAACTGCAACTCTTCATTATTTGTATAAATAGCAGTAAATGCAGTAGTGACCACTCGTGCTTTCTGACCAGATCGTTGATTAACCACCCGTTTATCTCTTTTGGTATCGCTATACGACCTAAACTGGCTTAAATATGCAGGGGAGATACCAGTCTCATCAACAAAAATTCTTCTTGCAGCCTCTTCTAGAGTCTCATCTCCTTGGACAAAACCACCAGGAAGCGACCATTTGTTCTTATATGGAGAAATACTTCTTTTTACAAGAAGTACATTTAACATTCTCTCATCCCAGTCAATCTTAAAACAGACAACGTTCACTGCATTTAGAGAAACTGGAAATCTCTCACTCGCACCCATTCCATAAGTATAAAGAATCTTATTATTAGTGGAAAATACAAAAAAAAGATATTTTTATTTGTCATAATCACCAAAAATATATATAATAATGGTCAAAATCACTAAAAAGAAGGGCTGCAGTGATGAAAACGCGTACATCCAATAGACCAGCGTTATGTTGGTCTATGGTGAATGGTTCCACCCGTCTTTGTTATGAGTGTTGGAGTTGTAGGAGAAAAATGAAGTATCACACAAAAGAGATTGCTAAAACAAAAGCATATCTTGCAAGAAAACGAACTAATACATTAATTACTGAGTATCACTGCAGATTTTGTGGATTATTCCATATAGGTCATGTAGGGAGAAAGTATTAATGGAGAATGTTAATAAATGTCAATGTTTAGAAAATAGTTTACGTACCCATCACGGTATTGTATGTACAAAGTGCAACCCTGAATCAATAGACCCTTTTATTGTTCCAGAATCTATAAAAGCCTATAGAGTATGGCGTTTTACTATCCAAAATGGCTTTCACGCAGCTGGTGGGTGGAGAAGAAACAGAACATGGAGTGATTTTAACGATGTCCTACCGCCTGGTTTTGGTACAGAACAAGACTTTATGAAACCATGGTCTGGTAAGGCAACTTGTAGAAATTATGACCATAATGCACCAAATCCATACTGTAGTTGTGGTTTTTACTCTATTAAAAAGTTTGCTGAGATAAGCTCTGGTAATTTTGGCCATGATGGATCGGATGATTTACTTAGGCACTATAACAATTTATTTGCAAGATTAACGGAGAAACCAGAACATGAGCAAAAACTGGTAGCCGAACTCTTTTTCCATAGCCCAGTTATTAAAACACTAGAGATGAAGAACTTTGTCTTAGTTGGACAAGTGGCACTAAGGGGTGTTGTTATTGAGTGTGAAAAAGGATATCGCTCACAGTTTGTAGAGCCAGAGAAGTTTTATCTCCTATTACAGTTTGAAACTCTTATGGGCATTTGTAGATATTTAGGAGAAATACTCAAGAAAGATGAAGCTGCAATTTTTCATGCTGCGTACGAGTGGGCAGTATATATTGATAACTATTTAACCAATATGTTAAAAGTCTATGGTCATGATTTTGAACTAAGGTTCAAATTTTATGACACCCAGTTAGACAACTACGAACAACTTACTGGAGATCAGACTAAAAATTCAGAGTATCTCCCTTTTAGAGATCACCCACTTATTTACCCTAAGATTAGGTTGATATCTGAAGTTATCTCTGAAACTAACAGACTATTGAACTACAAGCTCCCTTCACTAGCAATACTCATAGAAAAAGCTGCAAAAGGTAATGGAAACGTAGTGTATTTAGATGATGTAAAAAACTACAGAAGTCCACGCATGCGACATATTAGACAGAGAAGAGCTGGCTTTGATCACTTCTTTAATCATTTTAGAAGAGAGAGCCTTGCTGAGTTTCTACCAATGTATCTAGAGTACGTGTTATCGTTTGCACACTTTAATGCCATGCTCTCTGAAGAAAGCAATGAAAAAGGACACTTGTTAGCTTATCCAAACCTAACCCATCTATTTGGGTTTAGGTATCACGAGTATTTAGAGAGAAAATATAGCGCAGAGTACGCATTTAATATCGCGTTTACTCCTGGAGAACATCCTAAATACTGGTTTAAAGAAATGTATCCATATTTTGAAAAACACTTAACGAAGATTGGAAAAAATACACGTTTTACAGAAAACGAAACAGAGAAAGGAAACACATGGAGATAGGAAAACCGCTCAGAGTAATAGAGGCAGTACCGGTTCCAGAAACAGAACCCGTACAGCAACCAGATAAAGAAAAGGAGACAGTCTAAATATGGCGTATGTCAGTTTGCTAGGAGATAGCATCATCGACAACAAAGTATATGTTCAACCACATGAATTAAGTGTCAAAGAACATTTAGAAGAACAATCTGAGTACATGTTTAAACAACTTGCAGTTGATGGTCATACAACGAGTGATGTGCTGAGTTTTCAACTCGATAAGTTACCAAAACTTAGTACACATAAAGTTCTCTCTATTGGTGGCAATGATCTACTGGGGCAAATCTATTTTCTTAAAAACAAGGAAGAGTTCACAGTGAAAGAGGTCATGGAACAAGCTGTTTGCAAACTGGCACCAATTAAAGATAGGTATCGAACCATTGTCCAAAATCTGTCACAACAGGATTCTAAGATTTTGTTATGTACAGTTTATGAAGGTAATTTATTGGATGACTCCCTATATTCAGATATTGCCTTTGCCTCACAGGCAATGGTTTCGATGCTTAACGACATCATATTTTCCACTGCAGCAACATACAAGGTTGATGTCTTGGAACTAAGAAATATCTTTACCAAACCTGAAGATTATGCAAACCCTATTGAACCATCACATAAGGGTGGAAAAAAACTAGCGTCTGGAATTATTGAATGGGTGAAAAGTGTCTGAAAAGATAGCTGTTATTACACTCTCTTGGATACTTTCATGGAGCTTTACTGCGGTGAAACAGTTGAGTATTACGTACGATCATCTTTCGAATAATGAAAGCAATGTTCAAGTGATAACAAGCACACCTATAGATGTGGAGGAGAATGTATCTGCAGAATCTACTTCAAAACAAACGTACTCAAAAACCGAAGTACACACTAACGACTGTAAAGACAAAATGTACTGGGATAAAGTAAGTTTAGAAATTTCCGAAGATAAAAATAAAGCATATATCAACTTTCCTAAACCACCGGTAGAACAAGGGATAAAAACTGTATCTCTCAACGTTCACCCAATGAACTCAACATATGATAGAAATTTTGGGTTTAGGTTTCATGGAATCTCAGAGCAGCAGCTTAGTTTAACTCAGAAGGTTCAAGAGGTTGACTTACAAGTATTTAAATATAATCAAGGTGAAGATTTCGTTTGGTTTGTAGAGTTAATCGGCAAAGATTCTAATTTCAATAACTGTTTTTCTGATTCAATCTCGACACTGACTTTAGAGACATTTAATAACTTTGTTAATGTACAGCCTGCTTATAAACCCAATGTATTTAATCCTGCTGACGAACTGTATGTTCGTGTTACAAGTTTTGAACAGGAACAGGAGTTCTTTAAACATCATGCCTACAACCAACAACTCAAAAAACAAAATCAATTCCTACCACCCCCTAGTGAAGTAGGTCTAGCCCTGCTAGAACAAAATGTTAATGAACTGGATGGACCGTATGTTGACTACGCCATTAATGGGCGAAATAGGCTCCACGGAGAGGTGGTTGTTGGTCTTTTTGGTGATGTTGAGCAGTCCGATTTAATAACAATGAGCAATATGATTAAAACCCTCCACATTGTCGCACCTCAATTAAATATAAAATACTCAGACCATGCAGAGTCTGTTAACTTACCAATTCACTTTGTTCCTTGTACAGAATATTTCTCAGACAAAGCATATAAATGTAAAAATAAAGCTTTGGGCACTTATCATTTTCCACGGAAATATTTTTATGTTAAAGAGCAAAATGTTCTGGGAGAGTTTGGATGGATTTGGATAGATTCGCAGCGATCTGCAGAATTAAGAAGCCATGTTTTAGTCCATGAATTTGCTCACGCTTTGGGTCTTTTACATAATAAGTGTCACGATTCATCAGTATCTTATAACACATACGCACCTGAGATCGCTCATTTCTCAGTTTTAGATTTAGTGCAGTTACGAGTTTTATACGATCCTAATTTAAAAGTATTAGTTAATTCTAAGCAGGTACTTAGGGACCTGAATTTAGATGAAGAGAAATATTTGCAATATAAAGATAGTACTTCAACCAAAAGTTTGTGTCATGAAAAGCAAGGAGGTTGGAGAGATGTAATCGACTTTCAACTTGGTTTGTTGGATTATGAACTTAATGAAGGAGGCAACAGTGCTTAAAGAAATTTCTTCCCACGGACACCAGGTTTCTAATGAGTGACAACTATGAAGAAATGATTGTAAACCATTACATGAAAATTCACATACTAACCAAAGCCTTTGGTGAACAAATCGAAGCTACTCTAAACCTAAAGTGCATTTCCTGTGAAAATTACATATTTTCTGACAATCCAACTTTTACTTTCTGCATTCCCTGTGCAGATGAAATGGAAGATCTAGCTTACAAAATGGAAGAAGAGTAAATTGTCAGTTTATGCAAAAGGACTCTTAGAAAAGGCTCATAGAGAAATAAAGATTAATTTTAAAGAAACAAGGTTCAGAGAAACTAATTTTGAAAGACAGAAAAGAGAAGAGAAGGAACATGGAAGATAAAGGAAAAATGATAATTACAGTCGAGTATGCACCTAATCAAGGGTTTTCTTGGAGAACTGTTGAAGAGGCAGCTCATTTTTGGAAAGGGTATATTAGCCAGGTGAGGGGACACAAAGTTATAAATATTGAAACAAAATATGAAGATATCTAAAGTTGCTGCTAAATCGTTGAGACTTAAATCACAGCAATATGGAATTAATTATGAAAAATTACAATCAGTATACGAGCAAGGTCTCAATGAATATTTTGTTAACTCTCCTGAAAATATTTCTCTTTCATCCTTTGCAATGGCTAAGGTAAATACTTTTTTAAAAAAAATTTAAATTAAACTGTCACTTTTTCAAAATAAAAGTAGTCATAGTATGCCATTTAAAAAAGGAGTCCATTGATCGATTTAGAAACTATAAAAGCAATCTGCAAACAATCTGAGATGTGGGAACTAGACAACCCACGAGTAGTTGGAATGATTAACAACATCATTAAATGCATAGAACAAGAAGAAGACATAAATGACGAAGCAAAGATTACAGCAACCAACATAGTTTTATCAAATTTGATCATTTTTGGTAAATACAACATAGAAAATAAAATTTAAAAAAACCTCGGAAATACCTTAAATCAACTTTCTTTCCGGGAGAATACTCTATATGTGTAAAGATATAGATAAAGTTGTAAACAAACCTCTCTCGCAGAGAGAGATAGACATTGTAGAAATGTATTTTAGCGGCATGATACAGTCCGATATCGCACAAAAACTTAAGGTCAATCCAAGCACGATATACAGAACTCTTCGAAGGCCGCATGTGAAAAAAGCATATTTTGAGATATCACAACAAAAGTCTTCAGATATTGTTAAAAAAGCAACAAATATTTACAGCGCAGCACTGCTTCGCATCGAACAGGAAGTAGAGAACTTAAGCTTTGAAGACGCATTAAAAATTTTAAAAACTTTCAATCCACTTATTAAAAATGTTCAAGTAGATGACTATCAAAGTCAAAAAAGAGAATTAGAAAAAGCAGTTCAGACAAAGGAACCCATCAAAGTGAAGATTAAGTTTGATTAGTTAAAAAAAGTTGCCTCTGGGTATTTTTTTAAGATGTATCTAGTAAATAAAAACAGCCACACCTCACCAATTAGTAACACAATAGAAATTGGATGAAGTCCTTCTTGCACAAAGCTAATTACTCTTGCAATCATTACAAATCCTAAAGTGACAAAAAGAATTCTTATCCAGAAATTATCTTTTGTTCTTAGCCAGAGAAGTGGTGAAATACCAACTAATATCCAAATACCACCAAGATCTGCTTTTATTTGATTTAAAGCATAGTTTTCAGAGACAGTGATGCCAACAAAGTCAAAAAACTGATTATTAAATACGAGCAATGCAACTGCAACAGTAAATCCAAATACTGAAATACCAATTACATTGACTCGTATAAATAGCTTCATAAGTTATTCATTAGTTAAAGAAACAGCCATACCATAAAGGTTAATTTCCATTTCTTTACCTTCCTCTGCTTCCTCAGCGCTAATACCGGTTTTTTCTTCAAACAATCTGTTGAACTCTTTTTGACCTTCTTCTAAGTCATATGTAGCTCCCCAGGCCTCTCGTTTTTCAACTGAGGGAAACATATTTACTGAGAAATAATACACACCGTCTTCTTGCTCTTGATAGCCCCAGTAGTATTTAACATCTGTTGCTTCAACAAACTCTTTGGAGTATTCAGTCCAAATTTCTTTCCATGCTTCATAATTTTCAGCACTATGTTCCTTAAATTTACTAACAGACACTGTCATTGCTTCCATTATTTACCTCCTTTTTTTAGGATATCAAAACCCCTAAAACCCTGCATATTTAGTTGTTAAACCTTTGTTAACGAAAATTTAACACTAAAAATTACTGATAAATTTCAAAACACTGTATTTTTATAACACTATGAAAGACAAAGTAAATAAATTTCTAGAGATAGAAGATAGAGTTTTCAGAGCTCCATACAATTATTTAAAAGAAAAAGGCATAATCGATAAAGTAATCGAATTAAAAGCTAGATTTGTTGAAATTTATGAAAAAGATGAACATATCCCGTATGGTGGAAATCAAATGTTCTTCGGTGACGACTAAATCGTCTTTTTTATACAGTACGGACAGTACTCGTTAATTTTAAAATCTGGAGAGGCTTTTTCCTCAGCTGACAACGGCTCTCTACATATATAACAGTAAATATAATCTGTCTCATTTAAATCTGTATCCAAAGCTACACGTTCATCAAAGACAAAACAATCACCCTCCCAGTACTCTCCACCAGTCTCTTTAAAATAATCAAGGACACCACCCTCTAGTTGTTTTACATCTGCATACCCAGCTTTCATCATAACTGCAGAGGCTTTCTCACAACGAATACCACCTGTACAGTACATAACGATTTGTTTATCTTTGTACTCTTCTGGAAGAGATTCAATTGCTTCAGGGAAATCTCTAAAAGTATCAAGATTTAAATCAATGGCATTTTCAAACTTACCTACTCTAGTTTCATATTCATTTCTAGTATCGAGTACAAGAACATCTTCTTTGTTGTCTAAAAGATTTTTCAAGTCTTGTGGTGATATTCTCTCTCCAGTAAACTCTCTTGGATTAATGTCTTTACGACCAAGAGAGATAATTTCTTTTTTTAGTCGAACTTTCATTCTTCTAAATGGCTGTGTCTCGCTGTAAGTTACTTTAAGTGGAATATTTAAAAATCTATTGTCTTCTTCAAGAAAAGCAACAATTGTGTCTGTAGCTTGCTGAGTACCGGCAAGAGAAAAGTTAATACCGTTTTTACTAATTAGCATTGTTCCTTTTAACTTAAGTTCATCACACTTTTTTTGATAAAGAGATACTAGATTAATCGGATCAACCAAAGGCTCAAACTTATAGCCAGCGATATTCACAACGGAGTTTTTATTCACAGCCATATTTTATATCTTAAATATTAATTAATGAGACCTCTTTTTTGAAAAAACTCAATAGTATCTTGTATTGTTTCTTCTACGGGTCTTGGATTGTGATTTAGTTTTTCTCTTGAAAGACTACTTGGGATATTCTTATTTTGAACTTTTATTGTATGAATTGAATCCATAGTGATAGCCCTTGGAGTTTTTTTAATAAGTGAGGATATATACGAACCCGGTAGGGACATGTATATAAAGCCAAAAGGAAGAGTGCTTCTAATTAATTTTTTATTTAGTATTTCAGACATTACTTCAGACATATAAACAAAATCCATATAATTGCCACCAACTATATAATTTTGCTTAATCTCTCCTTTGTCAATACAGTCAACTGATGTTTTGCATAGATCTCTAACATCAACGTAGTCATATCCAACGTTGATATTGTAAGGTCTTTTTCCGTTAGCAATGTTGATGAACTCTTGTCCAAACAAGCTTGGTTTAAAATCATTGGGACCAAAGATACCCGATGGATGAATAATAGAAGCATTAAGCCCTTTGTCACAATACTCTAAAACTATTCTTTGAGCGTCAGCTTTTGATAGATCGTAAGGAACAGCATTTGGATCTGTAACTAATGAACGATTTTCATACAAAGGATCTTCTAACGGCTCTCTAACAAATGCATCTACAGAAGAAAAATGTATTAATTTTTTTACACCATGTCTTAAAGACATCTCACAAACATTTTCTGTACCACCAACATTTACAGACCTTATTAAATCTTTATCTTTTCTGTCTAAGCTAATTACCGCAGCAGTGTGAAAGACTACTTCAACATCTTTAAACGCATTGTCTAAAGTGCTGATATCGATAATATTTCCTTTAACAAGTTCAACATTAAATCCCTCAAATGCTCTATGGTCATTATCAAAATCAATACATCTTACTTCGTAACCTCTTGAGCTCAGTTCTCTGACTAAATTTGCACCAACATGCCCAGATCCACCAGTTATTAAAGCTATACCCAAAATTCCCCGCTTCTTTATTTTTTAGGTAAATGTTTTTCTAAAAAACTACCAATTTGATTAAAAGCTTGTATAGTTTCAGGCATTTTTACATCAATATGAAAAACGTGATACATGCCCTCCCACTCAAAATATTCATGTTTACAGCCGTCCCTCTCCAGAAGTTTTTTCAGCGTTTGAGAGTCAGATAGTAAAAGCTCTTCTGTTCCAACTTGTATCATTATCGGTGGACAGTTCTGATAGTTTCCACTTAAGGGAAACATTAATTCATTTTGTTTATCAACATCTTCTTCATCAATATAAAAGTGATAGAGTTCGTCATTATTTTTCCATACATTCTTCATTATTGGTCCAAGTAAAATATCTCTATCCGCCATATCATCATTGTATGATTCACCCGAACCAGAAGGATCAGCCCAAGGAGAAAGGAGTGCTAATGAGGATGGCAGGTCAACGCCGAGTTTCTTAAGTTTTAGTAAAGTTATCAAAGCTAAATTTCCACCAGCAGAGTCACCACCAATAGCAATTTGATTCGGTGAGTACCCAAAGTCATTTATCAAGCTTAAATATGTACTTACTCCATCATCTAATTGAGCAGGATATTTGTTTTCTGGACCAAGCCTATAGTCAGGGACATAAACTGTTGTTTTTGAAATATCTGCCAAATAGCTTACTAATGAGTAGTGTGATTTAGGGCTTCCCATTGAGTAGCCACCACCGTGATAATATAAAAAAATTCTCTCAGGGTCTGAATTAGGTGTTGAAATTTTTAGGGTTCTAACTCCTCCTAAAATAACTTCTTCCTTTAGAGTCCCTTTTGCTTTTGGACCGATTACCCCTTGTAAATTTATAAACCACCTAAAAAAACCAATTCTCCATGCGCTTATCTCACTTGGGGTTCTGTAGAAAGAGCTAATGAAAGATGCAAACTGTTTGTATCTTTTTATACTTTCCTGAGCTTCTTTACTTATCATTTTTTAGTCTCTATATACAACTTATGACTGATTTCATTATTTTTCAAATTTATCCATTACATTCTTAAGTAATAGGTTTTAAAAAAAAAGAACACTTAACTAGGAAAGTTTTTCTAACGCCTTGCTCTTTAACTCTTGCCCAACAAACCCAGCATCGATAGTATTTTTTGTGATACTGAGAATATCTTTTTCACCTAAACCAAATGATTCAACTACATTACTTACTTCTTCTGACATTGTTATATCACTCATTAGTCGATTATCTGTATTTATAGTTACATTAAAACCAGCAGTGTATAGCTCACCAAAAGAGTGTTCCGAAACATTAGAATATGCACCACACTGTACATTAGAGGTTGGACAAATTTCAAGGGCGATTTTGTTGTCAAAAACATATTTTGCAGCATCATTTTTAAATCTAATAGATCCATTCTCAAAAGATATATCATTTATAATTTGAGAACCATGCCCAACTCTTTTTGCTTTTGAGTGCAGAACTACTTCTTTAATTCCCTCAGGTACCTCCCAGTCGGCATGTAGTGTTACATTAATATTATTTTCAACCGCCAAAGCACAAGCTTCTTTATGGTTGAGTACCGAAAATCCTACTTCAGGGCCAGCAAGATCAAAACCAACAACATCTTTATGTTCAATACATAAATTAACTACCTCTAAAGAATTTTGTTCTTGCCTCATTGCGCATAAAATAACTCCAGCAACAACATCAAACTTTTCCATGCCATCTTTTATTCCGTTTACTACCGAATTAATTATCTCTGCAGTACTTAAACCTTTAAAAGTATGCACCAATGGTGCAAACCTAAGTTCTGCATAAACTACACCATCATTAGATAAATCTTCCAATGCTTCCATTGTGACTCTATAAATTGAGTCTTGATCTTGCATAACTCCAATAGTGTGATCCCACGCTTCTAAATTTATTGCTAGAGATTTGTCAGGTTTTGGTTGAATCCACTTTTTTAACTCATTGTGATTGTTTGAAGGCAGGTTTTGGTATCCCTGTTCATTAGCAAGTTCAATCAAAGTCTCAACTCTCAAACCACCATCTAAGTGATCATGAAGAACAGCTTTCGGTACTGTTTTAACCCAATCTTGCATCTTTACCCTTAAAGTTATAAGTTAATTATTTGCTTTCGATATCATTATATTCTTGTATGAGTAAAAAAGTTTACCTTCTCTGGTTCGGACAAACTGTTTCTTGGACAGGTTCTGCTATGTCTTTTTTTGCGATAGGAGTTTGGATTTATGAAACAACTGGAAAAGCTAGTGCGCTTTCAACTATTTTATTTATTGTTGCAATTGTTGGAGTGATAACAGGTCCATTTGGCGGAGTGCTTGCAGATAGATTTCCAAGAAAAAAACTAATAATTATTTTTGATTTAATAATCGCTGTGTTGATGTGCGTTATTGGCTACTTTGCCTTAAACGATATATTGACACTACCTCTTTTGATTCCTTTTGCATTAGCTTTTGGTATTTTTGAAATTGCTCATTGGACAACCTGGAGTGCTTTTTTGGGTGATGTTGTAAAAAAGAATGAAGTAACAAAAGTATCAGCTTTATTTGAAAGCGCGGAAGCAATCTCTGTTCTTATTGGACCTATTGGAGGTGCATTCATCTATTCCTTCTTTGGTTTGACGGGAGTAATACTTGTTGACGTAATTACATGTTTGTTTGGTATAGCAACAATTACTTTGTTCAAAAGCAAAAAAGTAGAAACAAAAAGCAAGATGAGTGTTAAAAATGTTTATTTTGATTTAATAGAAGCTTATAACTGGCTTAAAAAACAAAAAGGGCTTCTTACCTTAGTTCTTATTTTGTCAATTTGTAATTTTCTTTGGGGGTTTACACAAGTTTTACTTCCTCCAATGATTCTAAGCTTTACAGATGCAACTGGTCTTGGACTTGTAGAGTCCAGTATCGGACTAGCCTTCCTTTTTGGTTCAATTATTTCATTACGCTTATCAGACTGGCTTCAAGGAAACTTAAAAGTTGCAATATATTGTGGTCTTCTTGGTGGGTTAAGTCTGATTATAGGATCTATAAGACCAAGCATTTTTCTTTTATGTATACATGGAGTAATTGGTGGTGTTAGTGGAACAGTGCAATACACAGTTTCTTCTGGTGCATGGCTAGCAATAACTACTGAAGATATTCGTGGCAGAGCTTTAGCACTTAGAGGTACTATTGCTCAAATGTTGAGACCACTAGGTGTATTAATTGCTGGTCCACTTGGAGATTATTTAGAGTTCACTTTTTTTCCTGATAACGCAGATCTTCTTTCCCCACTTGTCGGTACAGGGCCTGGCAGAGGGTATGCATTTTTGTTCTTTTTGGTTGGCGCGGTTTATGTTGGCGTATGGATTTTAAATCTAAATAATAAAAACTTAAGAAATCTCTCAAGACAGGTTAAAGACATAACAAATCATTAGCATTAAGTTATGAGTCAAATCGTTAAAACCGAGAATCACCCAAACAAGAAAAGAAAGATACTTGGGCCTATCGGAAGGTTTCTTTTAAAACTCGTTAATTGGGATATCGTAGGAAGCTTACCTGACGAAAAAAGAATAATTATTGCATCTGCCCCACATTCTTCTACGTTTGATGCAATTTATGCATACATAGTTTGCTTAGCAACTGATTTGAAGTTTTATTTTTTAGGTTCTGTTTCTATGTTTACCCGAATAGTTGTGCCTCTTCCTTTCAAAAAAAACCCTGACAGGCTTGGAATACCACATCCATTTGGAAAGATTCAAAACAAAGCGCTCCTTAATTTTGGAGGAATACCTGTATGGAGGGCAAAATCAACAGGAGTAACACAACAAGTTATTGAACAGCTTAAATCAAAAGATAAATTTATTTTATATTTAACAGTTGAGGGTGAAATGAAAACCAACCAAACTATTAAAACTGGTTTTCACTACATAGGGAGGGCCCTCAATGCTACGATAGTTCCAACTAAGATAGATTATAAAAATAGACGTTTTGAGTTAATGGATGAACTAGAACTAACAGACTCAGTTGAGACAGATAAGCACGCATTAATGGAAAGGTACCACTTAGTTCAAGGGAGAAACAAAACCTTTCTTAAACCAGATTCAAAATAACATGTTACTGATACTTGCAACAATAATTGGATCAATAACTTTATTGTATTTATTTCCAAACATGACAATGCTATTTTCTATAGCCATCTTTATATTTGCCTTGAGATGGCTTCTTTACAACAATAAGTATTACGAATGAAAAAATATTTAATTCTTTTGTTAATTTTGTCAATGTGCGGAGGCACAGCAGAGTCAGACTTAGACCCTTTTGCTGAAGAGATGCTTGTAGCTAAGGATGTAATGACTGAAAAACAGAATGAAACCCAAGAAGAGTTTAAGAAATCACAGGAAAACAATACACAATCAGCACCTCCTCCTCCATCAGTAAACTTCGATATTATTGAAATTTATAATACAAAACTAATTTCTGAACTTTGTGAAGATGCAACTCAAATAGAAACAACATCTCAAGAGTGTTTACTTAAATACAGAGATAACCTAGAAATAGTATTTAGCTACGCGGAAGAACTGAAAAAATATACAGATAGCTTAAATCAATATTTTAGTGAGTACCCCTCTGCATTCACAGAAGAGTACGCAGATTTTTTTGAATTTTTAAATAGTAAATATTTTGAAGTACCAAAAACATATGGTGAAGTCGCTGATATGTATTCTGAAAGATTCGGAGGTAATCAATATTCGCAGACAACAGACTCTCCCTTTATTGATGAAGAAGTTTTGACAGTTTTTGCAACAGAAGATCTCACACAGAAGACAGTAGATTCAACCATCCAGTACACAAATGAAGCATATAGTCTTTGGATGGGTAAAGATTATTATGGAAAATCTCAAGCTAAAGCAATTTATCTCATGATTACAGGAGCTGACCTAGAAGCAGGAAAAAAAACTAATAGTGAGTACTGCAAGCATTTAGAGCAGAAAAAATACCCTTCTGCTGAATGGTGTAATTTAGACACCTATGAAAACTATGTATTAAATGGTGGTGCTGGAATTAATTCTAGTGGACCAGTTGAAGGTTACTATTTTATGGTAATGGCACCAAGGGGAAACAATTTAGATCAAGGTTATAAGACAATGGCTTATCACGAAGTGTTTCATATTTACCAAATGTCAAATATTTTTTCTAGGGACTATGAGGAAGTGGATAGAAAATTTGGAAGAAGAACTGGGGACGATCCCAATTCTGACGTAGCTTGGTGGGGTGAGGGCAATGCGGATTTTTTTGCTGCTCTATACACCAAAGATTTAAACGAATTCAAACAAGAGATGAAGTGGGCTTTAGAGGGTAATGGTCCTTTCTCTATGGCTAGAAAAACACAATTCTTTGAAAATGGTCAAAAGCTTTACAACATTTCTTGGAGTCAAGGTGAGACAGTTGACTTGGCATATAGAATTGGAAGTTGGTTTACGGCATATCTAGTTCACCAAAATGGAGAACAGTCGGTTTATGATTTTTGGGAAACTGTTGATAAAGGTAATTTTTCCAACACTTTTATAAATATATTTGGAAAAGACTACAAAAATTATATTGATGAATTTGAAAAGTGGTTACAACTTCCAAATGCGGAATTATACAAAATTTTGGAACCAATTTATAAATCTAAAATTAAATAATATTTAACGAAATTTATCAAAAAAGCCTTTTCTCCAGGCATATCCAGTTACAACTGTAAGCAAAATTCCTGCGAAAAAAGGAGGTATTCGAGCAAGTAATATAACAAAACCAACAATAACTATCGCGTAATCCACATATGTCCAAAACTTACTTGTCATTTTTGGAATTAAATTGAAATACCTAAGAATTGAAACTGCAATAATTCCAGTTAGTAAATAATACATTTCTTTAATTATACGTATTAATAAACTAAATAAAATAATGTCAAAAACAGCAATAATCACTGGTGCTAATAAAGGAATTGGATTAGCTGTTGCAAAGGATTTAATTGCTAAAAATTATCAAGTTATTTTAGCTTGTAGGGATACGGCAAAAGGAAAAATGGCCGAAGAGTTTCTTGGTAGTAATGCAGTTTTTTTGGAATTAGATTTATCAAAACCTTCAAGTATCAATCAGTTTGTGAATCAAATTAATTCGGATTATTCAGAGATAGATGTTTTATACAATAATGCAGGATTAATCTACAGAGATTATGAATTAACGGAAGAGGGTTACGAATCAATGATTGCTGTAAATTACTTTGGTTCTTTTAGATTAGCTCTGATGTTGTTAGAGAATTTACATAGAAGTTCTGGAAGGATTGTTCAAGTCACAAGCCTTTCTATGTATCTAGCAAGAACATTTAATTTAAGCGGCCTACACTCTAAAGATTCATTCTCTCCTAGCAGTAGATACAATTTCACAAATTTACTTAGGTCAATGTTTGCAATTGAGTTGGAGAGTAAACTAAAAAAAACATCAATATCAGTAGCCACAGCTCATCCAGGCGTTACAAAGTCAAGGCAGTCAAGACCATACGAAGTTAAGAAAATTAAAAAGTCTTTTTATACCTATTTCTCTACAAACATAAACACAGGAATCGCACCAATTATTCGAGCAATTGAAGATGAAAATACCACAGCAGACCTGGTTTACGCTCCAAAACTAATTGGCATTTATGGTGAACCAGCACTTATGCGACACAACAAATTAGTTTACAATCATGAGCTACGAGATAAACTTTGGTCTTATACAGCAAATGAACTCAATTTAGATATATGATAATAATTCAAACTACAGTAGATGAGCAAAAGAAAGCCCAAAACTTAATTAACTTACTACTTGAAACAAACAAGATTGCATGTGGAACTTTTCATGAAATCCAATCATCTTATAAGTGGAAAAATGAGTTAGTCGAGGATTCAGAAATTGAAATTTTGCTCTATACAAAAGAAAGTTTGATGAGAGAAGTCGTTGATATTGTTAAGCAAAGACACCCTTATGAGCTTCCAAAAATCACAGTATTGGAACCTGTATTTACTTTGCCTGAGTATGAAAAATGGGTATCAGACTCAACTACTTAGTGGAGTTAACATAACTCCAAATAGAATAATTATCTAAGTTAATAGATCTTTCGTTGTGCTTGTCTAAGGCAGCAACAATTTGAGCTCGATGTTCTCCTGCATGAAAGATTAATTGGGAAAGTATTTCAGAAACTGTACTTTTACCCTCACCTTTGGAGGTTTTATAGGTTACTTCTTCATCTTCTCTATCAACATTTTTCATTAAACTTTGATCAATCCTGTCTAGTTCAAGTAACAGTTCATCGATAATTTCCGAATCGTCAGTACTTTTAAGTTCAAAACGTGAAAAGGGTTCACCATTTAATCGTTGACCATACAAATGTGATGCACCAGCAATGTGTATCATAATTGTTCGAACAGTCCACTCTGGATCGATTACAAAATAATCAAGAACTTTTGTGTCCAGCTTTTTAATCTCTTTATATATTTCTTGATTTGCCCATGCCATATGCTCCAGCATCAATTTAATACTTATCAACTTTCCTCCAATTTTGATAATCTCTTATCAATTTCATCTAATTTATTCATAACTATTTTTAAGTCATCTTGATTTTGTGCACTTCTTACATATCTCTCATTTTGCCAACGCATACCCCACTTTGTGAGAGGAAGGGAAATGATTGCTATAGGAAGTAAAATTAAACCTTCACTCCAAGAGCCTTGAAGAGAAATTAAGAAAAACAACCCTCCAAATAATGCATACATAAAGTACATTATCCACTTTTCCATTGCTTGGGTAAATTTACGTTCTTTGTTGGCCTGTGTATCCATATTATTATTCTAATTTTTCATTTAAACTAGGGTCATGAAAATTATTGTTATCTGTACCGGTAATACCTGTCGATCGCAAATTGCCGAGGGTCTCTTAAAAGCCAAGTATCCTGATTATGAAATCTATTCAGCCGGAACAAAACCTGAAGAGATAGTTAACCCCTATGCCGTAAAAGCAATGGCTGAAGAGGGGTATGATATAAGCACTCAATATCCAAAATTAGTAAACGAGTTTATTGATGAGCCGTTTGAGTATGTATTAACAGTTTGTGATTCAGCTAATGAGCTGTGTCCAGTGTTTCCAAATGGAAAAAACAGAGTTCACAATGCTTTTGTAGACCCTAGCAGGTCTTCTTATGATTCGGATGAACACGCTTTAGAAGTTTACAGAAATACTGTTAAAGAAATTTCAGCCTGGATAGACAGCTTAAGTTTTACCGAGTAGTTTCATTTCTATAAAAATTAAAAAAACTAAGAGTTGCTACTGCACATAACAAATGCCAAATCATATGAGCTTGTATCCAAGAGTCAGGGTTGCACCATGGGTGATCTGGTACACCAGTTCCCCAAATTAACAATGCTCCAAAGAAAGATGCAAACCCAATAAAGAACCATGGGGTATATTTTCTTTTGGTGTTTTGGCTAATATTTGGAATTAAAGCAGGAGCAAAGTAAAACGCCATTTCCCAGTTATCTTGAATGTTTGACAAAGAATCTATTACTGAACTTCCAAATAATTGTTGAATAACAAGGACCGTGATTCCTGACAGAACCCTTCCATACATATTTGGAAACTTGATTATAACTTCGGTAGCAATCCATAGACCAATACTCAACTCAAATAAATTTACACCTATTCCAAGTCCTGAATCAAGAAACCAGTAACTATATGCGTAATAAACTAAAAGTATTGAATACGTTGAAAAATAAATTTTGTTGGAAAACTTCGTTAACCTCTTTAAGTTATAAATCCACAAGACAAGTATGTAACTTATCATTGAAACGTTATCTAACCATGCACCAAACTTGGTGTGGGTTCCATGCATTGCCATAGATCCTGGACCAAGAAAAGTTGATGCGGATGCATATATAAGTGCAATTTTAAACGAACCAAACATTGGAGTTTTGTTATTAGTAGCGTCATCTGATAATTTGTAAAACATATAGAGGCCAGTAATAACAAATCCCAAATTACCCAAAGTATTAGCTGGTTCTCTAAAAAAACCATCACTAACCCTTTCACACCATCTTGAAATTTGACCAATAGCTTGTTCGTTTTCAGCTGCAGGACCCCACCCATTAGATCCAAACAAAATGAACAACAGTGCAGTTACGATGACGGAATATATTGCGTAAGAGAAGTAGTTAGGAGTTAGATTATTTTTTTGCTGCATTGAGTGCAGATTCCATATCCTCAATCAAATCTTCAATGTTTTCTAATCCGACAGAGATTCTAATTAAGTCAACAGGTGCGCTTGCTTCTGTATCTTGAGCCTTATCATGAGTCATTAAATAAGGAAGCTCAATCAGTGTTTCAACACCGCCTAGACTGACAGCAAGTTTATACAAATCTAGCGATTGCCAGAATTTTTCTTGATTAATATGTTCTTCTAGATAAAAACTCATCATTCCACCAAAGTAATCCATCTGTTTAACTGCAATTTCATGATTTTCGAAGTTACTTAATCCGGGATATCTGATTTCTTTTATGTGTTCAGAACCACCCAAGTATTCTGCTAATTTATGAGCATTTTCAGAATGAAGTTTTATTCTTGGTCCAAGTGTATATAGACCTCTTTGCACCAAGTAAGCATCAAAAGGAGACATAATTGCACCACCTTGTCTTTGATAAAGCATCAAGTTCTCATGCAACTCAAGATCTTTACATAAAACAGCTCCACCTAGCGTATCGCTATGTCCACCAATATATTTCGTGGTAGAGTGCATAATAATATCTACACCATGTTCAAAAGGTCTTGTAATAAATGGTGTTGAGAAAGTACTATCCGCAACTAATAAAGCATCGTATTGATGAACTATGTCAGAGATTTTTTGCAAATCATATAATTTCATTGAGGGATTGGATGGTGACTCTATCCAAACGAGTTTGGTCTTTTCATTTAACAAGCTATCTAAAGCATCATGGTCTGCAAAGTCACAGAAATTTACTTCCACTCCACGATCTCTAATTATTCGTGAAAAGTAATTTGTAGTTCCACCGTATACATCTTTTGTTATCACAACATTATCACCAGGTTTAGCTAGTTCGGCAATTATGCTTACAGCTGACATTCCTGATGCCATTGCAAAAGCATGCTGCTCCTCATAATTTTCGATACCTTCAAGTGACGCCAAGGTTCTTTCAAACAACTCTCTTGTTGGATTGTTAATTCTTCCATAAAAATAATCTGATTCACCAGGCACATCATTTTTGTAAGTTGTAGAGAGGTGAAGAGGAGGCATCACGTCACCACTTATTGGTTCAAAACGTTTGTTAGCATGAAGAGCTTTAGTATTCATACCATACTTTTTAGATTTCCCCATACATGGAGTTTAAATCATTTGGTAATACATTGGTTAAATAATTTTGCTAATTTGGTTTTATGATTAAAAAAATTTATATCGCAGGTCCACTTTTTAATAAACATGAGCAAATGTATTTAGAAGATATTGCAAAAGAACTTGAGGAAAATGGCTACGACTGCTTTCTTCCACACAGAGATCAAACAGGTATTGATGAGTCTGAACTTAAGGGTACAGATATGTCACAGGAGACCAAGGATCGTATATTTAAAAATGATCTGGATGCACTAGATGCTGCAGACCTTACAGTTGCACTTCTGACTGGTCAAGATATTGACTCAGGAACTTCAGCAGAGATAGGCCACACCTACGCAAAGGAAAAACCAGTTATAGCTATAAATGCTAACGAAAGAAGGTATAGAAACTTATTTGTTGAAGGAATGCTGACGGTAACTGTTAATAATATTGATCAATTAATTCCTGAAATCGAAAAATTAAACTGAAACCAAAAGATTTTTAAATCCTCTGATACCGAAAGCACCTGTTCTTGAAGGCTCTTCTATTAATTGAAATTCTTTTTCAAGTATATGGTTAAAAGATACTCCGAGTTCTAGTTTTGCTAAGTGGGTACCAATACAAAAGTGTATACCACCACCCCAACTACTGTGGTCCTTCATTTCACGTTTAAAATTGATAGTGTCAGGTTCTTCAAAAGCTCTGGGGTCTCTATTGGCTGAGCCCAATAGAATTGCTACTTTTGAGCCTTTTTTAATATCATGTCCGCCTATTTCAATATCTTCTAGGGCATATCGTTGAAAAAATTGTAAGGGACTATCGAACCTTATCAACTCTTCTACTACATCATTAATTTCATCCGCTTCATTTTTAATTTCTTCAAATGACTTTCCTAAAGTTAATAGCGCGTGGAGCCCATTGCCTAAAGTGTTAACAGTAGCTTCATGTCCAGCATTAAGAAGTAAGATAACTGTACAAATAATTTGATCGTCTGTTAAATAATTATTATCTTCAGAGACTTGTGACAATCTTGTAATCATATCGTCTTCAGGGTTCTGCCTTCTTTTATTAAGCAGGTCTTGAGTGTATTCAATAAATTGTTTTGCTGCTTCCTCGGCTTTATTAGCATTTTCTTCAGTCACTTCAAAATCGTACATTTTTACAATTTTGTGTGACCAATCAAGAAACTCAAAATGATCACTTTCAGGTACCCCTAAAAGTTTTCCAATAATACTTACAGAATAAGGTTGTGCATAATCTTTTAACATATCAAATTCTGAACCTTGGAGACCATTAAATAACTCTTCAGATTTTTGTTCCATAAAAGGAACTAATTGTTGTACGGACCTTGGTAGAAAAGCTTTAGCAACCAACCCTCTAAGTTCTTTATGCAACTGACCTTCTAAATTTAATAGTGAAAACTCCTCAGATTTCCAAAAATTTTTATACGATCCAAATTGATCAGATCTTTTATAAGCAGTTGAAGTGATTGGTATTTTTTGATTTCCAATTGAATCTTCAAACCCATCTATATGATTAAAAGTTGTACCGAATGATTTTGTTGATTGGATGCTTCGAACATCTTGATATCTAGTAAAGAAGAAAAGATCATTAATTTCATCCCAGAATACAGGTGTGCTTTCCCTGAACTCTCCCATTTTTTCATATGGATTTCTTATAAACTCTTTGTTTTCTGTAGGAAGATGCAGTTCAGGAATATTCATATCATTAAACTATCACTTTTAATGGCAATTTCTACAAATTTATAAAAAATTTTAGTGACCTTTTAAAGATGATTTGATATCATCTCAACCATGACAGAAAAAAAATCAATGCTTGATGGAGAAAAACAGTACCATATTGGACTTGCTCCAGGGGATGTTGCCGATTTTGTAATTTTACCGGGAGACCCAGGAAGAGTAGAGTTTATCGCTGGTCATTTTGATGATGCAAAAGAAATTGCCTTTAACAGAGAATATAAAACATTTACGGGTACATATAAAGGTAGACCAGTAAGTGTAATGTCAACAGGAATGGGATGTCCTTCAACTGCAATAGGTGTAGAAGAGTTAGCAAACATTGGAGTAAAAACAATGGTTCGACTTGGAACTTCTGGAGCTATGCAGGAGCACACAAGAGTTGGAGATTTAGTAATAGCCAATGGTGCCGTAAGACAAGAAGGCACATCTACAGAGTATATGCCAATTGAATACCCTGCTGTTGGATCTGCTGACATGGTCTTTGCGCTTGAACAAGCTGCGAAAGATAAGGGAAGCACTTATCACATCGGTGTTGTACAAACAAAAGATTCTTTTTACGGGCAACATGACCCAGATTCAATGCCCGTTTCATACGACTTAAATCAAAAATGGGAGGCTTGGGTTCGAGGTGGCGTATTATGTTCTGAAATGGAAGTCTCTGCTTTATTTGTAGTGGGAAGCTATAGAAGAGTAAGAACGGGAGCCTTACTTGTAATTTATGGTGACCAATCTAGAAAAGAAGCTTTAGATAAAGACACATATTTAGACGCTGTAAGTAATGCGACAAATATTATTTTAGAATCAAGCTTAACTATCGATCAGTAGAAGTATCTTCAATAAGATTAACTGTAAGAAGACTGCGTACCCTTTTTTGTAACTGACTGACTCGCTTTTTCTACTGCCTTTTTTATACAAGATTCTGGTGAGTTTGATTCTGACAATTCATATGCAAAGGTTCCGATAAACGAATCACCAGCTCCAGTGGTGTCTATTACATTTACAGATGGAGCATCAAAATAATGTGTTTTATTTTCATCAACCAAAACAGCACCTTTTTCACCTAAAGTAACAATCAAATTACAAGGTATCTCTTCATTAAATTTTAAAAAGTTTTCATCATTAGGCTCCATGCCACTTATTAACTCAAATTCATTTTCGTTTGGGATTAGCCAACTGATATGCTCCAAGAATTCTCTTTCTAGTTTTTTTGCAGGAGCTGGGTTAAATATTGTTGTGACAGAGTTGCTTTTTGCATATTGGAAGACTTCATGGTTGACTTCCATTGGGATTTCACACTGCCCAACTAAAACTGAAATATCTCCAATTTCTTCTATAGATGAAATTGCTTTTTGCGCATCTATTTCATTATTCGCACCAGGAATAACAATTATTCTATTCTGGCCTGTCGCATCAACCCATATAGGAGCTACACCACTTGCACCTTTGACTAATTGTATATGATCAGTATTTACATTATTTGCTTCGTAGTTGTTTATTGTCATTTCTTTATAAACATCATCACCCAAACAAGTAATCATATATACATCAGCTCCAAGCAGACCAGCCATAACAGCTTGATTAGCTCCCTTTCCTCCAAAACCCATTTGAAAGGAATCTCCAAATAGAGTCTCTCCATCTGCGGGAATATTTTTTGTATATGCTATTTGATCAATATTTGAACTTCCGATTACACAAATTTTTGAACTCATAAAACTAGTATAAAATTTTTTTTACTATTTTCTACTAAGATTCTTTATGTGAAAATAAATTGGGACTCCGAAGTCTTAAGTTCTGTATCAAAAGTTGTAGACCAGCTTGAACACCTCTCAATAAATAAAGATTCCATAGAATCTGTTGCCAATTGGCTAGCTTATGAGGAGTTTCCTATTCCAAATAGCGCTGCTGTAAGAGACGATGCGGATGATTTTATTAGAGCAACGATGTTTATGAACACTTTAAATTTTGCTTTTACAGATTTTGATAAATCTATTAAATATGAAGTAAACGAAGATGGAAAAATTCTCTCTGACAGCGAAGCAATGTATTTTCAAGTAAACAATGCAATAAGTTCAGGAATTCAATTAACAGATGGTAATAAAATGGCCAGTATTTCTCTGCAGCAGCTAAAAAATATTTTTGTAGGAAATATTGAAATGCCTATGTTGAAAGAACGAGTTGAAATATTAAATGAAGTAGGACAAAAACTTGTAGATAGCTATGAAGGTGATTGGATAAATTTTATCAACAATGGACCAAAAAAACTCTATTCAGACGGAGGCGGATTGATAGAAAGATTAATCGAAGAATTTCCAAGATTTGATGATTCATCACAGTTTAAAGGGAGCAACGTTAAGTTTTACAAATTAGCTCAATTAGCATTTTGGGTAATTCACGCTGAACTCTCTGGGTCAAATTACTTCAAAATAGAGGATATGAACTCCATGACAGCTTTTGCTGACTACATAATCCCAGTTGCTTTAAATTTGAAAAAAATTACTACTTACACTCCTCAATTAGATCAAAAGATTAAAAGTGGAGAACTAATAGAGCGAGATTCAGATGAAGAAATTGAAATTAGGATAGCATCAATTTATACAACAGCACTTTTGACAGAAAGAATAAACGAAAAGAGACCTGAGGGCAAAGCAATCATAATACCTCAACTAGATTATCGATTATGGAAAAATTATCATGCTACACATTATCCACATCACTTGACATACACAACAATGTATTAAGATGAAAAAAATTAATCACATCATTTTAGTGGTAATGTTCTTAACTTTAAATTTTTGCTCAGAACAAGAATCGTCACCTGCGAAAATAAATAATTGCCTTGAATTAGCAGATGCAATCGAAGAAGTGTTTGACACCATACAAATTGAAGCATATGAAAGTGAAATATATAGAACATATTCAGGCTTAGACGCTACAAAGCTTGACTATGTGTATGAGGCATTGAGAATTAATAAAATAGGAATTGATGGTTTAGAAAAAATTATTTCAGAATATGAAATTAATAATGAGTACCTAGCTGGATTAATTGAAGGATTTTATAATAACTTTGAAGACTCAAGAGAAGCAAATCAAGCATTAGAAAAGCATCTGAAATCTATAGACAACCAGTGGACAATTCAAGATGAAGTTGACTGGTGGGAAGAAAATCAACAATACAGTATTAAAAACTGGAGAGATTCAGAAGAGTACTTGCAATTAATGTCAGAAAAGTCACAAAACACTTTAAACCCCGATCCAGATTTTGTAATTAGCGACAGTTACCCAAAAAATGTATTACGAAAGCACTGTGATAGTTTATAAAATATTTGATAGTCTAGTTTTATGACAAAACGAAAATTTTTTATTGATACAGACACTGCATCAGATGATGCCGTTGCTTTATTGATGGCTCTTGAATATCCAGATGTAGAGGTATTAGGTGTAAGCATAGTTTCTGGAAACATGCCGGTTGAACAAGGAAGTATTAACGCTAGGTACACGATTGAGCTTTGTGAAAAAAATGTACCCGTATATGTGGGAAGTGACAAACCAATGGTGAAAAAAAGAGAACATGCAGACTGGTTTCATGGACCAGACGGCATGGGAAATATGAATTATCCAAATCCTCAACTTAATGAAGACGATTCTGATTACATGGACATTTTACAATCATTAGTTGAACAATATCCAAATGAGATAACCCTGGTAACTCTAGGGCCATTAACCAATGTTGGCTATTTCATACAAAAACATCCAGAATCTTTTAAAAAAATTAAAAACATAGTCATCATGGGGGGAGCAGCTACAACAGTTGGAAATGTAACACCTGCGGCTGAATACAATATTTGGTGCGACCCTGAAGCTGCAGACATTGTATTTGAGTCTGGACACCCCGATATAACAATAGTTGGATGGGAGCTTTGTCGTGGAGGTGCGAATTTAACAGAAGAAGAAATGGACTTTGTTTACAGCTTTAAGACAAAAAAAGGCGATTTCACAATAGATTGCAACAAACATGCCCTTGATTCAAGCCAGAATTGGTTGGGCGATCCAGGATTAGGACTTCCGGACCCAGTAGCTATGGCAGTCGCTTTAAACAATGATGTTGTATTAAAGCAAGATCGCCATCATGTAAAAATTGTCTTGGATGGACCAGCCAGGGGAATGACAATTGTAGATGAGCTAAATGTTGGCGAAAGCGAACCTCATATTGATGAGTATTGGTCACATACAACAAAAAATATCAATGTTATTTGGGAGATTGATAATAAAGAGTGGAAAGAGACGCTCTACAAGACTTTAAAAAACTAGTCTTCTTGCCAAGTTTTTTCTAAAAACCCTTTTCTACCACTAGCTTGAGCGTACATTTTATAACGCATGCTTTGTTTTTTGTAAAAATCTTGATGGTAATCTTCAGCAATGTAGAACTCCGGAGCAACTGAGATTGCAGTTACGATTGGTTTGTTAAATTTTCCTGATCCATCTAGTTCAACTTTTGATTTTTCAGCTAAGCTCTTTTGTTCTTCACCAACAGTAAATATTTCAGTTCTGTATTGTGATCCGACATCTGCAAATTGGTAATTTAATGCAGTAGGATCTATGTTTCTCCAAAATACTTCTAGCAATTCTTCATATGTGACTATTTCTGGATCAAATAAGATTTCTACAACTTCCGCATGGCCTGTCTCCCCAGTTGTTACTTCTTCATAAGTAGGATTTTCTACACTACCACCCATATATCCAGAGGTTGCTTCAACAACTCCTTCAAGAGCTTCAAACGGAGGTTCCATACACCAAAAACAACCGCCTGCAAAATAAGCTTTTTTATATTTATCGTCCACTATTTCTACACTTTCTATTGCTGTACATGAAACAAATAATAGTAATAATAAAACTTTTACTGTTTTCATATTTTAAATATTAAACGACGATAAAAAGATTAATAAATTTTATAACAAATTATATTATCTCTCAGGATTGACCTTCTAAAGTCCATTCAAGTTTTGGCCTAATTAAATAAATTG
This sequence comes from uncultured Candidatus Actinomarina sp., assembly GCA_902599555.1. Lineage (GTDB taxonomy): Bacteria > Actinomycetota > Acidimicrobiia > Actinomarinales > Actinomarinaceae > Actinomarina. Next base: position 4,855 of record CACKFQ010000005.1, on the reverse strand, counting down.
CTGGCAAACTAACTAATGAGCTTATTAGTTTTATACCAACCATAGATGCAAATATCGACCAAACAACACTTATTGGTATTAACCCATAAAAGGCTATAAAAGAGAACACTAGTGAATCAATAGGAGATGAAATAGCATTTGAGGAAAGAACTCTTCCCCATTGGTACTTATATTTAAATCTACTGACCCATTTTTGGTACACATATGTATCTATCAACTCTGCAATTAACATAGCAATAATTGATGCAGTCACAATTCTCCATTGTGGCCCGAGGACTGTTGACCATTCTGTTTGCGGACCAACCTCCATATCAGCAGGAGCTGTTGATACCCACCAAAAATATACAACCATTAAAACATTTACTCCTGCTCCAGTAAAAATAGTCGCTCGAGCTGTTTTTGTTCCACCTACTTTATGAATAAGGTCTCTCAAAGTAAACGTAAGGGGATAAATTAATGTACCAGCATCTATAGAAAAACCTGCAAAAATCACGATTCTAAGTGACGCAATATTTGCTATCAAAGTGCACGCTAGATATAAACCAACAACAAAAACAAGCACACCTAACCATGCACTTGAATCTTTTTCTGAAATTCTGTTATCGTGATTCACTACTTCTCCTTATAACAATTGGTTTAATTTAAGTAAACATATATTACACCTCATTTGATATTTGAAAAAATTAAAAAAGCTTTTATAAAAAATTTTTGAGTTTTATAATTAATTAATCCTTCGACTTTTAAAGCGGAGAGAGGAAATGAAAAAAACAGTACCTTATATAACTAATTTAAAAAATAGCCGTGTTGTTTCTATGATGACCGCGTATGATTATCCATCAGCAAAAGCAGTTTCGGAAGCTGAAATAGATATAATATTGGTTGGTGATTCCTTAGCACAAGTTGTTCTTGGCCATGATGACACACTTTCCGTTACTGTAGATGAAATGTTACATCATGTTAAAGCTGTAACTAATGCAAAACCTTCAAGCCTTGTTGTTGCTGATATGCCTTATATGTCTTATCACGTCAGTAAAGAAGATACGATAAAAAATGCTGGAAGATTTATTCAAGAAGGTAAAGCTGATGCTGTAAAAATTGAAGGTGGAAAAAAAAGAGAAGAAACCATTCAAGCTCTATTAGAGGCAGAAATACCTGTAATGGGCCATCTTGGCCTAACTCCTCAATCAAAGAATCTTATGGGTGGGTATAAAGTTCAGGGCAAAACCTTAGATTTGGCTAGACAATTATTTGAAGATGCTTTACTTCTTCAAGAGCTTGGTTGTTTTTCAATGGTCTTAGAAGGTGTTCCAACAGTTGTTGCACAGTCAATTTCTGAGAATATCAATATACCTACTATTGGCATAGGTGCTGGGAATTTAACAGATGGTCAAGTCCTTGTTTTACATGATTTACTAGGAATGAAGTCAAAAGAATATATCGATGCAAAATTTGTTAAGAGATACGATCAGCAGTATGAAGCTACCTTAAAAGCATTAAAAACATACAAAGATGAAATAGAAAAAAGAGACTTTCCAACTGATGATTATTCATACGATATGGGTAATGACATTAATGACTCTCTTAAAGAGTGGAAAAAAGAAATTAAAAAAATTCTGTCATAGTCCATTTCTAGTATTAAATTAATAGGTACCTGCTTCGAAAGAAGCCACGTATAAGTGTCCATAGGAGAAAAATGAATAAATATGACTTGGTCTCAATAGTGAGACCAACAGCAGACGATACAGTCGTCGAATCAATACACAAATCCATAACAGATGTAATTTCTAGTGGTGGAGGAAGTGTTTCAGAACAAGGTGTATGGCAAAAGAGAAAACTTGCCTACGAGATAGATACTTTCAAAGAAGGAATCTACACTATTACGACTTTTGAAAGCCCCTCAGAAGTTCCTGCGGAACTCGATAGAGTGCTAAAAATATCTGATGATGTCATTAGACACAAAGTCTTAAAGATGGAAAGCTAGAGGTAGATAAAAATGGTAGACAATACAGTAACAATAGTTGGAAACTTAACTGCTGATCCAGAGATCAGAGTGACCGATGGTGGTGCAACACTAGCGGAAATAAGAATTGCACAAAATAAAAATAAAAGAACTGCAGATGGTTCATGGGAACCAGGAGATCCAATGTTTTTTCAAGGAACTGTTTGGAATGACATGGCAGAAAATGCTGCAGCTTCTCTTCAAAAAGGCATGAGGGTAATTGTTGTAGGAAAATTGAACTACAGATCATGGGAAACTCAAGATGGACAAAATAGGTCTGTAGTAGATATTTCAATTGATGAAATTGCACCAAGCTTAAGATGGGCTAAAGCAAGTGTCGAAAGAGCATCTGGTGGAATGCCTTCTAGCCAAGAGCCTGTAGCTAGAGAAAATTATGAAGAAGACGAAGCACCGTTTTAAGGAGATTTGAAAATGGCAAATACAAAAAGAAACACTGGTAGAAGGTCTTCAAAATATGAAGCTCCAAAACCGAGAAGAATTACAAAAAAACAGATTGAAAATGCAACATACAAGGATGTAAAACTTTTAGAAAAGTTTATTTCTGATCGAGGAAAAATCAGATCAAGCTTAATAACTGGTATTACAAAACAAGAACAAGCAAAGGTAGCTAGGTTAATAAAAGTTGCAAGAGAGCTAGCACTTTTACCTTATGTAACAACAAGTTCTTACAAGCAAAGTTACAACAGAAGATGAAATTAATTCTAAACTCAGATGTTCAGTCATTAGGGCGAAAAGGAGATGTTGTTGATGTCGCAAAAGGTTATGCAAGAAACTATCTCTTACCTAAAAAATTAGCAATTGTTGCAACAGCAAATAATTTGGAGTTTGCTCAAAAGCTTCAAGAGAAAAGACAAGAACAAGCACAAATAAACTCTGAACTTGCGGAGTCTATTAAAACAGCACTTGCTGATGCACATATCGTAATTTCTCAAACATCTACTGATGAAGGAACTTTATACGCTGCTATCAATAATGAGCAGATCACTCAAGCAGTTGAAACATTTTCAGGATTTAAACTCGAAGAAGACCAAATTAATGTTGAAAATCAGGTAAAAGAAATTGGCTTACATACTGTAAAGGTAGTTTTAGGACCTGATACAAGTTTCGATATTACATTAGAGATAGTCCCAGATACAAAATAATGGTTGGTCCTGAGGCACTTTCATCTAGAGATAACCAATCTTTAGGTAAAGTTCCTCCACATAGTTTAGAAGCAGAAGAAGCTCTTTTAGGTAGTGCATTACTTTCAAGAGACGCTGTAACAAGACTGATGGAAGAAGTAAAGCCAGCAGATTTTTACAGCCCTTCTAATCAAAGTGTTTTTGAAGCAATGAAAGGACTTTTTGATACAGGTAATCCCATAGATACCGTAACTGTTTCGGAACTAATTTTTAAAGACACAAAAAACTCATCTGTAAATGCTTCTTATATTGCAAGACTTGTTGAGAATGTTCCTAGTTCTGCAAATTTTGAGAGATATATAGAGATTGTTTTAGAGCATTCACACAGAAGAAAACTTTTAAAAGCTAGCGGAAGAATAGAGCTATTAGCCATGGCTATGGATAAAGAGATTCATAGTGTTTTGGATGAAGCAGAACAAACAATATTTACAGCTTCTGATGATGCAATTGGTGATGGATTAGTTGGTGTAAATGACGTACTTGAATCTGCGATTGAAAGAATTGAAGAAATTGAAAACAGAGGAACTGGGCTATCAGGACTTCCAACTTATTTTTCAGATTTAGATTATTATCTTTCTGGCTTACAAGAAGGGAACTTAGCAGTACTAGCTTCAAGACCAAGCATGGGTAAATCCTCTTTAGCTTTAAATATTGCAACCAATGTAGCAAAAGATGGAAAGATAGCAGCATTTTTCTCGCTTGAAATGACAAAAGAAGAATTGGTTCAAAGAGTTTTATTTTCTGAAGCAAAAGTTACATCCGGAGATGCAAGAAAAGGTCAACTAGGACCTGAAAAATGGTCAAGAGTTGTTGAGGCTGCATCAAAAGTTAATAGCCTTCCACTGTATTTTGATGATGCTCCTGTGATTACTGTTACAGATATACGAGCAAAATCAAGAAGACTAAAGTCTTCCAGGGGCCTAGACCTGATACTTGTTGACTATCTGCAACTAATGCAGAGTTCATCTGGAGACAACAGACAGCAAGAAATTGCTGAAATAAGTAGAAACTTAAAAAACTTAGCAAGAGAACTCAAAGTTCCAATATTTGCACTTTCGCAGTTAAACAGAGCGGCAGAGGCTAGAGAAGATAAAAGACCTCGTTTAGGTGACTTAAGGGAGTCTGGAGCAATTGAGCAGGATGCAGATATAGTCATGATGCTTTATAGAGACGATTATTACAACCCAGGCACTGAAACACCGGGTGTTGCAGAAGTAAATATTGTGAAAAACAGATCTGGACAAACAGGAAAAGTAGATCTTTTCTTCAGTAAAGAATTTACACAATTTAGTAATTACTCCAAACAAGACCAACAATAAGTTTGAATAAAAAACTTAGGGCCTATCTCCTCATTAGCTTATTAGCAATTTGCTGGGGATCTATCCCCTTAATCATTAGAACATCTAATGTTAGCTCTATGTCATTGGTAGGCATAAGAACTTTTCTTGGGACTATGTTCCTGTTAATTTTTGTTCTTAAGAAAAGACAGATTACAAAAGATTTACTTTATTCTGGAATTTTTCTAGGACCCTTACTAGCCATACATTGGTCTACAATGTTCAAATCTATAGAGTTGAATACAGTAGCTGTAGGAATTGGACTAGTTTTTTCATATCCAATATTTATTTTGATAATTGAATTGTTCCGTGGCAAA